>NZ_BAAAAF010000008.1:0-155963 GCF_037101285.1 Brevibacterium metallidurans
TCTGCGGTCACGGCCTGGTAGCCGCGGGTCTTCGTCGAGTTCCGGTGAAGCTCCCGCGAGATCACCGACGGGCAACGCCCCAGGTGACGGGCGATCCTCCGCACCGACCAGCCCGCTTTCGAGGCCGACGAGATCTCCGACCTGTCGCTGAACGACAACCCCACCCGCGCCATCTGCACACTCCACCGATCAGACCCCCGCCGACCGGGAGTGTTGCTTCGACGCTATGACACCACCCACTGCCTTCAACACAAGAGCAGCACCGATGCCGAGCATAACGCCCATGAGTTTCCCTTCGATGATTCGGTCGGCGACTCACTGAACCTTACTGTGCGCACTGGCGTAGTTGAATACGTCACCGTGCAATCACTCGACATCAGTACGAACAACTACGACGACGCAACTGAGGATCCGAATTCGGTACCTTGAGTGTTTTGGTTGCAGGAAACTCTGAAATGCTTCTCTACTCCCCGCTCGCAGGACGTCTCCATAGTTGCTCATCTGTACGCAGAGTGTGGACTTCTTGACCGCGACGGGGCCGTGGGCCCGCTGGTGAGGCAATGGGAACCGCCGCGATGCTGCCGCTCGGTTTTCATCCGCTTGGTATGGATGTGTCCAGAGCGTGTGCACGAAAACCGCGCGGTGGCGAGCCGCAACTGCGAGTGCTGCGCCGCACTCCGCCCCGCGTACGCCGAAGCCCCTCGCTCGAACTGATCGAGCGAGGGGCTTCGTGTGGCGGAGGATAGGGGATTCGAACCCCTGAGGGCGTTAACCCAACCCGCGTTCCAGGCGAGCGCCATAGGCCACTAGGCGAATCCTCCGCGGATCAGCTTATCCGAGTCGTGACCGCAATGCGAAATCGCTGCGGCGAAGTGTGAACCATCACACGACCCGCAGGTGAACGGCGCGTTCCGCCCCCGCCTCGGCGCGCTCAGCCGCCCGCGCGACGGCCCGCTCGGCGACCACGGCCTCCCGCCGCTTCTCGATGCTGCCGTCCTCGATCCACCCGTGCAGGGTCTCCAGCCGGGAGCGGGTGACCTTGTCGACGGGCTGGTAGACGGACAGGGTCAGCCGCTGGTTCTCCTGCGCGATGAGCGTGGTCATCTTGAGGTTGAGGGTGCCGACGTAGGGGTTCTCGATCGTCTTCGTCCGCCCGGGCGTCCGGCCCACATTGCCCGAATCCCACAGTGTGCGGAACTCCTCGAACCGCCCGAGCCGCTCGAGCAGCGGCCCCCACTCGGGATCCTCGAGGGTCTCGGCATACGCGGCCCGCAGCTTCGCGACGAGGATCCGCTTGTGCTCGGACAGCGGGTGGAAGATCGACGCCCACTCGGGGTTCTCGAACGCCTGGATCACGCAGTTGCGGTCAGCGGGGACCACCTCGGCGAGGTCGGTGACGAGGTAGCGTTCGACGGGATTGAAGGCACGGATCGTGTACCGGGGATCGGTGACCATCGCCGGCAGCGGCAGCACCTCGTCGAGCAGAGTCCGCAGCTGCTCCCCCACCGCCGAGTTCCCCGGATTCGTCACCCGATCCGGATACCCGCCGAGGAGGAAGAGGTGCGCCCGTTCCTCGGGGTCGAGCAGGAGCGCCTCGGCGATGGATTCGAGCACGGACTCCGAAGGGTGGACCTCACGCCCCTGCTCGAGCCACGTGTACCAGCTCGTGCCGATGTTCGCGAGCACCGCGACCTCCTCCCGTCGCAGCCCCGGAACCCGGCGGCGGGCGCCCTTGGCGAGCCCGACGTCACACGGGCGGACCCGATCCCGACGTGACTTGAGGAAGCGACCGAGTTCGGAGGTTCTCACGTGTGCCATATTCCCATTGTCCGCCCGGGCCGACGGCGCGATCCAGGTGGCCCGACCACCACCATGTCCACGCCCTCCCACCGGCAGGCATTCCGTCCGAGACTGGTCCCATGAGACGCAACCCTGCCGCCGACACCGCCGAGGTGACCGCCCGCACCATGCCCCCGACCGAGACAGCGGCGACCGAGCCCCACCCCGCGCCGGGTGGCGCGGTCCTCTGGCCGCTCTACGTCGGGGCGTTCCTCGCCACCTATATGTTCTCCGTGTCGAACATCGCGATCCCCGCAGTGAAGACGGCGCTCGGGGCCGGGGACTCCGCCTCGGCGCTCGTCGTCGGCCTCTTCTCCGCGGCCTTCGCCTCGGGACTCATCCTCTGCGGGCGCATCGGCGACCGGTTCGGACGCCGCCGCCTCTTCACGCTCGGCACCGCGGCCCTCGTCGTCGTCTCCGTCGCCGTCGGCCTCGCCCCGGGACCGGCCGAACTCCTCATCGCCCGCACCGTGCAGGGATTCGCGGCGGCCGTGATGATGCCGCAGATCCTCGCGAGCATCCAGCACGCACTCACCGGCGCCGAGCGGCTCAAGGCGATCAGCCTCTTCGGGGCGTTCTCCGGGGTCGGCACCGTCGGCGGGCAGGTCATCGGCGGCGGTCTCATCTCTGCCTTCGGAGACGAGTGGGGGTGGCGGGCGGCGTTCCTCAGCTGCGGGGTCGTGGCGCTCGCCGCATTCCTCGGCTCGCTCCGGCTCACCGAATCCCGCACCCCCGACCCGGCCCCGCTCGACCTCATCGGCGCAGCACTGCTCGGCATCGGCATGGTCGGCCTCGTCATCGGCCTCGCCCTCGGACCCGTCACCGGCTGGGTGCCCCTGCCGGCCGGTCTCCTCGTCCTCTCCGCGCTCGCGCTCGGTGCGTTCGCCGTCTGGCAGTCCGTCGCCGAGGCGCGCGGCCGCGACCCGCTCATCCCACCTCAGGTCGTCCGGGCCCCCGCTGCGTGGGTGGGGATGATCATGTCCTTCGTCTTCTTCGGCGGGTTCGGCACGTTCCTGTTCAACTTCGCCCTGACCAGCCAGACCGGGCACAGCGATCCCGCGTACGTCTCGGGGCTGACCCTCGGCCTCTTCGCCGCCTCGTTCCTCATCGTCTCCCTCCTCGTCCCCCGCGTCGTCAGACGTCTGAGCGGACCGGGCACGATGTTGCTCGGCACGGGCATGCAGACCCTCGGCCTCCTCGGCGTCGCCTGGGTCGCCGATGCCGCAGGCCGGGACTTCAACCTGTGGATCCAGCTGCCCGGGTTCGTCCTCGGGGCCGGTCAGGCCCTCCAGTTCGGTCCCCTCGTCGGCACCGTCGTCAGTGCTGTGCCCGACCGGGTGGCGGGACTCAGCGGTGGACTCATCGCGACGATGCAGCAGGCGGGCATCGCCGTCGGCGTCGCCCTCCTCGGCGCCCTGTTCCACGTCTTCACCGCCCGGTTCGGCTACGACGACGCGTTCGCGCTCGCCAGCCTCACCCAGATCGCGCTCAGCCTGATCTTCGGAGCCGGCGCCCTCGTCCTGCTGCGCGTGCACCGGGCGGGTGCCGCCTGACCTCGCCGAGGCGGCGGTGCCCACCCTTGCCGAGGCGGATCGGCGGGACCGTGCCCTCCTTCGCCGAGGCGGGACGGCGGGACCGTGCCCACCGGGGTCCGCCTCGGCGAGGGTCGGACGACTACGCCCGGATCGCGTCGATGATGCGCACCCGCATCGCCACGAGCGCGGGGACGAGGCCGGCGAGCGCGCCGATGCCGATCGAGACGAGCATGCCGACGATGACCGCGGTCACCGGCACCTGCGGGGTCGCCGAGCCCTCGAAGAGGACTTCGCCGATGACCGGGGCCTTGAGGACGAGGACGGCGATGAGCACGCCGACGGCACCGGCCAGGGTCGTCGCGACGACGCTCTCCATCATCACGGAGAAGAAGATCCGCCGGCTCGTCGCCCCGAAGGACCTGCGGATGCCGATCTCGCGGATCCGCTGCTGGATCGTCACCATCGAGATGTTGACGAGGCCGAGCATGCCCATGAAGAGGATGAGCACGCTGATGACGAGGAGGACGTTCTGGACCGGTCCGAGCGGATCCTCGCCCATCGCCCCCATATCGGTGCGCATGGCATCGACGCTGAAGCCGGGAAGCTGACGCTTGAGTTCGGTCGTCACCTGCTTGCTCAGTTCCGTCGCGGTCTCCGGCGGCAGCCACATCTCGAACTCCGTCGGAGCCGTCGCATCCGCTATGAACTTCTGCTCCTGGCCGTTGAGGACGTAGACGCTGCCGGACTCCGCGGCGAGGTCACCGCCGGGGACCATACCGATGACGGTCGCCGTCCCGGCCTGATGGCCGGGCAGTTCGACCGTGGCCGGCAGGGACCCGGGGTCGATCCCGTAGAGGTCGAGGAAGACCTCGTCGGCGACGATCGGCGGCGACATGTTCTCAGCGTCGGCGTCGGAGAACCAGCGCCCGCGATCGACCGTGACGCGGTGCATGACGTTGTAGTCGGGGTCGACGACGCTCACCGAGGTCGCCACCGCACCGGACGGTCCCTGCAGCTTCGTCTCATACGTCGCCAGCGCCGAGACGTAGTCGATGCCGAAGCGCTTCTGCGTCTCAGTCAACGCAAGCTCGACCCGTTCGGCGTCCTTCGCACTCGGCTCACCGGAGGCCGGGACGAGGTAGTAGGTGTACGTCGAGTCCCGGCCCCCGGACTTCTCGAAGCTGTCGGCGATGCCCTTCTGCATCATGTCGCCGAAGCCGACGACGAGGGTGAGGCCGCACACGGCGACGCCGACGCCGATGAGGGACATGAGCACACGGACCTTGTGGACGCGCAGCTCCTGCCAGGCCTCGACGATCGAGGCGAGGAAACCTGAGATCATCGCACACCTCCGACCAGCGACTCCGCGGTCGCGCCGTCGGCGATGGGGTGGAGCGCCCCACGGAAGAGCGAGTACCGCCGCGTGGCCATGTTCGCGATGCTGAGATCGTGGGTGATCGTCACGAGCGCGGCCCCCGATTCGCGGGTGATCCCGTCGAGCAGGGACATCACGTGCTGACCGGTCTCGACGTCGAGGGCGCCGGTGGGTTCGTCGGCGAGGACGATCTTCGGCTGGCGCACGAGCGCCCGGGCGATCGCGACCCGCTGCTGCTCACCGCCGGAGAGTCGGTTGGGCTTCGACTCGAGCCGGTCGCCGAGGCCGAGGCGATCGAGCATCTCCGAGGCGATGCGCCGCCGATTCCGGAACTCCTTCCCGGTGCCGTACATGAGCGGGGCTTCGACGTTCTCGACCGCGGAGCGCCCGGGCAGGAGGTTGAACTGCTGGAAGACGAAGCCGACGTCGCGACCCCGGATCTTCGCCGCCCGGTTCCGGGAGATCGCATGGACGGGTTCGCCGGCGAACTCCATCTCTCCCCCGGTCGGGGCGTCGAGGAGGCCCAGGATGTTGAGCAGCGTCGACTTGCCGGTGCCGGAGCGGCCGACGATGCCCATGTGCTCCCCGGCGCTTGCGGTGAAGTTGATGTCGGCGAGGATCGTCAGCAGCTTCCCCTCCCCGATGGGCACGGTTCTGGCGACGTGTCGCAGACTGAGCAGCGGCACCGACGCCTCGGGTGCCGGCGGGAGTGGTGCGTCCGCCATCAGAAGTCGAACTCCCCACCGGACATGTCATCGGACATGTCGCCCTCGTCCTGGGGTTCGGTGCCGGGGACGAACTCGGAGACCTCCTCGCCCTCCTCGAGTCCGGACTTCACCTCGACCATCGCCCCGTCGTTGAGGCCGAGCGTGACCGCCCGCTCCGTCGCCTCACCGTTGTCGTCGAGCACCCACACGGTGCCCTTGTCGGTGAGTCCGCGCACCGCGGTGACGGGGACGACGATGACGTCGTCGGCCGCTCCCGCGTCGACGGTCATCGTCGCCTCGAGGCCGTTGAAGACGGTCTGCTTCTCCGGGATCGTGCAGATGAGCTTGGGTCCGTCCCCCGTCGCCGAGGTGTCCGCACCGGTGTCCGCCGGCGCGTCGCCGTCCTCGGTGCTGGGATCGGTGTTCGGCGGGTTCTTCACGGATCCGCCCTGGTCGAGGCGCAGGGCCGTGCAGTCGAACGGGGCGGGACCGTCGGTGATGGCGATCGTTGCGGTCTTCGGCAGCTTCGGCACCCGGTAGAGGTCGACGGCGGGGATCGGGGCCTGCGCGGTGAAGGAGTCCTTGAGCAGCTGGGTCACCTCGGTCTCAGCGGTCACCGTGGCGTCCTTGTCGACGGAGAAGTCCCCGACCGTGCCGTCGGCGGGGGCGACGACGGTGTAGTACTTCGGCTTCGCAGGAGCCGGTGCAGCCTCGGCGGCACCGCCGGCATCGCCTGTGTCAGAGCCGCCCGCGGGAGCGGGGGCCTCACCCGTGGACCTCACCTGGAACAGCTGTGCCCCTTCGAGCACATCGTCGCCGGGTTCGACGAAGAAGTGGTTGACCGTGCCCTCATGGTCGGCCTTGACCGCGGTGGGCGGGTCGACGGCGATCGACCCCTTGAGTTCGAGGGAGTTCGCGATCGACCCGCGTTCGGCGAACACCGACGATCCCTGCGGCTGCCCCGTCGCCGAGGTGGAGTCGAAACCGTCCTCGGGCGCCGGTTTGAACGCGATCCACGCGAGCAGACCTGCGATGAGCAGGAGCACGAAGAGGAAGGCCGAGGGGAGGATGACGCGGCGGAAGATATGCATGATTCCTTGAGGACAGGGAAAGGGCACACTCCACCCTAAGCAGAGGAGCCCCGAAGTCGTGTCGCGGTGGAGTCACGAGGTGGTAACACTGTGGTCTCGACCTGGTTGGGAGAAGTTCAGGGAACAATCTTCGGCACTGTGTCGATCCGCACGTAGGCTTGTTCGACGCAGTGCATGAGAGGGTCCCGTCCGGGGTCCTCGCACCTTCCGACACAGGAGTCATCATGAAGTACATGCTCATCATGCGCACCGTCGACCAGGCGGCCGTGGACACCTTCGAGAACACCGACTTCAACGAGATCATCGCGGCCATGGGCAAGTACAACGAGTCGATGATCGAAGCCGGGGTGATGGTCGACGGCGCGGGTCTCTCCGATGCCTCAGAAGGCGCCGTCGTCGAGTTCGGCGAGGACGATCCCGTCGTCACCGACGGTCCCTACGGGGAGCTGCGGGAGCTGTTCAACGGGTTCTGGATGCTCGAGGTGTCCTCGAAGGAGGAGGCGATCGAATGGGCCAAGCGCGCACCCCTGGGTGCAGGTTCCCAGATGGAGATCCGCCGCGTCACCGGACCCGAGGACTTCCCGCAGGACAACGAATGGATCCAGAAGGAGCAGCAGTGGATCGAGGAGGGTCGGGTCGGCCGCGGCTGATGACCGACGCACCTGCCGGGCGCCCGGGACCGTTCGATGCCGAACCGCCTGCCGTGGAGTCGTCCTTCACCGAGGTGTCCCGGGTGCTCGCGGCGACGTGGCGGATCGAGGCGGCGAAGATCGTCGCCGCCCTGACCCGCCACGTCGGCGACTTCGGGTTCGCCGAGGACCTCGCGCAGGAGGCGCTCACCGAGGCCCTGACCTCGTGGTCCGCCACCGGGATCCCCGCGAACCCCGCCGGCTGGCTGATGACCGTGGCCAAACGCCGAGCCATCGACTCGTGGCGGCGCCGGGAGCGGTTCGAGACCCGGGTGACCGAGATCGGCCACCGACTCGAAGACGAGCAGGCATCGGACGCCGGGGCGCTGCCGTGGGATCCGGACACGATCGACGACGACGTGCTCCGGCTCATCTTCATCTCCTGCCACCCGGTGCTCGGCAGGGAAGCCCAGCTCGCGCTCACCCTGCGGGTCGTCGGCGGCCTGACCACGCAGGAGATCGCGAGGGCGTTCCTCGTCCCGGTCGCCACCGTCCAGCAGCGCATCGTGCGGGCGAAGAAGACCCTGGCTCTGGCCGAGGTTCCCTTCGAGCTGCCGCCGGCGAACGAATGGCCCGGTCGGCTCACCTCGGTGCTCTCCGTCCTCTACCTCATGTTCTCCGAAGGTCATGTCGCGACCGCAGGCGCCGACTGGATGAAACCGGAGCTGTCCATGGACGCCCTCCGGCTCACCCGCATCACCGCGGGACTGGTGCCCGAGGAGCCCGAGGTCCACGGGCTCATCGCCCTCATGGCCTTCACCGCCGCACGCTTCCCGGCACGCCTGCGCCCCGACGAGACGCCGATCCTCCTGGCCGACCAGGATCGCAGCCGCTGGGATCGGTCGCTCATCCGCCTCGGTGAGAGGTCCCTGCACAGGGCGGAGAGGCTGCACGCGGCCAGGGCAGTGCCAACGGCGCAGGCTCTGCACACGGCGCAGACCCCGGGAACGGGAAGCGGACCGTATACGCTGCAGGCGGCGATCGCGGCCGTCCACGCCTCAGCCCGAAGGTTCCCGGACACGGATTGGGAGCGCATCGCGCAGCTCTACGGTGAGCTCGAAACCGTCGCCCCGTCTCCCATGACGACGCTCAACCGGGCGATCGCGATCGCCGAGGCCGAGTCTCCCGAGGCGGGTCTGCGCGTCATCGAGGACAGCGGGATCGCTCGTGCGCTGGCCCGGTTCCATCATGTGCCCAGCGTCCGCGGGGAGCTGCTCGCCCGAGCAGGACGGACCGCCGAGGCGCTCACCGAGTTCGACCGCGCCGCCGAGCTCGCCGTCAATGACCGTGAGGCCGCCGTCCTCCGCGACAAGGCGGATCGCCTGCGGGAAGCGTGAGACGCCGTGCGTGACCGAGTTCGCACACGCTCATTTTGTCCCCCGCGCACCCTCTCCCCTAGACTGGTCCACGGCTCCCCGTGCGGCGTCATCTTGTGAACTCCCCCAGGGCCGGAAGGCAGCAAGGGTAAGCGAGCTCTGGCGGGTGCACGGGGAGTCCTCTCTACCCAAGATCACGATTCGGCAACTCCCCAATTGACTGATTCCCCAGGTCAGAGCCGTTATCAGGAGCCTTTTCCGCCGGTCAGCGATACCATCCGACATCGTTTCGAGATGTGGCTTTCCTAGCATGGATCCGGTTCTCCACTCCGTCTCCGAACGAGGTCCCCAGTTTGTCACGCACGAAATTCTCCGGGGCAGTCGCTGCCGTCACAGCACTGACGCTGCTGGCCGCCTGCACCCCTTCGAGCTCCGACTCCTCCGCCACCCGCGACGGCGACTCCGCCGACGTCACGACCTCCCCCGCCCCGGTCTTCCGCGTCGGGGCCGTCGACGACACCGGGACACCCGAGAAGGACGCCGAGGCGACCGGGAGTCCCAGCGCTTCCGCCGCCCCCACCGCGGCGTTGTCCGGTGAAACCGTCGACTCGGGTTCGTCGATCGACGTCGAGGCGGGCAAGCGGATCAGCCTGAGCGTCGAAGGAGCTGTGCTCAAGGATGTGACGATCACCGACGCCGACCACCCGCGCATCACCACGGACCCCGGTACGTTCTTCGATTCCAAGGGGACGGCACTGACGGCGGAGGACGCGAACGCCGGCGGCCTGACCTCCCCCGACGCGACCGCCACTTCCGACGCGACCGACCCTGCGGCGCCGACCGAAAGCCCGACCGCCTCGGCGACGGATGCCCCGGTCAGCGCCCCGGACGACGCCGCCTCGTGGACCTCGCGATTCGATCTCGTCGCCTCGAGCACCTATGACCTCACGGCCACGGCGACGACCCCGGACGGCAAGGACCACGAGTTCACCACCTCGGCGAAGGTCGACGACGCGGGCGGGGATCCGATGGCGGTGCGCACCGTCCTCGCCGACGACCAGACGGTCGGGGTGGCGGCCCCGATCATCCTCACCTTCGGCTCGAAGGTGGCCAAGAAGTACCGGGACGACGTCGAGCACCGGCTCACGGTCGACGTCACGGACATGGACGGGAAGAAGCGCGAGGTCGAAGGGTCGTGGGCATGGCTGCCGGACGATCCGGAGTCGCGCCTGCACTTCCGCCCGAAGGACTACTGGCCGGCGAATTCGAAGGTCTCCGTCGATGCGCCGCTGAAGAACGTGCCGATGGCCGAGGACCGGACGGGCAAGAACGACCTGTCGATCGACTTCGAGGTCGGCCGGGAGCAGATCGTCGAGGCGAGCGCGAAGACCCACCGCATGGTCGTCACCCGCGACGGCAGAAAGGTCATGGACTTCCCGACCTCGCTCGGATCGGCGAAGGCACCGTCGTACAACGGCGTGCACGTCGTCATGTCGAAGCATTCGGACTACACGATGACCTCAGCCCGGTGGGGGTACACGACCCCGGTGAAGTGGGCGGTGCGCATCCACAACAACGGCGAGTTCGTCCACGCGGCCCCGTGGTCGGTCGGGCAGCAGGGATCGGCGAACGTCTCCCACGGCTGCATCAACCTGAGCACCGCGCGGGCCAAGGAGTACTACGACTCCGCGCTCTACGGTGACCCCGTCATCGTCAAGGACTCCTCGGTGAACCTGTCCACCGACGACAGCGACATCTCCGACTGGGTCTATGACTGGGATGACTGGAAGAAGATGAGCGCGCTGAGCTGATGGTCGCCGATCCTCCCAGCGCCTTCCGCCGCGAGTTCAGCACCCGTTTCGGCACGATGTGGACGATGTCGGGCGGGTCCGAGCTCGAGGGCCGCATCGCCGGCTACCTGCTGCTCGACTCCGCGGGCGGGGTCACCGCGGCCGAGCTCGTCGAGGTGCTCGGCATCAGCGCGGGCACCGTGTCGACGGCGACGAGGCGGCTCATCGAGGCAGGCTTCGTCCGCCGGGTCCGCCCGGTGGGCACGCGTGCCGACCGGTTCATCATGGACGCCGATGTGTGGGCCGGGTTCCTCGACCGGGAGTACGCGTACCTGCGGGCCCAGCGCGAGCTCGCCGCCTCAGCGCTCGACCACGTCGACCCGGGCACGGACGCCCATGCCCGGGTGACGAACATGAACGACTACATGTCGTGGCTCATCGACGACGTCGACCTCGCGAGCGCCTGGGCGAAGCACAAGGCCGCACTGCGCCGCGAACGGGAGGGCCCGCGCGACCGCTGATCGGGTTCCCGCCGCGGCTCACTGCACGGCGATGCCCTCGAGTTCGACGAGCTGACCGGGCACGGCGAGGCGGGCGACCTCGAGCATCGTCGTCGTCGGCGCCACCCCGACCGCCGCGAACCTGGCCGCGAGCTGCCCGTAGTGCGGGACGAGGTCGTCGATCCCCGTCGTATAGACGTTGAGCCGCACGAGGTCGGCCAAGCCCATTCCCGCCTCGGCGAGGACGGCTTCGACATTGTCGAGGCTGAGCCTCAGCTGCGCGGCGACGTCACCGTCGTGCTGCGGGCGCCCGCCCGAATCCATCGCCGTCTGCCCCGAGATAAAGAGGGTGCGCACGGCACCCGTGACGAGCTCTCCCTGGTTGAAGCCGAGCTCCTGTGACCATGTGACCGGGTTGACTGCGCTGCGTTCCATCTGTCCTCCTCTGCCTGGCCGGCGTGATCTGCCGGCTGTGCCGTGGCCGCCGTCGGTCGACGACCTGCGGATGAGACTTCCGGATAATCACGACATCTCCTGTCGTGTATGGGAATACAGTGTCGGTATGCGCGCTGACCGCCTCGTCTCCCTCGTGCTCCTGCTCCGGCAGCGCGGGAGGATGACAGCGGATGCCCTCGCCGCCGAACTCGAGGTCTCGACGCGCACGATCCTCCGCGACATCGACGCGCTCTCGCTCGCCGGCGTCCCCGTCTTCGCCGAACGCGGCCGACACGGCGGCTTCGCTCTGCTGCCCGGCTTCCGCACCGAGCTCACGGGACTCAGCCACGACGAGACGCTCGCGCTCGTCGCCTCCGGCCTCCCCAACGGCCACGACCGCTTCGGACTCGCTCCCGCCCTCGGCTCGGGCATGCTCAAACTCCTCGACGCCCTGCCCGCCAGCCACCGCGGCGGCGCCGCTGCGATCGCCCGGCGCATCCTCGTCGAGCCCGAAGCCGACCTGCTCGCCCGACCCCGGCCGGCCGAGGAGATCGACGCCGAGGTGATGACGCCGATCCGCCTCGGCGTGGTTCAGGGCTGTCGCCTCCGCCTCGACTACGGATCGGCCGACAGCTCGCCGAGGTGGCGCACCGTCGATCCGATCGGTCTCGTCACCTCGCGCGGCCGTGGCTACCTGCTTGCGCTCAGTGCCGGTGAGGATCGGACGTATCGGCTCTCCCGTGTCCGTGCGGCGCAACTCCTCGCCGAGGAGGCGCAGCGCACCGAGGATGTCGACCTCGCCGCCCTGTGGGCCGAGCGCAGTGACCGTTTCCGCAGGTCAGGGGCTGGGCTCACGGTCACCGTGCGCACAGACGAAGCCGGTGCGGCAGCCCTGTACGAGACTGCCGTCGACCGCAGTGCGCTCACTGCGGTCGACGGCGGGGTGGAGGTCGTCGTGCGATTCCAGGATGCCGAGCACGCCGAATGGGCGCTCTGGCTGCTCGGAGACCGCGCCGAGGTCATCGCCCCGGACTCACTGCGCCACCGCCTCGGCGAGAGGGCCCAGGCGATGGCGCAGCGGTATTGCTGAGTCCTACTTGTCGAGCTTCTTCACGGCCTCGTCGATCATCGGCACGTAGCGCTCGAGCGCCCAGGGCAGGGTGAGCGGGTTGATGATCGAGGATCCGGTGACGAAGGGCTGGTCCTCGGGCGCGACGACGGCGCCGGCCTTGATCGCCGGGATGTTCGCGTACACGCTCTGGGACTCGATCTCCTTCCTGTTCTTCGGATCCGAGTAGAAGGTGAAGATGAGGTCGGAGTTGTTCAGTTTGTCGGCGTTCTCGAGCCCGATGAGCGCGGAGTCCGTGCCGGGGGCGTCGTACTCCTTGCGCAGGTCCTCGATGACCGGGTCGGGAGTGAGCCCGAGCGCGGAGACCATCGCCACGCGCTGTTCCTGCGGGTAGAAGACCCCGAGCGTGCCGGGTCCCGAGTTGTAGATGAATGAGAAGGTCAGACCCTTGTACTCGGGACGCTTCGCATCGTTGAGCTGCTTCTTGACGTCCTCGACGAGCTTCTTCGACTCGTCCTCCTGACCGAGCGCCTTGCCGATCGTCGTGATCTGCTCATCCCACTTGATCGTCCACGGTTCCTTCGGATACGCGACGGTCGGCGCGATCTGGTCGAGCTGCTTGTACTGATCGGCCGTGATCCCCGACCACGGCGCGAGGATGACGTCGGGGTTGAGCGAGGCGATCTTCTCGACGTCGAGTTCGGTGGCGCCCTGGAACTGTTCGGGCAGCTTGTCCCCGCGTTCCTTGACCGCGTCGTAGATCCACGGCATGTAGCCGGTGTCGTCGCTGCCCCACGCGTACTCCTCCATGCCCACCGGCGTCTTTCCGAGCGCGATCGCCGTCTCGGTCGACCCCTGGCCGAGGGTGACGACGCGCTGCGGTTCGGACTCGATGACCGCCTCACCGAGGGCGTGCTTGATCGTCACCGGGGTGAAGTCCCCGGAGGCGGACCCGGCGTCGGCCGAGGAGTTCTGCCCGCACGCGCTCGCGGTGAAGGCGAGAACGATGAGGGTGCCTGCGGCGAGAGCCCGGCGCACTAATGGAAGCGACATCTCTGCCCTTTCGACAGTGGGGCCGGCAACCGGCCCAGCGATTTTGACTAGGCCAGCCTAACTTAACTTTCAAGGTTCTTGAAACCTTGTCTCGCGGCCCGACACCGCCTGTCCGCGTGGAGCGGCAACGTCCATCCGCTCACAGCAGAAAGCCTCGCCCTCCTCCTCTGCCCGCCCTAGGCTCAGGACATGGAGACCCAGCGCGATCCCGCAGCCCGCACCGTCCCACCCCGCCTGTGGCGCGAGGCCCTCGGTCGCGTCCTGCGACTGCGGCGCACAGAGCTCGGACTCACCCTCGCCGAGGTCTCGGCCCGTTCGGGGGTCTCGACCCAGTACCTCTCAGAGGTCGAACGCGGCCTCAAGGATCCGTCGTCCGAGGTCATCGAGGCCATCGCCGCGGTCCTCGGACTCGCCCTCCCTCAGGTCCTCGTCCTCGCCGCCGCCGATGCCGAGCACGGCAGCCTCCAGCTCGCGGGGCTCGAACTCGCGGGCCTGCAGCCCGCAGGCCTCCCGCATGCTCGGGCGCGGCTGAGCGACGTGGGCCGGGCGCAGCTTTCCCTCGCCGCGTGAACCGCGGCCCAGCTACCGCGGCCCGGCCACTGCGGCCCGGACCCCTCACACGATCGCGTCGATGATCCCGAACGCCTTCGCCGCCTCGGCGTCGAGGACGAGATCCCGGTCGAGGTCGGCATGGATCTGCTCGAGACTGCGCCCCGTGTCGGCGGCGAGCATCGCCTCGACCTCGCGACGCTGACGCACGATCTCATCGGCGGCGACGATGAGATCCGGGATCGTCCCCCGCGCCCCCTCGGCATGCGGCTGGCGCAGGACGACGCGGGCATGGGCGAGCATCGACCGCCTGCCCGGCTCACCGCCGGCGAGCAGCACCGCGGCATCGGCGACGGCCTGGCCCACGCACGTCGTCGCCACGGGAGCACCGACATGGGACATCGCATCGTAGACGGCGGTCATCGCGGTCAGCGACCCACCCGGGGAGTTGATGTACATGTGGATCGGCAGCTCCTGACTCACGGATTCGAGGTGGAGGAGCTGGGCGATGACGGTGTTCGCGACCCCGTCGTCGATGGGCACGCCCAGGTAGATGATCCGATTGCCCAGCAGATGCGAATAGACGTCGACGATCTTCTCCGAATTCCCCGACCGGTCGACGACGTGCGGGATCGTGTACTGGCTCATGACCGCGCTCCCGCCGTGACGCCGAGTCTCCGCCTCGGCGCGATCGGGGCGTAGAGCTCGGCCGGGGAGGAGACGATTCCGTCGATGAGCCCGTACTCGAGTGCCGCCTCGGCGGTGAACCACCGATCCCGCAGCGAATCGGCGAAGACCTTCTCGAAGGCCTGACCGCTGGCTTCGCTGATGCGGGTGAGCACGGAGTCGCGGACGGCCCGCAGGTCCCCGCCCTGGAGTTCGATGTCGGCGGCCGCTCCCCCGATCCCCGCCGACCCCTGGTGGAGGAGGATGCGGGCATGGGGCAGGGCGAAGCGCCTGCCCGGGGTGCCCATGGTGAGGACGAACTGCCCCGCCGAGGCGGCCCACCCGAACGCGATCGTCACGACATCGCCCGGCAGGGTCGCAATGGTGTCGGCGATCGCGTGCATCATCGGCACCGACCCGCCGGGAGAGTTGATCCAGAGGAAGATGTCGGCCTCGGGATCCTCGGCGGAGAGGAGGACGAGCCGGGAGACGATCTCCATCCCGTTCTCGTCGCGGAGTTCGCCGTTGAAGACGACGGTGCGGTAGGCGGCGAGCATGCGCTGGGTCTCGGGGACAGGGGACACGGTCGGCGATTCGTCATCGGCCCAGACCGGCGGGGCGGTGTGTGCGTTCATGACCTCAGGCTCGCACCCGGCGTCGCGGTCGGGAACGGCTTTCCGCCGGGAGCGGGACGGTTCTGCCCGGAGCGGATTGTGCGCCGGGACACCCGAGTCGGTGCTAGCATCGTGTACCGACAGCAAAGAGGAAAGGCGGGTGCGATGCTGAGTCTGTGGATGGCAGTCCAACTCATCGTCGTCGTACTCAGCGCTGACCTCGACGCGGTCCTCCCCCAATCCCCCGCGCATCTGCTCGTCCTCGTCATCCTCGGTGCGGCGATCCTGTCGCCCGTGGGGGCGAGGGCGGGCAGAGCGCTCGTGAGAGTCCTCTCCCTGGCCCCGCACGGCCCGTGGATGCGTCGCGAACCCTCAGAGGTCCGCGACGTCCCGCTCCCCGAGGCACCGGGCACTCCCGGAACCACGCTCGCCAGAGCACCCTCCTTCGTCGTTCGCGCTCACGCCTGAACGACGACCTCCCCGAGGTCTCGCCTGGGGTCTCCTGCTTCCGCGGTCCCACCTCGGCGAACCCACCTCGGTGATCCCATCTCCGCGATGACCTCTCGTCGATGATCCTTCGTCGCTCTCAGGCGGCTCGAGCGCACCGCTGCGCTCCCACACGAACCTGCGAACCACGCGAAGGACATCACCATGAACATCTACGAATTCCCGCCCATCCGCCTCCTCCTCGACGGCGCCTACTGGCTCGTCACCACCCTGAGCGATCTCCTCGAACCCCTTGCCGGAGCCGACGGTGCGGCCCTGGCGGTCATCGTGCTCACGATCGCCGTGCGCGGCCTGCTCATCCCCGTCGGCCTCTCCCAGGTGCGGGCGGGGATCACGCGCCGACGGCTGGCCCCGAAGATCACCGAACTCCAGGCCAAGCACAAGTCCGATCCGCAGCGGATGCAGGAGAAGCTCATGGAGCTCTACCGGGAGGAGAAGGCCTCCCCGTTCGCCGGCTGCCTGCCGGTGCTCGCGCAGACGCCCGTGCTCATGGCCGTCTACGGGCTCTTCGTCCAGGCGACGATCGGCGGGGCGCCCAATGAGCTGCTCGGCCACACCCTCTTCGGCATCCCGCTGAGTTCGAGCTTCGTCGGCCTCATCGGTTCGGGCGGACTGACCTGGGTCTCAGGCCTGCTCTTCGCCGTCCTCATCGTCCTCATCGGCACGGTCGCCGCCCTCTCCCGCCACCTGCTCACTCCGCCTCTGCCGGAGGCGGCACCGACCGCATCGGCGAAGGGGACCCAGGCCGGCGCGGGAACACATAGCAGCCAGGGGGCGGCGCCGGGTATGCCCGACCTCAGCGGGATGACGAAGGTCCTCAGTTTCATGCCGTTCATCACCGCCGTCATCGCGGCCTTCGTCCCGCTCGCCGCGACCCTCTACCTCATGACGACGACCACGTGGACGCTGTGCGAGAGGCTCGTCATCAACCGTGCCCTCGGCGTCGATCACACGGGGGCGCCGCGGGTGAACGAGAGCTGAACGCGCCGATTCAGCCGCGGTCCATCCGGCGGCCATCTGCCGCGCGTTCGGCTCCCCTAGCCTCGCTCCCATGGTCAACAGACGCGCACTCATCACCACTGCAGGCATCGGAGCGCTCGGCGCCACCCTCGCGGCCGGCCCGGCGGCCGCGAAGCCCGGAAACGGGAAGGCGAAGGGCAAGGACAAAGGGAACGGGTCGGTGACGCGCTTCAACGTCATCTCCGACATCCAGGGCGATCTCAACGACCTCGGCGTCGCCCTCGAGGACATGCGCACGACCAACCGGGCCAGCGCCGGTCTCGCGATCGCCGGCGACATCACCCCGCGCGGCTACGACTTCGAATACGCCGAGGTGACGAAGCGGATGGACAAGCACGCCCACCCCTCGACGGTGGCGTGGGCGATCGGCAACCACGAGTTCTACGTCCCGAAGTACAAGGACCCGAACACCCTGGCCCAGGACACGTGGCCCAACGGGGTCGTCGAGGACTCGCTGTTCAAGTCCTTCTACAACTTCGCCGGCCGGAACACGATCTACGAGGAGTTCAGCTTCGGCGGCGTCCCCGTGCTCACGATCGGCACCGAACGCTATATGCGCTACTACGACGAGAAGCGCTGGGACGAAGTGTGGATGAGCGAGAAGCAGTTCACATGGCTGGCCGACCGGATCGCCTACTGGGACCGGCGGAACAAGCCGATCATGGTCATCACCCACCACCCGCTGCCGAACACGGTCTCCGGGACGAGGAACAAGCTCTACCTCTCCGACTACATGCAGGCCGATCGACTGCTCGAGGTGCTCGCGCCGTACCGAAACGTGTTCCTCTTCTGCGGTCACACGCACTGGGACCTCGAGCTCTCCGACTGGTACACGCGCCGGGTCGTGCCCGCCTCGGGCAACCTCGTCGGCTTCAACGTCTTCAACACCGGCGCCATCGAGACCGGCTACACGGACAATGGTCAGGGCGGCGAGAAGACGGTGCCCGGCGGGTTCAACCAGGGCCTGCAGGTCGATGTCACCTCCGATTCGGTGACCGTGCGCGCCCGCGACTTCGGCCGGAAGGCGTGGATGAAGGAGATCACCGTCCCGCTCGTGTGAGGCGACGGGGTGCCGCGGGGTGCCGCGGTGGGGCGTGCCGCGGGGTGCCGCGGTGGGGTGCCGCGGTGGGCAGCGCCGGCAACAGCACGGTGTTCCGACGCCAGCACGGTCCATGCGCCGTGCTGGTGTCGGTTCGCCGCGCTGGTGTCGGAACACCGTGCTCGTATTTCGCGGGGTGTCGGTTCACCGAGCTGGTGTCGGATCGCCGAGCTGGTCCGCGTCCCTGAGCAGCCGCTCGCGCCCGCAGGCAGCCACACTCGTCCCCGGACAGCACAGTGCCCGGGTCGGAGATGATCTCCCACCCGGGCACTGGCCCGTGCAGTCACACACGTTCAGCAGCCGCGCTCAGGCGGCCGAGTTCGCGTAGGCGGCACCCACACAGGCGCCGCCCACACGGCCGCACTCACGCGGCCAGCGGCGCGCTCTCTCGCGCGGTGACGGCGAGCTGACCGTCGACGACGGTGACGTCGACGACTCCGCCCTCGCCGACCGCCTCGGTGACGAGGATGTCGGCGATCCGGTCGTCGAGCTCGCGCTGGATGACCCGGCGCAGCGGACGGGCACCGAACTCGGGTTCGTAGCCCGCCTCGGCGAGCCAGTCCATGGCCTCCTCGGTGACGTCGAGGGCGATGCCCTGACGGCCCAGGCGCTCGATCGAGAGTTCGAGCTGGAGTCCGACGATCTCCCGCAGCTGGACGCGGTCGAGGCGGGTGAACATCACGGTCTCGTCGATCCGGTTGAGGAACTCGGGACGCATGACCTCCTTGAGCCTGCCCATCACCTTCGCCCGCAGGTCACGGTCGGTGACCGCGGCATCCGCCGAGGTGAAGCCCAGCGGGGTGCTCTGGCCGATGAACTCGGACCCGAGGTTCGAGGTCATGATGATGACCGTGTTGCGGAAGTCGACCGTCCGGCCCTGACCGTCGGTGAGCCGACCGTCGTCGAGGACCTGGAGGAGCAGGTTGAACGCATCCGGGTGCGCCTTCTCGACCTCGTCGAGGAGGATGACCGAATACGGCCGCCTGCGGACCTGCTCGGTGAGCTGGCCGGCCTCGTCGTAGCCGACGTACCCGGGAGGGGCGCCCACGAGACGGGACACGGTGTGCCGTTCCCCGAACTCGCTCATGTCGAACCGGATCATCGCCGACTCGTCGTCGAAGAGGGTCGCAGCGAGCGCCTTCGCCAGCTCCGTCTTGCCCACGCCCGTGGGGCCGAGGAAGAGGAAGCTGCCGATGGGCCTGGCCGGGTCGCCCATTCCGGTCTGCGACCGGCGGATGGCCTTCGACACCGCGGTCACGGCGTCGTCCTGGCCGACGACGCGCCCGTGGAGCATGTCCTCGAGCCCGGCGAGGCGGATCTTCGTCTCCTGCGTCATGCTCGAAGCCGGGATCCCGGTGGCCCGGGAGACGACCTGAGCGATCTGCTCGGCATCGACGACGCCGTCACCGTCCTCCGCCGAGGCGGTCGCTGAGTTCAGTACCTCCTCGAGTCGGTCGGTGAGGCGGGAGATCTCGTCGCGGATCTCGCCTGCCCGTTCGAAGTTCTCCGCGGCGATCGCCGAGTTCTTCTCCGCTTCGAGCTCGCCGAGTTCGGCGCGCATCGCCGCCGTGTCGACGACGGGTCCGCGGCGCAGGGAGAGCCGCGCACCGGCCTGGTCGATGAGGTCGATCGCCTTGTCCGGCAGGAACCGGTCGGTGATGTAGCGGTGCGAGAGTTCGACGGCGGCGCGGATCGCCTCGGCGTCGTAGGTGACGCCGTGGTGGTCGGCATAGCGACCGGAGAGGCCGTCGAGGATCGTCACGGCGTCCTCGATGGTCGGCTCCCCGACCATGACCGGCTGGAAGCGCCTGGCCAGAGCCGAGTCCTTTTCGATCGTGCGGAACTCGCGCAGAGTCGTCGCGCCGAGGAGGTGGAGATCTCCGCGGGCGAGCCTCGGCTTGAGGATGTTGCCGGCATCCATCGAGTTCGATTCGCCGTTGCCGCCGGCACCCACGAGGGTGTGGAGCTCGTCGACGAAGACGATGATGTCCCCGTCCTCGGCGATCTCGTCGAGGGTCGACGTCAGCCTCTCCTCGAAGTCACCGCGGTAGCGGGTGCCGGCGAGCATGCCGGGCATGTCGAGGGAGACGACGCGCTTGCCGCGCAGCTGCGCGGGGATCTCACCGGACTCGATGGCCTGGGCGAGGCCCTCGGCGACGGCGGTCTTGCCGACGCCGGCCTCACCGATGAGCACGGGGTTGTTCTTCGTCCGGCGGGCGAGGATCTCGATGGTCTCCTCGATCTCGTCGCCGCGGCCGATGACCGGGTCGAGTCGGCCTTCCGCGGCGAGTGCGGTGAGGTCGGTGCCGAACTTCTCGAGCATCGTCTCCTCGCCTCCCGTCTCGGTCTCGGCACCCTGGTTCTGCTTGGCCTCGGCCTGTGCGCCGGCCTGCAGGGTCGCCTGCGTGACGCCGGCCTGAGCGAGGATCCGCCCGGCGGGCATCTCCTGGTTGAGGACGAAGGCGAAGAAGACGTGTTCGGGGTCGATGTAGGTCGATCCGAAGGCGCGCGCCACCTGGTAGGCGTCGAGCAGGGCCTTCTGGGCGGCGCCGGTGAGCGTAGGCGCACCGTCGCCGCTGCGCGCAGGGGCGGCCTGCGGCAGCCGTTCGTCGATCGCGTGGACGATCGCCTCGGGGTCGGCGCCCATCTGGCGCAGCGAGGCCGCGCCGTGTTCGGATTCGACCATGACGCGCAGCAGGTGGAGCGCGTCGACCTCTTCCTGGCCGCGTCCGCGCGAATAGTCGGCAGCGCCGTCGACGAGGTCCCGCGTGCGCTTGGTGAGCAGACGGTTGATGTCGACGGAACGGCCCTGCCGTGGAGTGTTCTGACCCTGCAGGTAGCGGGCGAGGAACTCGTCGAACGAGCCCTCGCCGCCGCCGGAAGGTCCGAAGAAGTTAGCCAAAGTGACCTCCTCTTGAAAGTTGAGTCAGGGTGACTCAGTTAAGTCCTTTGACCCAATCAACGAGAATCACTTCAGGGTTATTCCCCGCTCGAGTCCGAGCGTGAGCGAGGTCTCCGCAGGCTCCTCCGCGACGCCGTCTCACCGGTCTCGGCGGGCCTGCCGGTCGCGGGCGCGGGCGCTGCGCGGACCGACCGGGCGGGTGCCGACGGCCTTCGCGAGGCCGAGCGGCGGGGTGCCGACGTACATCGATTCGGCCCCGTCGACAGGGAAGGTCTCGTGCCAGACGCCGACGGCGTCCGGTGCCGAGCGGGCCCGCCTGTTGAACTCCGTCCACCCCTGTCGGTGCTTCGCTGTCGGGTCGGCGGCATAGGCGTAGAGCTTCTCGAGCGAGTCCCAGTACTGGACGAGCCAGGGCCCACGTGGATCGAACACGAGTCGGTAGCCGCGCATTCCCGAGTCCGGGTCCGCGGAGAGCTCGGCGAGCATCCGCGGCATCGCGGTGAAGACCGGCACCCAGAGGTCCGGGCGCCACCACTGGCGGATCCGCATGCCGATGATGAAGACGACGAGTTCGCCGTCGTAGTCGTGGGTGAGCTTCTCCGGCCCGACGCTCGGGCCCTGCTGCGTGTTCGCTTTGGTCGTCATCGCCTTCTCCTGACATACTGGATACCCGAACTCTCCAATAGTGGATACCTTCACTTTCCAATATGGCGGGCGAATCTGTCAAGGGGCGAATCCCACGGACAGTCACAGCCCGTGACCGGTCGACGAAACGAGGTCCGCATGCGCATCTCCGAGCTCTCGCGTCGCAGCGACGTGCCGGTGGCGACGATCAAGTACTATCTGCGCGAAGGACTCCTGCCGCCCGGCGAGCGGACCTCGGCGACGCAGGCGGTCTACTCCGAGGCGCACGTCGACCGGCTCGAGCTCATCCGTGCGCTCCTCGGCCCGGCGCGGCTCTCGGTCGAGGCGGCGGGGCGCGTGCTCGGGGTCATCGACGATCCGCCGGAGACGTTCCTCGACGTGCTCGGTGCTGCACAGACGGCGACGGCCCCGACGGGTGCATCCGGCGCGGCGGCCGACGAGGACCCGGACCTCGACCCTGCTCGAGAGCTCGTCGCCGAACTCGGCTGGACGGTCGATCCGGGCAGCGTCGAACTCACCCAGCTCGCGAGCGCTCTGCGCGCGGTCGAGGCCGGTGGCATCGACGTCGTCGACGGCGGTCTGGCGCGCTACGGGCGCACGGTCCACGATCTCGCCGAAGCGGAGCTCGCGACCGTGCCGACCGACGAGGTCTCCCGAGCCGTCCGCCAGTCGGTGCTAGGCACGGTCCTCCTCGAACCGGTGCTTCTGTCTCTGCGCCGGCTGGCCCAGCAGGACGTCGCGGGCCGCCTCTTCACCGATGAGGAACGTCCGGATCAGGCAGACTGACCTCCCAGCAGCCTGCCCCTGAAACGGGCAGGCCGGCCCATCGACGGACGAGCTACCCCTTCGACGGCCACCCGTTGGGTGTGCAGCCCTGGAGGCCCTTCGTCTGCTGCTGCATGAGCGGGGCGGTCTTGCCCTTGCCCGGGCAGGACTTGTGTCCGTGGCCGAGCGCATGCCCGACCTCGTGGTTGATGAGGTACTGCCGGTACTGCGTGAGGTCGTCGAACTCCTTCGTCGCACTCACCCACCGCTTGGCGTTGAGGATGACGTTGGGGCCGTTGCGGCACGAGAGCTTGCCCAGGGTCTTCAGCGGCAGGCACATCTCGTCGACGGTGTTCGGGCTCGCGATGCTGATCATCGCATCCTGGCCCTTGTCGACGAGTTCGATCGAGACGCCGTCCATGTCCTGCCAGCCACGCTTGTCCTGGAGGGTGTCGATGACGAAGGCGGCCGCCTCGTCGACGTCGATGGGCAGGTTGTCCTCGACGCGCAGGGCGACCTTGAACGACCGGCCTCCGTCGCGATTGGGGCCGACCTCCTCGGCGGGTCGATTCCACGACCCGCTGCCCTTCATGTCGATGTCATCCTCGCTGACATCCTCCCCACCGCCCGACGACTCGGTCGGCTTCTCGGTCGGTTCACGGGGTTCGGTGACGGCGGGGGCCGCGATCGTCTCGACGACCTGCGGGGTCCTGCGGGTCTCGGTCGGCTCCTCGGCGGGCGCGCAGGCGCTCACGGCGGTGAGGAGAACTGCAACGGCCATCGCCGAGGCGGCACGGCCGATCCGACCGTGCTCGGTGACGGGGAGGGGCGGAATCACACCTGCGAGTCTAACCGCGAGGCCCGCACCTCCGCGGGACCTCAGCAGGAATTCCGTTCAGAAGGCGAGTTCTCCGCCCAGACCCCGCAGACGAGCACGCAGACGGAACTCGGGACCGGCCACCACCTCGGCGTCGGAGGCACCGAGCACCTCAAGGACCTCACGCGTCCGATCGGGTTCGGGCGATTCGACAGCGAAGCCGAGCAGCTCGAGACTCGGCAGCTCACCCTCGGCGGGATGCCGCGAGAGCCCCCAGTCGATGAGGAACGGCTGTGTGCCCTCGCCCGGCAATGGCGCTCGGGAGGTCAGCTGCCACTCGAGCAGTTCGCCCTCGGCAGTCTCGCGGGACATGTCGCGGACCTCGCCGACATCGACGCCTTCGGTGTTCGCGGCGGCGACCTTCGCGGCGAATGCCGGCGGGTGGATCGCCCACGTCTGCAAGGTCGGTGTGGTCGCCAGGTGCGCGTCGAGGGGCAGGGTGCCGTCTGCGGGCCGCTCCTGTTCCGGGTCGGGTCCGAGGATCTCGAGATGGGTCCGCGCCCCGGCCTCCCACCCGGCGGGGGTGAGCCCGATGAGGAAGTTCGCGGTCCCCAACCCGGGGTGACGGCCGCCGGCAACGGCGCGGACCCCTGTGGCCGCCTCGATCTCGGCGACGGCGGCCGACAGGTCGGGGACGGTGACGACGAAGTGGTCGAGATGTGCGGGAATCAGAGGATCCACGGTCCGCGGGGTCCTTCCAGTCGTGCGTGCAGGGCGTCGGTCTCGCCCTCTTCGACCTCGATCCTCGCATCGAGGGCCGCGAGGACGGCGCGGGGTTCGGCCGGGTCGGGGCTCGTCGCCCAGAACTGTGCGAGGCTCACGCTCGGCATGTCCCGGCTCGCCGGGTGCGGCGAGTCCAGCCAGTCGATGAGGAACGGCTGGATTCCGCCGAGGGCGAGCGGGATCCGCCGCGTCAGCCGCCATCGCAGCGTCTCACCCTCCGGTGTCCGCCTCGTCATGTCGTGGACCTCGCCGAGGTCGACCGCCGGATCGCTCGAGCCTGCGGCTGCCGCGACGGCTCCGTCGAAGTCGCTCGGGTGGATCGCCCAACGCTGCACGATGGGTGCGCTCACCCCGCCCAAGCGGGGTGCGGAGAGCTGCGGATCCTGGTCGGGGTCGGGCCCGAGGATCTCGAGATAGGCGCGCCCGGCGCGAGTGCCGCCGATGTCGAGACCGAGCAGCGCATTGGCCGTCCCGAGCCCCGGATGCACTCCGCCGGGGACCGGACGAACCCCCAGCGCGGCTTCACATTGCTCAACACTTTCGGCGAGATTCGGGACGGCGATGACGAGATGATCGAAGTCGGCAGGCAGCATCATGTCTCAATATTAAGGCACAGATTGACAGCTTTCGCCCTTATGAGATTGACTCATGGCATGCAGATGACCTCCCGCCGCGCCACATGTCGAACCATGATGTGCGCCGACATGGAATTGATGCCCCGCGTCGATTGTTGAGCTAAACAGCTCCGATCCGCGACGTCGACACCCTGCCATCTGCTCTCCGGACACCCCTGTCCCACCTGCTCGAAGGACACCCACGCATGATCTCCGCTCCTCCCGCCTCGGCGGGGCAGACGACCACCCGCCGCAGCATCCTCGGCGTCGGACTCGGACTCGGCACCTTCCTCACGCTCAGCGCCTGCACACCCACGGACACCGACCCGCTCAGCGGCGGCTCACCCGTCGACGGCGGGGTGCTCACGTACTTCGAACCGCAGACGTGGACGCTGCTCTACCCGCCAGCCGTCGGCTTCTACCCCAACGGCGGGATCATGAACAACATCGCAGCCCGTCTGCTCTGGCAGGATCCGGAGACCCTTGAACTCCACCCGTGGCTGGCGGCAGCCCTGCCCGAGGTCAACGCCGATGCCACGCAGTACACGTTCACCCTGCGTGAGGGCGTGACCTACTCCGACGGGTCGCCGCTCACCCCGGCCAACGTGGCGAAGAACTTCGATCTCTTCGGCCGCGGGGACGAAACCCGCACCCTGCCGGTGTCCGAGCAGATCTCGAACTACGACCGCAGCGAAGTCCTCGACGAGTCCCGCGTCCGCTTCCACTTCACCGCACCCTCCCCCGGCTTCGCCCAGGCGACGTCGACGATGAATGCGGGCCTCCTCGCCGATTCGACCCTCGACCTCGACGCCGAGGGCTTCGGACCGGGAAGCGCGACGAAGATCCACACCGCAGGACCCTTCTTCATCAGCGCCGAGACGATCGGACAGAAGCTCTCCGTCCGTGCCCGCGAGGACTACGACTGGGCGCCCCCGCATCTGAAGCATCAGGGCAGGGCCTACCTCGACGGCATCGACTATCTCGTCAACAACGAGTATTCGGTGCGGATCGGCGCGGTGCTCTCCGGGCAGGCCGACGGGGTCCGCGATGTCCAGGCACCCGACGAGACGCGGGTGAAGGAGCAGGGTCTGCGCCTCTATGCGAAGGCGACGAACGGGATCAACAACAGCATCAACTTCCGCTTCCGCACGGACCTGCTCTCCGACATCCGCGTCCGGCAGGCTCTCATCGCTGCCATCGACCGGCAGGAGATCGTCGACAAGCTCTTCACCCCGAACTATCCGCTCGCCACCGGCCTGCTGGCCAAGGGAGCGATGGGCTACAAGGACCAGTCGGGGTCGTGGACCTATGACCCCGCCGAGGCGAACCGTCTCCTCGACGAGGCCGGCTGGCGGGTCACCTCCGGCGGTTACCGGAGCAAGGACGGGCAGGTGTTGGCGCTGACCGTCAACACGGCGCTGCCTCAACCGCGGTCGAACGAGGTCCAGACCCTCATTCAGCAGCAGCTGCGCCGCGTCGGGGTGCGGCTGACGATCAACCCGGGCGACCAGGCGAAGCAGACGCTCGACGCCTTGGAGCTCGACCGCGTCCAGATCTACCACTCGATGGTCGCCCGCGCCGACTACGACAACCTGCGCTCGAACTACTCCTCGGTCAACCGGGATGTCTTCCTCAACGCCGCCGGCCGTGACGACGCCCCTGACAGCACCGTCGACCCGGAGATCGACCGGCTCCTCGAGACGCTCGCCTCCGAACCGGAGACGGTGAAGCGCCAGGCCGCCGCCGAGGCGGTCCAGGACTACCTCGTCGACCAGGCCTACGTCCTCCCGTTCTTCGAAGAGCCCCAGGTGTTCGCGTTCCGTCGTCGCGTCCGCGGCTTCGCGACCGAACCCGTGGGCCGCCCCGACTTCTACAGCACCTGGATTGCGAGCTGACGATGATCGACCTCAGATACCTCCTGCTGCGGCTGGGCCAGGCCGTGCTCGTCCTGCTGCTCGCGTTCACCGCGGCCTTCATACTCCTCTCCGCCATTCCCGGCGACGGGGTCACCGCGCGCTTCGCCGATCCCGCACTCGGGCTCTCTGCCGAACAGGTCGCGGCCATCCGCGCCGAGACCGGTGCCGACGCCCCGCTGATCACCCGCTACCTCATCACCCTGGGCGGCTTCCTCACCGGGAACTTCGGGTTCTCCGTCCAGACCGGCGCGGCCGTGTCGACGATCATCGCCGCGGCTCTGCCCTCGACGATCGCCCTGGCCGTGTCCGGTTTCCTCACCGCCGTCGTCCTCGGCGTGCTCATCGCGGTGTTCGCGACCTACGGCCCGTCGACCGGCCCGCGGGCGTGGGTGCGGCAGGTGCTCGACTCGGTGCCGAGCCTCTTCATCTCCATTCCCGTGTTCTGGCTGGGCATCCTCCTCACCCAGGTCTTCTCCTTCCAGCTCGGGATCGTCTCCGTCGTCTCCCCCGGCCCCGCCGAGGCGCTCGTCCTGCCCACGCTCACCGTGGCGGTCCCGCTCTCGGCCCCGATCGCCCAGGTCCTCATCCGCTCGATCACCGAGGTCAAGGCAGCCGGCTTCGTCAAGGTCACTGCGGCCAAGGGCGCCTCGGAGCGGTGGATCCTCATCCACACTGTGGCCCGCAACGCCCTGTTGCCGGGGCTGACGATCGTCGGGCTGATCTTCGGCGAACTCGTCGCCGGGGCCGTCGTCACCGAGACGGTCTTCGGCCGCAACGGCATCGGCCAGATCACCGCGCAGGCGGTGACGAACCGCGACAACCCGATTCTGCTCGCCGTCGTCGCCATCGCGACTCTCGGCTATGTCGTCATCAATCTCGTTGTCGACCTCCTCTATCCCGTCATCGATGTCCGCCTGCGTCGGACCCCGGCGGCCGCCTCGGCGAAATCAGCCACCGCGACCGCAACAGGCCCGGCCCGCGCGAGCGCCACCGCCCCGGTCCGCCCCACCGGCTCGGTGCCGAACGCCGCGACTCGAGCCGCGCTGACGGCGAGCGCCGGCAGCGTCGGAGTCAGCCTCGACTGGGACGAGTCACCCGAGACCGGCTCCGTCACCGGCCCTTCCAGTACGGACACAGTCGCATACGGCACTGACACGAACGGAACGAGGACGTCATGAGCTTCATCACCAGCCTCACCCGCACCGGCCCCACCACTCGTCGGCCGGACCGCTCCAGCTCGGGCAGCCCGGGCCGCACCACCCGCCGCGCCTCGGGCACCCTCATCGGTCCGGCCACCGTCGTCGCCGGTCTCATCCTCCTCGTCACCGTGCTCTGGGCACTCGTGCCCGGCCTGTTCACGCAGTACGACCCCAACGACGGCGGAACCACTCCGGCACTCCTCGCGCCGAGCCTCGAGCACTGGTTCGGCACCGACCAGACAGGCCGCGACGTCTTCACCCGTGTCGTCTACGGCGCCTCCCAGTCCCTGCTCGCCGCCCTCGTCGCCGTCGGTGTCGGACTCGTCGTGGGCACGAGCATCGGACTCATCGCCGGCACCCGCCGCGGTTGGGTCGACGACGTCCTCATGCGTGCCGTCGACGTGCTCCTCTCGATCCCGGCGATCCTGCTCAGCCTCTCGATCGTCATCGTCCTCGGCTTCGGCACGATCAACGCGGCCATCGCCGTCGGGGTCACCGCGATCGCGCAGTTCGCTCGGCTCGCCCGCTCCCAGGCGGTGCGGATCAACACGAGCGACTTCGTCACCGCCGCGTACGGGTCCGGCGGCACGTACGCCTCGGTGCTCGTCCGCCACATCCTGCCGAACTCGCTCTCCCCGGTCCTCACGCTCGCCGTCCTCCAGATCGGCTCGGCGATCCTGCAGATCTCCACGCTCGGCTTCCTCGGCTACGGCACGCCCCCGCCGACCCCGGAATGGGGCCTCATCATCGCCGAAGGCCGCAACTTCGTCGCCACCGCATGGTGGCTGACGGTGCTGCCCGGCCTCGTCGTCATGGCGATCGTCCTGTCCACCCACCAGATCGGCAACACCCTGCGAAAGGCGACATCATGACCGACGTCCTCGCCCCCGATGCCCTGCTGTCCGTGCGCGGGCTCACCGTCGACTATGCCCGCCGAGGCAGTGCCGGCGAACCCGCCGTCGACGACCTCGACCTCACCGTCCGTCCCGGACACGTGACCGCCGTCGTCGGCGAATCCGGGTCGGGCAAGTCGACGACGGCCAACGCGGTCCTCGGTCTCCTGCCGGAGACGGCGACGGTGAGCTCCGGGTCGATCCACCTCGGCGAGGTGGCCCTCGACTCCCTGTCCCAGCGGGCCTGGCGGGAGGTCCGGGGTGCGCAGATCGGCTACGTTCCCCAGGATCCCGGCAGCTCGCTCAATCCGCTCCGGACCGTGGGGGCCTCCGTCGCCGAGGCGCTGCGCATCCATCGCCGGGCGGACCGCCGTTCCGCACGCGCCCAGGTCATCGACCTGCTCGAGCGCGTCGGCATCGACCGTCCGCAGCTGCGGGCCGACCAGTACCCGCACGAGCTCTCCGGCGGCATGCGCCAGCGCGTGCTCATCGCCGCCGCCATCGCCCTGCGGCCCCGGCTGCTCATCGCCGACGAACCGACCTCGGCACTCGATGTCACGGTGCAGAAGCGCATCCTCGACCTCCTCGACGAACTGCGCGCCGAGACGGGCATGGGCGTCCTCCTCATCACCCACGACCTCGCGGTCGCCGGTGAGCGCGCCGATGAGGTCGTCGTCATGCGGTCGGGCCGGGTCGTCGAAACGGGCACGGCCGCGCAGATCTTCTCCCACCCGGCCACCGAGTACACCGCACGACTGCTCGCCGACGCCCCCGCCCTGCAGGCCACGGCCCCGCGGGCTCGTGCGGTCGAGACGTCACAGGCGCCGTTCGTCTCCGTGCGCGGGCTCACCCAGATCTACGCCGAGGCTGACGCTTCCGGTGCTGGAGCCGCCGAGGCGGCCGGTCGTGCCCCGGTCATCGGCGTCGAGGACGTCTCGTTCACGGTCGCCCGCGGGACCACCCACGGCATCGTCGGCGAATCCGGGTCCGGGAAGACGACGACGGGCAAGGCCCTGGCCGGGGTCATCACCCCGCAGGCCGGGTCGGTGCGCATCGGCGAGATCGATGCGAGCCGCCTCGGCGAGGGACGGGACCGACGGGAACGGCTGCGGGCGCTGCGACGCACGGTTCAGCTCGTCCACCAGAACCCGTACTCGGCGCTCGACCCGATGCAGTCGATCGGGGCGATCCTCACCGAACCGCTGCGCAACTTCCGCATCGGCACCCGCGCCGACCGGGGGACACGGGTCGCCGACATCCTGGACAGGGTGGCACTGCCGACCGACTTCGTCTCCCGCCGGCCGCGGGAGCTCTCGGGCGGGCAGCTGCAGCGGGTCGCGATCGCCCGGGCGCTCATCGCCGGGCCCGAACTCGTCGTCTTCGACGAAGCGGTCTCCGCGCTCGACGTCACGGTCCAGGCGCAGATCCTCGACCTCCTCGGCGAGCTGCAGGACGAGCTCGGCCTCACCTATGTCTTCATCTCCCACGACCTCTCGGTGGTGCGGCAGATCGCCGATACGGTGTCGGTGATGTCCGGGGGCCACCTCGTCGAATCGGGTCCGACGGAGGACCTCTTCACCCGCCCGCGGACCGCCTACACGCGGGCGCTCCTCGACGCGATCCCCCGACCGCTCGCGATTCTCCCGTCCGCCGATGCCCCGGTCGTCGGCGCCCGCACCGACGGCGCACTCGCCTCCGGCGCCCCAAGCAACGACACCCGTCCGACCGGCACCCTCGCCGCAGCAGAAAGCTGAGAACCACCATGACTGAGACCATCGCTCCCACCCTCACCTCGGGCCCGCGGCTCGGATTCTTCACCCGGCTCCTCGAGGACGCCCCCGCGCACGATCGGTACCGGTTCGCGCTCGAGCAGATCGAGACGGCCGAGCGGTTCGGGTTCGCCACCGCCTGGGTCGCCCAACACCATTTCTCTGCGGCCGAGGGCGGCCTGCCGTCTCCGCTCGTCTTTCTCTCGCATGCCGCGGCGAGGACCTCGCGGATCCGGCTGGGCACGGCCATCATCACCCTGCCGATGGAGAACGGGGTGCGCGTGGCCGAGGACGCCGCGGTCCTCGACGTGCTCGCCGAGGGTCGCCTCGAGATCGGGCTCGGTTCGGGCGGCAACCCGAGGTCGTTCCCTGCGTTCGGCAGGACCTTCGATGAGCGGCGTGAGGTCTTCGCCGACAACCTCGCGGCGCTGAGGACCCTGTTGGCAGGCGAGGCACTGACCGTCGGTGACGTCCAGCCAGAGGGCTACCGTCTCTATCCGCAGGCACCGGGCCTGGGAGACCGCCTGTGGCAGGCGACGTTCTCGGCCGCCGGTGCGGGCGCGGCCGGTGCGGCCGGGGACGGTCTCATGCTCTCCCGCACGCAGCCGCGCCCAGCCGAGAACACCGGTGCCTCACTCGACGAGGTGCAGCTGCCGGTCATCGACACCTACCTGTCCGCACTGCCGGCCGGTGTCGAGCCGCGGATTCTCGCCTCACGCACCGCCGTCGTCGCCGACGCCGAGGACCTGCCGCGCCTGCGCGAGCTCACCGAACCTGCTCTGCGCGCCGAGGCGGATCGGCTCGTCGGCTACGACACCTCGGGCCTCAGCCTCGACGAGCTGCTCGCAGCGACCGACACCTACCTCGGCACGCCCGAGCAGGTCGTCGACCGGTTGGCTGCCGATCGGGTGCTCTCTCGGGTGAGCGATGTCAGCTTCCAGGTCCATTCGGTGCCGGCGACGAACGAACACACGCTGCGCTCGATCGAACTGCTCGCCACCGAGGTCGCTCCGGCGCTCGGGCTGCAGGTCGAGGGAACCGCGGGCGCTGCGGGCTCGGGTGCGGGAGCCCGCCCTGACGGTGCCGGTGCGGCCGGTGCCGGTGCATCCGGTCGCGATGCTGTGGCGGCAGGATCGGCGCGCTGAGATGCCCGACATCATCAACCTCCTCGCCGGTCTCACCGACGGCGAGCCGCTCGACGTCATCCGCGACCATCGCAGTCAGGCGAAGGCGAACGCGCAGCTGAGCTTCGAAGCGCTCCTCGAACCGGAGGATCCCGGGCCGCTGTCCTACCGCGACCGCTACGTCTTCGCCGCGTTCACTGCGGGCCTGCTCGGGTCCGCAGCCGGGGAGGAGTTCTACCGCGATCTCCTCCGGGACGAGGACGAAGCCGCGTCCTGGACGGTCGCCGAACTCCTCGACGAGGTCGTCGTCGACCTCGACTCCCACGGTCCCGTGCGCGGACCCTTCGGCTCGTACGAGTCGGCCGCCCTGACCGGCGAGAACGTCGCGGGGCCGGAGCTGAGCATCGACGTCGGTGCACGGGAGGTCCTTGGGGAGGTCACCTCGGCGGGAATCGAATTCGCCCACCTGCTCACCCTCCATCCCCGCGATGCCCGGCCCGAGCATCTCGCCCGCCTGCTCGCGGCCGGCTGGGACGAGGACGGGATCGTCACGCTCGCCCAGCTCGTGTCGTTCGTGAGCTTCCAGATCCGCTTCAGCGTCGGCCTCACCGCGCTTGCGCACGCCCCGGCCGCGGTCACGGATCCGGTGCCGCTGCGGCCGCTGACCTCGGGTGATCTTCGGGATCCGGGCGACGGTAAGGGTGCGACCGCCTCGGCGGGGTCGGGGTCGCGGTCGCCTATCTCTGCCCTCGCCGAGGTGGGCGACCGGGTGCGCACGTACCCTGACCTGGCCAGGCCCGAGGTCTTCCAGCAGGCCGGGCTCGGCTGGGTGCCGTGGATCGCGCCGGTCGCGGAGGCGGATCTCACGGCGGCTCAGCGTGAGGCGCTCATCGAGGCGGGGCGGGCGAAGAATCCGTACTTCCGGCTGCTCGCCAGGGATCCGGCGGCGCTGCGAGCGCGGACGCTGACGGATCTCGACATCTTCTTCAACGTCTCCGACGGGGTCGGTCGTGCCGAGCGGGAGCTCGCGGCGACGGCGGCGTCGCGTCTCAACGGGTGCCTGTTCTGCGCGTCGATCCATTCGGATCGGGCGAGCGAGGAGTCAGGTCGCAGGGAGGTCGTCCAGCGACTGTTGGACACGGGCACGGCAGGGCGCTCCAGCCTCGGCGATCCGGTGTGGGATGCCGTCGTCGACGCCTCGGTCGCCCTCAGCCTCACGCCCTCGGCGTTCGGGCCGGAGCAGGTCGGCGCGCTGCGGGAGGCGGGGCTCGACGATGCCGACATCGTCGACGTCATCGGCGCTGCGGCATTCTTCAACTGGGCTAACCGCCTCATGCTCTCGCTCGGCGAACCGGAGCTCATCGCCCCGGGGAAGTAGGGTCGGGTGATCGCAAACGGGGCGTGCGGTGCAGCGTGATGCCCCGCCCGACGCTGTCCGATGTCCGGCGCAGTCCAACGATCGGCGCTATGCGACCTCCGGCCCTATCCGATGTCCATGAGCGTCGAGCGGATGATGAAGCGGTTGCCGGTCGGGGATTCGACGCTGAAGCCGGCGCCGCGGCCTGGGACGACGTCGACCGTGAGGTGGGTGTGCTTCCAGTATTCGAACTGCTCGGCCGACATCCAGAAGTCGATCCCCGAGGTGGTCGCGCCGTCGTTCCCGTTCGCGTCGGCCTCGGGCAGGGGCAGTTCGAAGTGGCCGAGCAGGACGTCGGCGTCGGAGGTGAGGAAATCGCCTTCGGGGAAACACATCGGCGAGGAGCCATCGCAGCAGCCGCCCGACTGGTGGAACATCAGCTGACCGTGTTTGGCCACGAGTTCGCCGAGGAGGTCGACCGTCGCCTGCGTCATCGCCACCCGCGACTTCGACTCGCCTTCGATCGTGGGCGCGGATTCGAGAGCAGGTGGGGCGTTTTCTTCGGTGACAACGCTGTTCTCTGTGGCCGTCCGGTCCGTCGAAATGTCGGTTGCGCCGGCCTTCGCGGTGTCGATCTGTTCGCTCAAGACATGACCTCCATCAAGTGGTCGCACGTCGGCGCGGTGGTGCGGCGTCGCGACGGCACGCCTTCCGACTGCTGACTCTGTCGTTCCAGCCTAGGCCTCGCGCAATCCCGGGACAAGGGACCTGGAAGGGTTGGGAATGAACTGCATGGGGTCAGGACAGGAGCGCTTCCAACTCGGCAAGCGACGCGACTGTGATATCGGCGAGTCTCGCGGCGGGGCGGCGCTTGTGGATCGTTCCCCAGGGCCCTCGAGCGAGGAATGCGGTCCGCATTCCTACATCGCGGGCAGGCATGATGTCATTGTCCACGCGGTCCCCGACATAGAGGACGGCATTCGCCGCAACCCCCATGGCATCGACGATCCGCAGGAAGAAATCTGTTGAGGGCTTCTCGACACCCCACCGCTCTGACGAGGCGACGAGATCCGCATCGAAACCGATCGCCTTCAGATGTGCCTCGGCGGATGCGGGCTGGTTGCCGGCGATTCCCACCGTGAACCCCGCCCTGCGCACGGCAGTCAGACAGGGAAGCGCATCCGGATACAGATCATCGGGCCGAACGGGAACTCCCGACTTCGGCTTCTCCACCCCCAACTCGGACCAGATCCGTCGATGGTCCTCTCCACGCTCGATCAGAGAACCGAACACCGCGAAGAAGGTCAGCGGAGGGACTCCCACTGCATCAGCCAGCACCGTCCAATGCCGAGTCTCATCAATGAGCGTCTCTCCGACGTCGAAGACCACCGCTCGAATCTCACTGATGACCACTTCGACTCACCTGTCCTTTACCCGTCCCCTGTGGAACGAACCAGACGACGGTTGCGGATCCGGCCACGCTGGCAGCCTGGTCGAGCTCATTTGGTTTCTCCGACCGAATGACGACGACCCGCCGGCGCCCACTTGCCCGATGAGGCGACTGTCACGGCACACCGGCCACCTGCACAGACACGTCCGCATGATGAATAGTGCATGGCACCTCTCAGACGCCGAATCGATACCGGCTGAGTCCGGTCCGATGATCAGACTCGAGGCTACACGCGATCTGGGCCGACCACCTCGACGATTGCTTCCCGGGGTGCTCGATTCTCTCTGTACCCGCCAGGAAGATCGCCGAAAATCACTCAGCAGAGTGAATTCATATGAATCTTAGTTCGAACCAGTTTCGAAATCTCTATTGACACAATTTGCTCTGAGGTCTAGACTGAGGGCAACGATCCACACCGATGTGGAGAAGGCAGGTGAACGGCAGTGACAGACCTCGCGAATCCCGCAGGACCTGGTTCGAGCGCTGCCGATGAGGAGCCTTCCGATCGACCCAGCGGGCCTCCCCGCCTTGAAGTCGATCCCGACTCCCCGTTCGCTGACGTCCTCGACATCTACACGAGCAGCGATCGCGCTCAGCTCGCCGCTCTCGAGACCACCGCCTCGCTCTTCCTCGCCGAAGTCATCGATCATCTGGGCCTCATCAACCCCTCACCGGAGTCTCCGTACCAGCACGCATCACTGACCGACACCGCGATCCGCTTCGCCACCGCGAGCAAAGAAGACCACGAAGACGACAACGCCGACGGGGACGCCGGCTCGCCCGCCGAGGCGAATGCGGAGAGCGCATCGAAACCGTCCGCCGAGTCCATAGCGGAAGGCGATTCCTCTGCAGACCCGGACCACCGAGGCGACTCCTCCTCAGAGACCCCGGACACGACAGCCCTGCCCGGCTTCCCCAGGTTCCGGGAGACCCAGACCATCGACGGATGGGTCCATATGCATTCCCACACTGAGGAGATCGGCGAGTTCACCGCCATCCTCGGAACCACGACCACTGGCACCTACGCACACATCAACGACGCGATGACCCTGGTCCACGGCCTGCCCAAGTTCCATGCTCGGTGCCTGGCGGGAGAATTCACCATCGCCCACGTCCACGCCGCAACTCGACTGTGCAAGAGCGTCCGATTCTCCGACCTCCCCCACATCGACGATTACCTCAAGACGCGGCGCGCCGACATCACGATCGAGACGTTCAAGAAATCGCTCGCCATGAGGGTCAGCGTCCTCGAACCTGTCGAGGAGCGCACACGGCAGGCGTTCGAACGTCGTCGCGTCGACATCACCACCTACCCCGACGGCTCGTCCTGCCTCACTCTCACCGGGCCGTCGGCCGAGCTGCAGGCCTGCTTCCTCCGGATCGAGGCTTTCGCGAAAGCCATCCGCAACGGCAACACAGCAGCGTTCGGCGACCAGATCCCGGATGGCGCCGTCATCGAAGACGACCGCGCGATCGCGGCCCTCATGTTCGACATCTTCACCCGCACCTGCCCGCAGGTCCGCATCCAGGTCCGCGCCGACGACACCGATACCGGACAGATCGAGACCAGTGACCTGCCGATCGACCTCGAGGGCGTGAATAACGTCGCCGACGTCGCCGACCGGATCACCGCAGCCGCCGAGGAGGTCGGAATCGACCTCGACAGCGCAGACACCGACAACCGATCCTCCGTTGCCGTCGGAACGGCTCAGGCGGATTCCGCTGCCTCGGTCAGTGCCCCTTCCGACCCCGCTGGCACCACTTCCGACCCCGCCGGTGACGCTGACCGTGGGCGCGAGCCGGCCTCCCTCGAGATCATCGATTCGGCGTTCGGGCGCATCGCTCGCACCGAACCTCCCAGCGCACTCGCCGATGAAGACGTGAAACCCGACAGCACCGACGACCACCTAATCGGCGCCGTCCGCAGGAAGGGCAGGCTGATCGACATCCTCCTCACCATGCCCACCGACGCCTACTGGCTGGCAGGGCAGGGCAAGATGATCACCACGGTCCCGTTCCTCACCCTCCTCGGGTACTCCGACCTGCCCGGCACCTTCCCCGACGGCTCGCCGATCCCCGCGGACACAGCACGCAGGATCGCCAAGGAGTGCTCCACGTGGACGCGGATCCTCACTGATCCTGCAACCGGAACCCCTGTCGACGCCAACGCCACCAGCTACTACATTCCAGCGAGGATCCGCCAGACGCTCACCGCGAAATGGCAGGCCTGCACGATGCCCGGATGTCGAAGACGCGCCGAGGCATCAGAAGTCGACCACATCATCCCCTTCAACCACGACGATCCCGCATTGGGAGGGCTGACCGTGTTCGGCAACCTTCACCCCCTGTGCAAGAAGGACCATCAGAGCAAGACCGACGGCAACTACTCCGTCGCCATGAACGACAGAGGGATCATCGAGTACCGATTCCCGCACGGAATCCGTGCGAACGTGGCCGCAGGGGACAACCCTGTCAACGTCGAGCACGCCAGGCTCATGGCGAGCGGCGAACTCATGGAGAGCACCGGACACACAGAGAGCGGGACGTCGTCCGACTATGTCGATCCGCGCTTCCCACCACCTCCACCTGACCCCGAACCTCAGCCAGGTGACGTCCGCATCGGCGAGGAGTGCCCGGAACCCGAAGGCAGAGTCGGGATGCCCGGGTGGGTGCGACGAACTGACTCCCTGCGAACGAGCGGCAGAAAGCGGCCGGCCGAACCTGAATGGGTGTGGGACAGTGGCGACCCACCGCCCTTCTGATCGACCGACCGTGATCGCCTTCTGTTCGGCCGACCCTGATCGGCCGGCTCTGCCGGCCCAGCGACCCGACTCCCTATCGCCGTTGATTCCGTTCCCCGACCAAGGTCTGAACCCGTCCCCCGACCAACGATTTCGCTCCGAACTTCTGTCGGTAGCCGGTCGGGGTGAGCCCGGTCTCACGGAGGATGAGCCTGCGCAGGGTCGTCGGATCGTCATACCCCACCGAACGCGCAATCGACTCGAACGTATCGTCCGTCGTTGCCAACGCATGGATCGCCCGCTCGACCCGCAGACACTGCACGTACTGCGTCACCGTCTTCCCCGTCGCAGCCTTGAACCGGCGCTGAAGCGTCCTCGGATGCGTCGACGTCGCCGCGGCTAGCCCGCTCAGTGTCATCGCCGACCCCAGCTCCCGGTCGATCGTCTCCTCGGCCAGGCGCACGACCTCGTCGTCGTGAGTCGCCGACGGAAGCTGACCCATGTACGGCAGTTGATCCGTCCGCGGCGCATCGGCGAGCATGAACCGCGAAGTGCGGATCATCATGCTCGGCCCGAACATCGATTCGACGAGAGAGAGCCCGAAGTCGAGCCACGCCATGATCCCCGCCGCCGTGATGACATCGCCCTCATCGACGACCATCCGCCGGGCGTCGAGTCGCACAGCAGGGAACCGGCGAGCGAACTCCTCGGCGAACGCCCAATGCGTCGTCACCCGGCGACGGTCGAGCAGTCCCGTCTCCGCCAGCACGAACACCCCTGCACACAGACCGCAGAGCACCGCACCCTCATCACGCCGAAGCAGAGCCCAATCACGGAGCGCGTGAGCGGCATCCATCCCCTGCGGGGGCACCAGGCTCGGTGGGAAGACGACGTGCGTCGGCGCATTCCGCGTGCCCGGATCCGAATCTAACGTGCACACGACCCCATCGTCGGACCACTCCCAATGGCTCACCCGCGCGCCTTCCCCGCCCCGGCCGACGAGCGCCAACTGCTCATCCGCCACGCGGAAGACATCAGTGAGCCCATAGACCGCCGCGAGCTGGCACTCCCGATACCGCACGATCGCGATCTCCGGGCGACACCTGTCTGCGTTCCCCCGCCGACGACCATCGTCGCTCGTGAACTGCCGCCTGCCGTCGTTCGGCAGCCCGCGACTGTCGTCATCCCCCAGGTACATGTCGTTTGCGACCATGGCGCCATCATAGGCGCCCTCCTACTCTTGAGGAACAGGCCGTTTTGAGGAACAGGCCGGTTGTCACTTCGGACCGGCCTCGGCACACCTCGGAATCGCCTCGCACCACCGAAGCCGACACCGAAGGAGCCTGCTCCCATGTCAGAGATCCCCCAGCCCATCACCCCGTTCCTCGAACCCGAAGCCAAGGAGCTCGCCGAGGCGACCGCCCCACATCCCCGTATCTACGAAGTCCCGCCGGAGGACGGCCGGAAGATCCTCGTCGACCTTCAGAGTGGCGAGGGCGTCGAGCGCCCAGATGTCGACGAGGAATGGGTCGACGTCGACGCCGGCGAATGGGGCACCGTGCGCACCCGCATCATCCGACCCAAGGGCGCGACCGGCGACCTGCCGATCCTCTTCTACATCCACGGCGCCGGCTGGGTCTTCGGTGACGACAAGACCCACGACCGGCTCTTCCGCGAGCTCACCGTCGGCGCGAACGCCGTCGGCGTCTTCCCTGTCTATGACCGCGCCCCCGAGAAGAAGTACCCGACTCAGGTCGAGCAGAACTACGCCGTCGGTCAGTGGGTGGCGGCAAACGGCGCCGACCACGGCATGGACACCTCCCGCATCGCCGTGACCGGCGAATCCGTCGGCGGTGACATGTCCGCGGTCTTCGCCCTGATGAACAAGGACCGCGGCGGGCTCGACCTCAAGGCCCAGGCCCTGCTCTACCCGGTCACCAACGCGGACTTCGACACCCCGTCCTACATCCAGTTCGCCGACGACTACTACCTCACCCGCGACGGCATGAAGTGGTTCTGGGACGCCTACACCACCGACGACGCCCAGCGGAAGGAGAAGTACGCCTCACCGCTGCAGGCCACCCTCGACGAGCTCAAGGGACTTCCGGAGACCCTCGTCATTACCGACGAAGCCGACGTCCTCCGCGACGAAGGCGAGCAGTACGCGAACAAGCTGCGCGAAGCCGGCGTCCCTGTCACCTCGCTGCGCGTGGCGGGCATGGTCCACGACTTCCTCCTCCTCGACAGCCTCCGGAGCACGAAGGCCGCGAACCTTGCCCGCACCGTGGCCATCGATTTCCTCCACAACGCCCTCCACGAGGACAGCGTGCCCTTCACCGAGTGAGGCACACTCTTCACCGAGTGAAGCACCGGGGGTTCCCCGCCACGTGAAGCACACCGCTGACCGCCTGGAGAGGCGGCTGACGATCGGGCTCATCCCCACCGGCCCCCGCAGATCGTGACCCGGTCACGATCCGCGGGGGTCGTCTGAGTGTCGGCTGCCGCGAAGCATCTCTTGTCAGTGCTGTTCGAACACGGTCGTCAGTGCTGTTCGAACATGGTCGTCAGTCCTCTGCAAGCTCGGTGTTCATCCGGCTCGGATCAGCCATCGCTCGCGCTACGCTTGAGCGTATGAACAGCGACCTCAGCCCCACTCTCCGGGCCCTCCCCTACCTGCTGGGGATCACGGCCGTGGTCTTCGTCGGGTTCCCCCTCGGTCGCGATGTCGACGTCCTGCTGAGAATCGCCATCGGCGCTCTCACCTACTTTGTGACATTCGTGCTCAGCAGGTTCGTCATCGGACGCCTGGCTGACCGCAGTTCCGCTCGCAACAGCGACACAGACAGCGATCACGACGACACCTGAGCCCGGTCATCGGCCCACGCCTTCAGCTCCGCCGCTCGGCCGACGACTGACGCCGCCGACCAAGCGACACCTGAGCCCCTACTTCTTGTCCTGCGCGGGGATGATCACCTTGCGGATGATGATGAGGAACGACGCGGCCACGGGCACTGCCACGACGGCTCCGAGGACACCGCCGAGCGTGCCGCCGGCGATCGCGGCGATGATGACGAGGGCACCGGGCACCGCGACCGCGGCATTCATGATGCGCGGGCTGAGCAGGTACGCCTCGATCTGCATGTAGATGAGGTAGTAGATACCCGCCGCGATCCCCAGACCCGGGGACACCATGAGGCACGAGGCCGTGATGACGATGGCACCGGAGATCGGACCGATGAGCGGGATGAGCGAGGCGAGGAACGCGACGAACGCAAGCAGCGCCGGCAGCGGCGCCCCGATGATGGTGAGGAAGATCGCCGAGCACACGCCGTTGATGACGCCGAGCGAGAGCTGGCCGAGGACGTAGCGCCCGACCGACCGCGTGATCTCATCGGAGACCGAACCGACGGTCTCACGCGAGCTCGCAGCCACGAGCGAGAGCATCGCCGCCTTGATCGTCGGCAGGGTCACCGCGAAGTAGATCGTGAGGATGACGACGATGATGACGCCGCTGACGAAGCTGAGGATCCCCGCCCCGATCGAGACGACGCCGCCGCCCACCGACAGCACGTTCTTCGGATCCGAGACCCACGCGGTCGCACTCGAGAAGATCGAATCGACGTCGACTGCCCCGGTGAACCGGTTCTCCAGGTCCTGGACCCACTCGGTCGTCTGCAGCTTCGCGATGATCCCCGGCAGGTCGGTGATGAACTGCTGGATCTGCGAGATCACGGCCGGCGCGATGAGCAGGACGACGCCGACGACGACGCCGATGAACGCGACGACGACGAGGATGACGGCCAGGGTCCGCGACAGCTTCCGCGCCACCAGCCACTGGACGATGGGATCGAGCCCGAGGGCGAGGAACAGCGCGAGTCCGATGTAGATGAGCACGGTCCCCACCGACTGCACCGCGGTGATGAGCACAAGGGCGAGCCCGACGCCGAGGGTGCCCATGAACCCGAGTCGGAAGGCATTGGTGATGGGGAAGGATGTGCTGCTCATGCGCCCCAGTCTAGCCAGCAACCATGCGCCCTGCGGCCGCCACGCGTTAGGATCGGAGGCGTTACCTGAGAAGATCGTGAAGAAAGTGGTACGTCGACGATGAGTTCCGAACCAACGGCCGCCGATGTCTGGGACGAACTCCTCGACCCACAAGGCGACTTCTCCCTCCCCGACTTCACCGCCGTCACCCCCGACTCCCTCATCGCCGCCGCCCAGGCCGCGACCGACTTCGCCCTGTCCGAGGTCGACCACATCGTCACCGACGAGACCGATCCGACGTTCGCCACCGCCACCGTCCGCTTCGAATCGGCGACCGTGCCCATGGCACGGCTCGCCGCCCTCGTGCGCACGATCGAATCGAACCACCTCACCCCTGAGCTCACGGATGCCGTCGCCGAGGTGTGGGTCCGGTTGTCCGCGACCCGCACTCAGATGCTGCTGAACGTCGACCTCTTCCACCGCATCGAACAGGTGCCCACCACCGACCTCAACCCCGAGGACAAACGGCACCAGGAGCTGACGATCGAGAACTTCGTCCGCGCCGGAGCCCGCCTCGGCGAGGAGGACCGCGCGCACATGGCGACGATCGAAGCCGAACTCACCGCGCTCTCGACCTCCTTCTCCCGGGCACTCGGCACGGACACACGCGAACTCGCCGTCCACCTCGGCGAGGTGGGTCAGCTGGCGGGACTGAGCGAGGACCAGATCGCGGCCGCAGCCACCCGGGCCGGCGAACGCGAGGAGACCGGCTACCTGCTGCCGCTGAACAACTTCACCCAGCAGCTCGTCCTCGGCCCCCTGACCAGCGCGGAGACGCGCGAAAGGGTGCTCGCGAACTCGATGGCGCGCGGATCCCAGGGCGGGAAGGGCGACACCCGCGCGCAGGTCTCCGACATCACCGCACTGCGGGCCCTGCAGGCGAAGCTGCTCGGCTACCCCTCGTACTCCTCCTATGCGATCGACAACCAGACCGCCGGCGGCCCCGACGCCGCCGCCGACATCGTCTCCTCCCTCATCGCCCCCGCGAACGCCCAGCTGACCGCCGAACTCGACACGGTCCGCGCCCGCTACGGACTCGACGACATCGCCCCTTCCGATGTCATGCACTACCTCGCCAAGTACCGGCAGGACGAGTTCGGCGTCGACCCCGACGAGGTCGCGAAGTACTTCGAATTCTCCACCGTGCTCTCCGGCGGCGTCTTCCGTGCGGCCACCGGACTCTACGGGATCGCCTTCGCCGCCCGCGACGACATCGCCGGCTGGCATGACGACGTCCTCGCCTTCGAGGTCACCGACACCACCGACCGCACCCTCGGCCTCATCCTCATCGACCCCTACGCCCGGGACACGAAGCGCGGCGGAGCGTGGATGGACCAGCTCGTCCCCGCCTCGAGGCTGACCGGCGACCTGCCCGTCACCACCCTCTCCCTCAACCTCGCCAAACCGGGACCGGGCCGGCCCACGCTGCTCTCCCCGACCGAGCTGACGACGCTCTTCCACGAATTCGGCCACGTCCTCCACGGCCTGTTCGCGAACTCGACGTACCCGTCGACGGCCGGCACCTCGGTGCCCCGGGACTACGTCGAGTTCCCCTCCCAGTTCAACGAGATGTGGCGCTTCCACCCTCAGGTCCTCCCCCACTACGCCGTCCACGTCGACACCGGTGAGCCGATGCCGACCGAGATGGTCGACGCGCTGCTGGCCGCCGAGAGCTTCGGGCAGGGCTTCTCGACGATCGAATACCTCGCCGCGGCCATGCTCGACCTCTCGTGGCATTCGCTCGAAGCCGGCGAGCACATCACCGATGTGCTCTCCTTCGAATCCGAGGTCCTCGCCGCCTCCGGGTTCGCCCCGCTCGTGCCCCCGCGCTACCGCACGACGTACTTCGGCCACATCTTCGCCTCCGGGTACGCCGCCGGCTACTACTCGTACCTCTACTCCGAGGTCATCGCCGCGTGGGTGAGCGAATGGTTCGAGGCCCAGGGCGGGCTGAGCCGGGAAGCCGGCGACGGGTTCCGCGAGGCGATCCTCGCCCCCGGCTACTCGGTCGACCCGATGAGCGCGATCGAGAGGTTCTTCGGCGTCCGTCCCGACGTCGGCCCCCTCCTGCGCCGTCGCGGCCTCGCCGAGGCGATCCCTGAGCCGGCCGAGAACGATGCTGAGTCCGACGCCGACACCGACCGCCATCCCAACATCACCCGCATCGCCGAGATCCTCACCACGAACGGGATCGACCCGCAGATCACGGTCTTCACCGAGGCCACCCCGACGGCCGCCTCGGCGGCGGAGCGGCTCGGAGTCGACGTCGGAGCGATCGCCAACAGCCTCATCTTCTCCGCAGGCGGCGACCCTGTGCTCATCATGACCTCGGGCGCCCACCGCGTGGACACGGACGTCGTCGCAGACCTCATCGGCGTCGACTCCCTCGACCGCGCCGACAAGGACCTCGTGCGATCAGCGACCGGTCAGGTCATCGGCGGGGTCGCCCCCATCGGCCACCCCGCACCGATCCCCACCTACATCGACACAGCCCTGCGCGAGTTCCCCGAACTCTGGGTCGCCGCCGGCACCCCGCACTCGATGATGCCGCTCACCTACGACCAGCTCGTCGCCCTGACCGGCGGGAAGGAGATCGCCGTTGTCGCAGGCCAGTGACGACCAGGGCAGCGAGACCGAACCCGCCCACCGCCTCGCGGCCTTCGCATCCTCCCGCGGCCGGTACTACGCGATCTTCCTCGCGATCTTCTGCGCGGTCCTCATCATCTCGAACATCTCGGCGACGAAGGTCATCGGCTTCGGACCCATCGTCACCGACGGCGGGGCGTTCCTCTTCCCCATCGCCTACATCCTCGGCGACGTCATCAGCGAGGTCTACGGTTTCAAGGCCGCCCGCAAGGCCGTGATCACCGGCTTCGCCCTGCAGATCCTCGCGACCTTCGTCTTCTGGCTCGTCCTCATCTCACCCCCGGGACCGGGGTATGAGAATCAGGACGCGTTCGCCGCGGTCCTCGGCTTCTACCCGCGCATCGTCGCGGCCTCCCTGGCCGGGTACTTCGTCGGGCAGCTGCTCAACTCCTACGTCCTCGTCGCCGTGAAGAAGCGCATGGGCGAGTCGAAGCTCTGGGTCCGCCTCCTCACCTCGACCGGGGTCGGCGAGTTCGTCGACACGCTGCTCTTCTGCACGATCGCCTTCGCCGGGGTCATCCCCGGCCTCGACTTCCTCACCTACATCGTCGTCGGCTTCGTCTACAAGGTCGCCGTCGAGGTCATCCTCCTGCCGGTGACCTACCGCGTCATCACGGTCGTCAAACGGCACGAACCCAGTTACGCGCTCTGACTCACCCTGCGTAGTAGCGGCCGAGCACCTCGGCCTCGAGCTCGGCGAAGCGCCCGTCCTCCATCGCCTGCCGGATCTCGGCGACGAGGCTGACGACGAAGTGCTCGTTGTGGATCGTGCACAGGGTCGAGAAGAGCATCTCCTTGGCCTTGTACAGGTGCCGCAGGTACGCCCGCGAATAGTTCTCGCACGTGTAGCAGTCGCATTCGGGGTCGAGGGGACCGAAGTCGCGGCGGTACTTGGCACCCGTGAGGTTGTACCGGCCGTCGCGGGTGTAGATCGCGGCGTTGCGTGCGACCCGCGAGGGTGAGACGCAGTCGAAGGTGTCCGCCCCGGTCTTGATCGCCTCGAAGAGGTCGTCCGGTTCGGAGATCCCCAGCAGATGCCGCGGCTTGTCCTCCGGCAGCTCCTCGCACACCCAGCGGATGATCGTCCCGAGGTTCTCCTTCTCCAGGGCCCCGCCGATGCCGTACCCGTCGAAGTCCATCGCCCCGAGATCACGCGCGGCCTTGCGCCGCAGATCCTCGTACTGCGCGCCCTGGAGGACCCCGAAGAGCGCCTGGTAGGGCCGGTGCGACCGGGATTCGGTCAGCCGCCGGTGCTCCTCGATGCAGCGGATCGCCCACAGTCGGGTCCGCTCGAGCGAGGTCTCCTGGTAGCCGCGGGTGTTGACCAGCGTCGTCAGCTCGTCGAAGGCGAACATGATGTCCGCGCCGAGCTGGTGCTGGACCTGCATCGAGACCTCGGGCGTGAACCGGTGCATCGTCCCGTCGAGGTGGGACTTGAACGTCACCCCGTCGTCGTCGACGTTCGACAGGCGCTCCTTGCCCTCGGCGATGACGTCGTCGTTCTGCTCACCGGTGAGCTCCATCGAGATGACCTTCTTGAACCCCGCGCCGAGGCTCATCACCTGGAATCCGCCCGAGTCGGTGAACGTCGGTCCCGGCCAGTTCATGAACCGGCCCAGCCCGCCGGCTTCGTCGACGATGTCCGAGCCCGGCTGGAGGTAGAGGTGGTAGGCGTTCGCGAGCACCGCCTGCCCGCCGAGTGCCGCGACGTCCTCGGGCTTGACGGCCTTGACCGTGGCCTTCGTCCCCACCGGGATGAAGGCGGGGGTGGCGATCTGCCCGTGCGGGGTGGAGATGACGCCGGTGCGCCCGCCCGTCTCGAGCCGGGTGCCGACTTCGAAGCCGAAGGCCGAACGGTCGTTGATGGGCGCTGCCTCGACGGGCACGGTCTCAGATGCTGCGGGCGATTCGATTCCGGTCACCGGACAAGTTTAACTGGGTCGATGGGCACGACCTTCACCGCGGCGCTCGACACGAGCCTGAACTCCCGCGTCCCCCTCGTCCTCGACGGCGGCTTGGGCACCGCGCTCGAAACCCGGGGTGTCGGGCTCGACCACGACCTGTGGTCGGCCGGTCTCCTCCGGGATGATCCGCAGACCCTCGCCGAGGTGCACGCCGCCTTTGCGGCCGCCGGCGCCGACATCGTCACGACCGCGAGCTACCAGCTGAGCACCCGTGCCGGCCTGAGCGGGGCAGAGGTCCGCCGCCTCGCGGCAGTCAGCGTCGACATCGCCCGACGCGCGGTCGCCGGGGCCTCCCTCGTCGCCGGTTCCGTCGGCCCGTTCGGGGCCGCGCTCGGCGACGGTTCGGAGTACACCGGCGACTACCGGCTCACCGACGCTGAGTTCGCCGCCTTCCACCGTCCCAGGATCGCGGCTCTCGCGGAGGCGGGCGCCGACGTCATCGCTCTGGAGACCCAGCCGAACCTCGCCGAGATCCGCGTCCTCGCCGACCTCGCCGAAGAGGTCGGCGTCCCTGCGTGGCTGTCGGTGACCCTCGCCGACGGGTGCGCGGCCGCCCCGCACCTTCCCGACGGCACCCCGCTCACCGCGATCGCCGAGGTGGCCTGCGCCCATCCGATCATCCGCGCGCTCGGCATCAACTGCGTCCGGCCTGCCCAGGTCTCTCCCGCCCTCGAGACGCTTGCGACCGGCACGGATCTCCCGCTGCTCGCCTACCCGAACTCGGGCGAGACCTACGAAGCGGAGACGATGGAATGGCGGCCGGCAGCGCCGTCGGCCGCAGAGCCGGACGACCGCCTCGGCGCATGGCCGGTCGACCACTGGATCGACCAGGGTGCCCGGATATTGGGCGGCTGCTGCCGGACGACGCCCGAGGACATCGCAGCCCTCAGACAGTCCCTGGCAGCACCTTCCCGGGATTGAGGATCCCCAAGGGGTCAAGGGTGTCCTTGATCCCCGCCTGCAGGCGCTGAGCTCCCTGATCGAGCTCCCGGCCGAGCCATTCGCGTTTGAGATAGCCGACCCCGTGCTCCCCCGTGATCGTCCCGCCGAGCTCGAGGCCGAGCGCCATGATCTCGGCGAACGCCGCCTGCGCCTGGGCGATCTGGTCCTCGTCGCGGGCGTCGAAGAGGACGGAGGGATGCATGTTCCCATCCCCCGCATGCCCTGCCGTGGCGACGGCGATGTCGTAGCGGTCGTCGATCTCCCGCAGCCGGGCGAAGAACTCGCCGAGGCGGGACCGGGGCACGCAGACGTCGTCGACGAGCTCTCCCCCGCCGTGGGCGTTCGCGTACTGCTCCATCGCCGGGGCCACGGCCCGCCGGGCGGCGACGAGCATGTCGCTGTCGTCGGGGTCGTCGGAGACGACGACCTCGGTGGCCCCGTTCGCTTCGGCCACGGACTGGAAGCGCGCCAGCACAGCCTCCGCCTCGGCGGGTGGGGCATCGGATTGGACGAGGAGGAGGGCGCCGGCGTCGTCGGGCAGACCGAAGTCCCCGAAGTCGTTGATCATCGCCATGGTCGCGGCGTCGATGAGCTCGAGCATCGAGGGCTGGAGGCCTGCGGCCATGAAGTCGGCGACGGTGCGCCCGGCGGATTCGGCGTCGGGGAAGATCCCCACCCCGGTCAGCGGCGGCGGCAGGGCCGGGGTGAGGCCGAGGGTGATCTCGACGATCACGCCGAGGATGCCCTCCGAGCCGACGAACAGGGAGGTGAGGTCGAGGCCGGCCACACCCTTCGCCGTCTGATGCCCGAGCCTGGTCACGGTGCCGTCGGCGAGGACGACGGTGAGCCCGCGGACGTAGTCCTTCGTCACCCCGTACTTCACGCAGCACATGCCCCCGGCGTTCGTCGCGACGTTGCCGCCGATCGTCGAGATCGCCACCGAACCGGGATCCGGTGGGTAGGCGAGCCCCTCGGTGTTGAGCGCCGCCTTGAGGTCGGCGTTGATGACTCCGGGTTCGACGCGGCAGGTCCGGTCGACGGGGTCGATCTCGAGGATCGCGTCGAGGCCTGCGACGTTGAGCAGGAGGCCGCCGTCGACGGCGTTCGCCCCGCCGGAGAGCCCGGTGCGCGCACCCTGGGTGACGACGGGGATGCGGTGTTCGGTGGCGAAGCGCATGACCGCGACGACGTCGTCGACGCTGCGGGCCCGGACGAGGCCGAGCGCCTGCCCGGCCGGGCAGAACAGCGCCCGGTCGAAGGCGTAGGCGTCGATGACGTCGCGGTCGGTGACGAGCGCACCGTCGGTGAGCCGGTCGGCGAGGTCGCCGAGGCTCTCCGCCGCCTGGTCGAGGCTCATCGGCCGGCGGCGAAGTCCGCGGCGACCGCGCGCACTCGGTCGAGGGCCTCATCGGCGCCGATGCTCACGCGCACGCCGCCCTTGAGCTTCCGGATCGCCACGGCCTGGGCCGCACACGCGTCCTCGAAGGCCGCGGCCGCCTCGTCGTCGAGGGCGATCCACACATAGTTGCCCTGCGCGTCGGGGACGTCGAAGCCGAGGTCGCGCAGGTCGGCGGCGAACCGGTCACGGGTGGCCGCGACCTCCTTCGCCCGCACGAGCACCTCGTCGGTGCGGGCCAGGGACTTGGCGGCGGCCGCCTGCGCTCCGGCGGTGACGCTGAACGGGGCGACGACCTGCCGCAGGGCGGTCGCGATCTCGGCGTCGGCGACACCGTAGCCGACCCGCAGGCCCGCGAGCCCATGGGCCTTGGAGAAGGTGCGGGCGAGCACGAGGTTCGGGTGCTCACGGAAGGCGGCGAGCCCGTCGACCGCCTCGGCGTCGGTGGCGAACTCCCAGTACGCCTCGTCGAGGGCGACGATGACGTTCTCCGGGACCTCGGCCATGAAGCCCTCGAGCTCCTCGGTGCGCACCGAGGGACCGGTCGGGTTGTTCGGCGAGCACAGCAGGACCAGCCGGGTCGTCTCATCGATCTGCGCGAGCATCCCGGCGAAGTCGTGGCGGCCGTCGGCGAGCAACGGCACCGCGCGCTTCTCGGCCCCGCGGGCGGCGGCGAGGATCGGATACATCTCGAACGACGGCCACGGGTAGACGACCGAAGTGCCGGCTTCGAGGGTGATGTTCGTCAGCGCCGAGAGGATCTCGGAGGCACCGGCACCGGGGACCACCTCGGCGGGGTCGACGTCGAGGTAGGCGGCGAGATCGGCCACGAGCCCCGACGACTTCGGGTCGGGGTAGGCCGCGGGCGTCTGCGTGGCCTGGGCCACGGCCTCGGTGACCCCGGGCAGCGGGGGAAGGTGATTCTCGTTCGAGGACAGCTTGTACGGGGTCAGTCCCGTGTCGCCGGCCGGGGGCTTGCCCGGGACGTAGGGCGGGAACTGGGACAAGGCATCACGAAGGAGGAATCGTTTCGACATGCCCCCATCGTGACACAGGTAACGCGCGCGGGGCACCACCGGTCCGTGCCGAGGACGACTGCCGGGGACGGCTGCCGGGCACAACGTGGCCCTGCAGCGATCTGCAGGGCCACCGGGGATGAGTCGAGGACTCGAGGGGTCGTCCGACACGGCGGGACGCGAAGGGCCATGGGTGGTGGACCCTTCACCTATACAGACCCGGCAGCGGGCGTGTTCGTTCGCGAACCGACAGATTTTCTTCACGCACTCGAGAATTGCCAGGTGAGAGGCCAGGACTCTCAAGGATGCTTGACGGATGACTGATTGTGAGAAGGGGGTGCGTGAAACTACAATGGATGGTTGAGCGTTCCCCTCGTTCCGCCTCCTCGCAGCCGCGATCAGGCGCCCCCTCAAGTCCCCTCCGAGGCGAAGGATCGATGTCCGACCCCTTGAGCACCATCCCCGACGCAGAGCTCGTCACCCGCATCATCGAGGGCACCCCGGATTCCGAGGACGGCCGTGCGGCCTTCGCCGAACTCTACGACCGGCACCGCCTGCCCGCACTCCACTTCGCCCTGCGCCTGACCCAGGACCCCACCCGCGCCGAGGATGCGGTGGCCGAGGCGTTCGCGAAGATCTGGCGGGCCTGGGGCAACGGTTCGGGGCCGCGGGAGTCCTTCAAGTCCTACCTCATGACTGCGGTGCGCTCTGAGGCCCACCGATCCACGGCGACGACGAAGGCGACGACCGCCGTCGACCCGGAGGTCCTCGCCGTCCTCGCCGGCAGCGGACCCAAGGACGTCGCGAGCGAGGTCTCCGAACGCGACCAGCTGGCGCGGGCGTTCCGGACCCTGCCGGCCTCGTGGCAGCAGGCGATCACGATGATCGACATCGACGGCACCTCGACGGCCGCCGCGGCCGCCGCCCTCGGACTGACGGCCAACGCCTTCAACTCGCTCCTCCACCGCGCTCGGGAGGGGCTGCGCACCGCGTACCTGCAGGAGCATGTCGAACCCGCTCAGCCCGCGTGCGCCGAGTACTCCTCCGAACTCGCCCGCTATGTGCGCAACCACCTGGGCCTCAAACGCGGCAAGTCCGTCGAGTCGCACCTGCGCCACTGCATCTACTGCCGCCGCCAGTCGCTTGCGCTCAGCCGCCTCAACACGACCCTCGGTGCGTGGCTGACCCCCGCCGTCCTCGCCGGTGCCCTCATCGAGTCCGGCCAGTTCCCCGCCGTGCCGGCCCTCGCCGAGGCGGTCGCCGGGGTCGCGGGCGGGTCGGCCGGCGGGTCAGCCGGCGAGCCTGTCGCGGGTGGGTCCGCCGGCGAGCCTGTCGCCGGAACGGTTGGCGAGCCTGCCGCCGCGGTCGAGCCGGTCGGCGCTTCGGGCAGCGGCGTCTCCTCGGGCAGCGGCCTCGCGACCGTCGTCAAGATCGCTGCCGCCGTCCTCATCGCCACCGCTGCGGTCGCGGCGGGCACGTTGGCGCTCACACGCGGCGGCGAGGTGCCCGAGGCCGCGAACACTCCATCGCCGGCGCCGACGGTCACCGCTCGATCCGACGACGCCGAGGGCAGCTCGTCGCCGAACCAGGGGGCACCACCTTCGGCGAACCAGCCCGACGCCTTCGCTCCCCAGAGTCCCGCCGAGGTGCCCGCCGAGCCCGCACAGCGGGTGCGACCGCCATCGCCGCAGCGACCGCACCCCGTCCCCCGCGAGAATCCCGAGGCCGCGCGTCCGGCCGATCCCCCCGCCGCACCGGCACCGAGTCCACCGGCACCCGTACCGAGTCCGGACCCCACGGAGGAGCCGAGCCCGGCCCCGACCCCGACCGAGGAGCCCGCCCCGACCCCGACCGACGAGCCGAGCCCCACGCCGACCGAGGAACCCAGTCCGACGCCGACACCCACGGACGAACCGACCCCGACACCCACCGAGGAGCCGACGCCCGACCCGTCGCCGACCGACGGGGGCGAGCGCTGCCACGATGTCGGCTGGGGCTGGCACTGCCACCCTCTGCGCTGAGAGTGATCATCGTCTCCGGTTCCCGGCCCCGACTTCGGGTTGAGGCGCGGCTCGGAGTAGTCTGAAGGTCGTTAAAGCCTCTGATGAAGAATGCGAGTGGAAATGCCCTCAACGCAGGAAAAGGTCGACGTTGTCCTCATCGGCAGCGGCATCATGAGCGCCACCCTCGGCGCGATGCTGACCGAACTCCAGCCCGACTGGGACATCCGGGTCTACGAGAAGCTCGACTATGTCGCCAAGGAGAGCTCCGACCCGTGGAACAACGCCGGCACCGGTCATGCCGCACTGTGCGAGCTCAACTACACCCCCGAGGACGCGAACGGCCACATCGACCTGACGAAGGCCTCGCAGATCAACGAGCAGTTCCATCATTCGCGCCAGTACTGGTCGCACCTCGTCGACACCGGGGTGCTGCCGGAGCCGAAGAACTTCATCAACCAGGTTCCCCACATCAGCTACGGCCGCGGTGAGAAGGGCCGGGACTACATCCGGAACCGCCGCGAGCAGATGGTCCGCAACCCGCTCTTCGCTGAGATGGAGTACACCGACGACCCGGCCACGCAGGCCGAATGGCTGCCGCTCATGTTCGAGGGCCGCGGCCCCGGTCAGGTCAACGGCATCTCGCGCACGCAGATCGGCACCGACGTCGACTTCGGTTCGCTCTCCCGCCAGCTGCTGCGCTACACGGCCGACAAGGGCGCGACGATCCGCACGAGCCACCAGGTCACCGACCTCGATCGCGCCTCCGACGGCTGGACCGTCACGGTGCGCGACCTGCTCTCGCGTGAGACCCACAAGGTGAGCGCGAAGTTCGTCTTCATCGGCGCCGGCGGCGGGGCCCTGCCCCTGCTGCAGAAGTCCGGCATCCCCGAGGGACGCGGCTACGGCGGCTTCCCCGTCTCCGGCATCTTCCTGCGCACCGCGAACCCCGAGCTCGTCTCCCGGCACCAGGCGAAGGTCTACGGACAGGCCTCCTTCGGCGCCCCCGCGATGTCCGTGCCCCACCTCGACACCCGTGTCGTCGACGGCCAGGACTACCTCATGTTCGGCCCCTACGCCGGATTCTCGCCGAAGTTCCTCAAGCAGGGCCGCTTCACCGACCTGCCGTTCTCCGTGCGCGGAAACAACCTGCCGACGATGCTCGGCGTCGCGAAGGACAACACCGACCTCGTCACCTACCTGCTCTCCGAGCTCGCGGCCTCGAAGAAGGCCCGCTTCGCGGCGATGAATGAGTTCATCCCCGAGGTGGACCCCGCCGACTGGGAGTTCATCCAGGCCGGTCAGCGCGTCCAGGTGATGAAGCACGATGCCAAGCGCGGCGGCGTGCTCGGCTTCGGCACCGAACTCGTCTCCTCCGCCGACGGCTCGATCGCCGCCCTCCTCGGCGCCTCCCCGGGCGCGTCGACGGCGGTGGCGATCATGCTCGGTCTGCTCAAGACCTGCTTCCCCCGTCAGTACGACGGCTGGGAGCCCTCGCTCAAGGACATGGTCCCCTCGCTCGGCCGCAGCCTCGCCGACGACGAGACCCTGCTCACCGAGCTCTCGGAGTACACCGCGAGGACCCTCCAGCTCATCTGAGCCAGCTCACCCGAGCCTGCTCATCTGAGCCGAACACCTCAGCCGTCAGGTCGCGCCTCAGAGCTCGACCTGGCGGTTGACGTCTTTGTAGAGCAGGTAGCGGAAGCGGCCGGGACCGCCGGCGTAGCAGGCCTGCGGGCAGAACGCGCGCATCGAGATGAAGTCGCCCTCCTGCACCTCCACCCAATCGCCGTTGAGACGGTAGACGGCCTTGCCTTCGAGGACGTAGAGGCCGTGCTCCATCTCGTGGGTCTCCGCGAACGGGATGACGGCACCGGGTTCGAAGGTGACGATGTTGACGTGCATGTCGTAGGCGAGATTCGCAGGGTCGAGCGGACGCGTCGTCCGCCACCGGTCATCGGTGCCCGGCATCGAAGAGGGTTCGACATCGGCCTCGTTGCCGAACGCCGCCTCCGGAGTCAGCCCTGCCACCTCCTGATAGCGCTTGCGCACCCAGTGGAAGCGGGCCGCCTCGGCGCCGGTCGAGGACGCGCTCCACGTCGAGCCCGCGGGCAGGTACGCGAACCCGCCGGGGGTGAGCACATGGTCGGTGCCCTCGTGGGTGACGGTGAGCTCACCGGCCATGAGGAAGAGGAACCCCTCGACCTCCGGCTGCGGTTCGGGCCGTTCGGAGCCGCCTCCGGGGGCGACCTCGAGGATCGTCTGTGAGAACGTCACCGCTCCCCCGGCCACGGGCTTCGACAGCACCCACGAACGCGTCCCGGTCCATTCGGGCAGCGCCGAGGTGACGATGTCGCGCAGCACGCCGCGGGGGATGACCGTGTAGGCCTCGGTGACGATCGCGCGGTCGGTGAGCAGGTCCGACTGCGGCGGGTGTCCGCCGGTCGGCGCCCAGTAGGTGTACGGGTCGGTCGTGATGCTCATGGGGCTCCTTCGGTCTCTCGGGCGTTCTCTGGGGTCTGCGGGTGCCGCTCAGGCCTGCGGCTGGGTCGTGCCGGTGCGGGCGAGCGCCTCGAGGGTCTCAACCGGCAGGTCGATGCGCTCCTCGACGTCGGCGGGTGCATGCGCCCCGCACGAGAGTCCGCGGCTGAGGTAGCGGGCGAGCGCCTTCGCGGTCGCCGGTTCGTCGAGGACGCCCGAGTCGGTGCGGTGGACGTAGCTGCGCAGGCGTGCCGCGGCGAGTTCGAGGCCCTCGCGGTAGAACCGGAAGGTCGCGAGGAACCGGGTGGGCAGCTGGTTGGGGTGCATGTCCCAGCCCTGGTAGATCCCCCGGCGCAGGTGCCGGCGGACGAGGCGGGCGTGGAGGCTCCAGGCCTGCTGGATCGCCTCGGGCTCGCCCACGGGGAGGATGTTCGTCGACCCGTCGGAGAGGTGGACGCCGGTGCCGGCGACGGCGAGCATCATCTGGTTCTTCGCGAAGTCCGCGACGGGGTGCTCCATCGACTGGTAGGCCGCGGCCACTCCCATCGACGCCGAATAGTCGTACGTGCCGTAGTGGAGCGAGGTGATCCGTCCCGCCCCGGCATCGAGCACGGCCGGCAGGGGCACAGTGCCGTCGGGGCCGAGGATGAGCTGCGGGGTCTCGACCTGGACCTCGAAGGTGATCGACCCGTCGGCCAGGCCGTTCTCGGCCTCGAGCGCCCGGACGGCGAGCACCATCGCCTGCACCTGGGCGGGGGTGCTCACCTTGGGCAGGGTGAGCACGAGGCCCTCCGGCAGGGAACCGCTGCCGGCGATCGCCTCGGTGACGAAGAGCTCGAGGGTGCGCAGACCCCGGGCTCGGGTGGCCGCCTCGAGGCTCTTGAAGCGGATGCCGACGAACCCGGGGGCCGTGGGCTCCCCGCGGGAGGCGACGGCGGCCCGGGCGGCCGCGCGCACGGCGGCGTCCTCGGCCTCGTCGCCCCGGTCGCCGAAGCCGTCCTCGAAGTCGAACCTCAGGTCCTCGATCGGTTCGCTCGTGAGCTTCCTCGTCACCGCCTCGGCGAGCAGCTCCGCCTCCCGGGCGACCTGGTGGAGGCTGGGCGGGGTCTGCCCGAAGGCCTCCCCGCTCTCCTTGCGGGAGGCGACGATGACGCGTTCGGCGAGCTGGACCATGCCGCCGCCGGCCTCCACGGCCGCCAGCGCCTGCTGCCCCCACTCCTGCTGGATCCTCGGACTCGCCTGGTCACCGGGGACGTAGACCGTGTGGATCGGCTGGCGGACGTCCCGGTCACCCGGATAACGCGTGCTCAGCAGCTCATCCGTGTCCGCGAGCAGAGCATCGATGTCATCCAGCGTTGTTCGCTTCACTGCTTCCTCTTCCGTTGCCGTGTGGGTGAGCCGGCCGGTCTCCCCACCATTGTCGCTCACATACATGTCTCCCCTCACCGTGAGACGGCGGCGACGGCCTCGGCAACCTTCTTCGCGACCTCGGGGTCGAAGACCGAGGGCACGACGTAGCCGGGGTGGAGGTCCTCTTCGGGGATGCACGAGGCGATCGCGTCGGCGGCGGCGACCATGATCGACTCGTCGACGTCGGTGGCTTCGGCGTCAAGGAGTCCGCGGAAGATCCCGGGGAAGGCGAGGACGTTGTTGATCTGGTTGGGGTAGTCGCTGCGGCCGGTGGCGACGACGGCGGCGTGCTTGAGCGCCTCGGCGGGGTCGACCTCGGGGTCGGGGTTGGCCATCGCGAAGACGAGTGCGCCGTCGTTCATCGCCGCGATGTCGCTGCCATCGAGGATGTTCGGGGCGGAGACGCCGATGAAGACGTCCGCGCCGACCACGGCCTCCTTGAGCGTGCCGGAGAAGCCCTCGGGGTTGGTGTTCTCCTTCAGCCACACCTTGTGCTCGGTGTCGACGACCGAATCCGGTCCGATCGCCCCGTCGCGTCCGCACGCGATGATGGTCCGGGCTCCGGCGACCTGGAGGAGGCGGATGATCGCATGGCCGGCGGCACCCACGCCGGAGACGACGATGCGGACGTCCCCGATGTCCTTGCCGACGACCTTCAGGGCGTTCTTCAGCGCCGCCAGGGTGACGATGCCCGTGCCGTGCTGGTCGTCGTGGAAGACGGGGATGTCGAGTTCGGCGCGCAGACGGCGTTCGATTTCGAAGCAGCGCGGGGCGGAGATGTCCTCGAGGTTGATCCCGCCGTAGGCCGGGGCGATGGCCTTGCAGATCGCGATGATCTCCTCGGTGTCCTTCGTATCGAGCGCCACCGGCCAGGCGTCGACGCCGGCGAACTGCTTGAACAGCACGGCCTTGCCCTCCATGACCGGCATCGCGGCTTCGGGTCCGATGTCGCCGAGGCCGAGGACCGCGGTGCCGTCGGTGACGACGGCGACGGTGTTGCGTTTGATCGTCAGGCGCCTGGCATCGTCCTTGTTCGCAGCGATCGCTTTGCACACTCGGGCAACACCCGGAGTGTAGGCGCGGGAGAGGTCGTCGCGGTTGCGCAGGGGCACCTTGGGGGTCGATTCGAGCTTCCCGCCGAGGTGGAGGAGGAAGGTCCGGTCGGAGACCTTGCGGACGTCGACCCCGGACAGGGCGCTCAGCTCGGTGGAGACCTCCTCGGCGTGGGCGACGTCGCGGGTGTCGGCGCTGACGTCGATGACGACGGTGTCGGGCGTGGATTCGACGACGTCGAGGGCGGTGATGGCGGCACCGGTCGCCGCGGCGGCCGCGACGAGGTCCGATGTCGATGCCTGCCCGACGGCCGTGGCCACGCGAAGGGTGATGGAGTATCCGGGACTGGGAACAGCCATTGTCATCCTCTCTGATGAAATTTATTCCGTATCATGGATGTTAGCTTCTGCATCATGGAATATCTAGTCGCGGCGGGCGCTGAACGGAAACTCTCTTCCATTCCGCAGTACACTGAGCGGAAGTGTCGCCCACTTCGAGGAAGAGGACAACGGATGACTACGAACGACTCAGCCACCCCTGCGATCCGTCAGACCAAGGGCGGAGTGCAGTCAGTCGAGCGGGCGTTCGGCCTCCTGGAGTGCATCGCGAACTCGCAGGGATCGGCCACGCTCAGCCACATCGCCGCCGACGTCAACCTGCCCCTGCCGACGATCCACCGCCTGCTCGGGACCCTGCTCGGCCTCGGCATCGTCCGGCAGCTGCCGGGCCGCGGCTACGCGCTGGGTCCCGGACTCGTGCGGCTGGGCAATCTCGCCGGCGCCCAGCTCGGTGCGATCGCCCGCCCCTACCTGCGCACGCTCGTCGAGGAGCTCGGCGAGTCCGCGAACGTCGCGACCCTCGACGGGGACATGGTCGTCTACGTCGATCAGGTCGCCTCCGAGCGGCAGATGCGGATGTTCACCGAGGTGGGACGCCGGACCCACATGCACGACACCGGGGTGGGCAAGGCGATCCTCGCCGAACTCGATCCCGAACAGGTCCGCCACATCGTCTCCACCGCCGGCATGCCCACCCCCACCGAGCACAGCATCGCAACGATCGAGGACCTCGAGGCCGAACTCGACCGCATCCGCGAGCGCGGGTACTCGATCGACGAACAGGAGCAGGAGCTCGGAGTGCGCTGCTTCGCGATGTCCGTGCCCGACGCGCCCTCGCCGCTGGCGATCTCCGTCTCCGGGCCGATCAGCCGCGTCGACGAGGACTTCGCGCAGCGCGCGATCCCGCTGCTGCGCTCGGCGGCCGAGCAGATCTCGGCCGATATGCGCCGCGGAGCCTGAGGCCCCGCGGCGCTGCGGTGGCGCTGCCCTGCGACGGCGCGCCTACGCGTCCCCGCCGGCCGTGCCGGAGGTCCCCGCGGTGACGTCGTGGAGTCGGTACTTCCGGGCCGCCTCGGCGGGTGAGCGCGGATCGACCTCCCCGCGGTCGGCGAGCATCTGCAGGGCGCGGACGACCATCGAATGCGCGTCGATGCGGAAGTGCCTGCGGGCTGCGGCCCGGGTGTCGGAGAAGCCGAACCCGTCCGCGCCGAGCGTCGCGAAGTCCTGGGCGAGGAAGGGCCGGATGAGGTCGGGCTGCGTCGAATCGAAGTCGCTCGTGGCCACGATCGGTCCCGGCTCACCGCCGAGGCGAGAGCGGACGTAGGGCACACGCGGCTCGGCCTCGACGTCTCTCAGGCGCGCGGCCTCACACTCGAGTCCGTCCCGGCGCAGCTGCGCCCACGAGGTCACCGACCACACAGCCGCATCGACGTCCCAGTCCTGGGCGAGCAGCCCGCGGGCCTCGAGCGCCCAGGGCACGGCGACCCCGGAGGCGAGCAGCTGGACGACCGGACGCTCCCCCGCCCCCGCCTCGGCGATCCGATGGATGCCCCGCAGGATCCCGTCGACGTCGACCCCTTCGGGTTCGGCAGGCTGGACCATGGGCTCGTTGTAGACGGTGAGGTAGTACATGACGTTGCGCGCGTCCTCGCCGAGGTCGTGCTCGCCGTACATCCGGTGGAGTCCGTCCGCCATGATGTGGGCGATCTCGTAGCCGAACGCCGGATCGTAGATACGCACCGCCGGATTCGTCGCCGCAAGCGTGGGCGAGTGCCCGTCGGCGTGCTGGAGGCCCTCCCCGGTCAGCGTCGTCCGGCCCGCGGTGGCACCGATGATGAAGCCGCGGGTCATCTGGTCGGCGGCCGCCCAGAAGGCGTCGCCGGTGCGCTGGAAGCCGAACATCGAGTAGAAGACGTAGATGGGGATCATCGGCTGTCCGTGCGTCGAGTACGCGGTGCCGGCCGCCGTGAACCCGGCGGCCGCCCCCGCCTCGTTGATGCCGACGTGGAGGAGCTGGCCGGAGCTCGCCTCCTTGTAGGAGAGGAAGAGCTCCCGGTCGACGGCGAGGTAGTTCTGGCCGTTGGGGTTGTAGATCTTCGCGGTCGGGAAGAACGCGTCGATGCCGAAGGTGCGGGCCTCATCGGGGATGATCGGCACGATCCGCTCCCCCAGCCCCTTCTCCCGCATGAGGTCCTTGAGCAGGCGGACGAAGGCCATCGTCGTCGCCGCCTGCTGCTGGCCCGAGCCCTTCTTGGACTGTGCGAACGCCTTGTCGCTTGCCGCCGGCAGGGTGATCGCACTGCGGTCGCGCCTGCGTTCGGGGACGAACCCGCCGAGGCGGCGGCGCCTTTCGACCATGTACTCGATCGCCTCGTCGCCCGGCCCCGGATGGTAGTAGGGCACGGAGTAGGGATCATCGTCGATGACCTTGTCGGTGATGGGGATGTCCATCCGGTCGCGGAAGGCCTTGATGTCGGCGGCTGAGAACTTCTTCATCTGGTGGGTCGCGTTGCGCGACTCGAAGCTCGTGCCCAGGCCGTAGCCCTTGACGGTCTGGACGAGGACGACGGTCGGCCGGTCGGTCTCGCTGACCGCACGATCGTAGGCGGCGAAGACCTTCTGGTAGTCGTGGCCGCCGCGTTTGAGGTTCCAGATGTCGTCGTCGCTGAGGTGCTCGACGAGGCTCTTCGTCACCGGGGAGCGGCCGAAGAAGTTGTCGCGGATGAAGCCCCCGGACTCGGCCTTGAACGTCTGGAAGTCCCCGTCGAGGGTCTCATTCATGATCCGCACGAGATCGCCCGTGCGGTCGGCAGAGAGCAGGGAGTCCCACTCGCGACCCCAGAGGACCTTGATGACGTTCCAGCCGGCGCCGGTGAAGACCGCTTCGAGCTCCTGGACGATCTTGCCGTTGCCGCGCACGGGCCCGTCGAGGCGCTGGAGGTTGCAGTTGACGACGAAGGTGAGGTTGTCCAGGCCCTCGTTCGCCGCGAGCTGCAGGGCCCCGCGCGATTCGGGTTCGTCCATCTCGCCGTCGCCGAGGAACGCCCACACCCGCTGCCCGGAGGTGTCGGCGATCCCCCGATGGTGGAGGTAGCGGTTCATCTGCGCCTGGTAGATCGCGTTGATCGGCCCGAGTCCCATCGACACCGTGGGGAACTGCCAGAAGTCGGGCATGAGGCGCGGGTGCGGGTAGGAGCTCAGTCCGTTCGGCGCGCGCGAGACCTCCTGGCGGAAGCCGTCGAGCTGGGTCTCGGTCAGCCTGCCCTCGAGGAAGGCACGGGAGTACATGCCGGGTGAGGCATGGCCCTGGAAGAAGACCTGGTCCCCGCCGCCGGGATGGTCCTGGCCGCGGAAGAAGTTGTTGAACCCGATCTCGTAGAGCGTCGCGGCACCCGCGTAGGTCGAGATGTGCCCGCCGACGGAGATCTCGGGTCGCTGCGCCCGGTGGACGAGCATCGCGGCGTTCCACCGCAGCCACTTCCGGTAGCGGCGCTCGAGCCGCTCGTCACCGGGATAGGCCGGTTCCTGGTCGGCGGGGATCGTGTTGACGTAGTCCGTCGTCGTCACCTTCGGCTGGGCCACGGAGTTCGTCGCGGCCCGCCGACGCAGGGCGTCCATGATCTCGCCGGCGCGCTGGGTGCCCTGCGTGGACACGAGTCCCTCCCAGGACTCGAGCCACTCGTCGACCTCGTCGTCGGCGGGGGTCACGGGGCTTTCGGGGCGGTTGGACAGTGCGGTCATCGGGGTTCGCCTCTCTGTCGGTTCTGAGAATCGGGCAGGGTCATACGACTCGGGCCCGCGGGAGAGGTTCCCGCGGGCCCGAGTCCGCAGCTGAGGTCAGCAGAAGCCCTTGATGTGCATCCAGGCGTCCTTCGACTCCTCGACGCCGTCACGGGTGAACGTCGCTTCGATGAGTCCGTAGGGACGGTCGGCGACGATGAACACCTCGTTCGGGTTCTCCAGCCCGAAGCGCTCGATGTCGTAGAGGAAGTGGTGCTTGTTCGGGCACGAGAAGCGGATCTCGTCGATCTCCTCGACCTGCTCGATGACCTTCTCGCCCATCTTGTACAGGGTCTGCTGGAGGGCCTTCGAGTAGTGGTCGGTGAACGCGTCGAGGATGATCGCCTTGACCTTCTCATACGTCGCCTCGAAGTCGACGTCGGTGGTGTTGTAGACCCAGCGGGTGGCGATGTCGGTCGCGAGGATCCGGTCCTCGGTCTCCGGCAGGGTCGTGTACTTGTCCCGCGGGTAGCCGACGAAGCCCGACGCCGTGGTCTTGAGCACTGTGAGGTCGCGGAAGCCGGAGATCAGCGTGTCCGTGTCCCCGTCGCGGGTGAGCACGGCGGTGCGCACCTCAGGGGCGGCCCGGTAGAACGAATGGTCGTGGTCGTTGATGCGCGCCCAGCCGAACTCCTCGGCCTCCCAGCGGCCCCCGCTCACCCAGTCGAAGCTTGAGGTGAAGTGGTCGGCGAGCCCGAGGAGGAACTGCTCGGGCGAGCTCACCCCGAGCTCCTTGGCCTTCGCGTAGACCGTGTTCTTCTGGGTGTCGGTGGCGACGACGTGCTCGTTGTCGCCTTCGGTGTGCGCGGTCTCGAAGTCGCCCCACAGCTGGGAGGTGACGTTGAGGTCGCGGATCTCATGCCGGTCGGTGTCGCGGTAGACCCGCATGAGGCGGTTCTCCGCCTTGCCGTACTGGTTCGTCGTCAGTTTCACTGTGCTCATTGCCGTACTCCTCGTTGTGCCGTCGCGGTGGTCGCGATCGGCCCGGATGTCTGACGAGGCTGCCGGTGGACTCCGGCGAGCTTCGGCGGTTTGTTGAGGATGGAGATCCTGCAGGGGGCCTGCTTCCCCTGGTGTCTGCGGATGTGCGGCGCGGTTCGCGCAGCGCTGCGGTGTCTCAGCTCCCCCGGTACGTGCTGTACGCGAACGGGCTGAGCAGCAGCGGGATGTGGTAGTGGGCCTCGCCCTCCCTGACGGTGAAGTCGATCGTCACCTGCGGGTGGAAGTGGTCCTGACCGCGGGCCTCGAAGTACTCGCCGGTGCCGAAGACGATCCGGTAGGTGCCGGGCTCGAGCCGGTCGGGACCGAACTCGGAGACCCGGCCGCCGGCATCGGTGCGGGCGCTCACGATCTCCTCCTCCCCGTCGAAGAGGGTCACGGCGAGGTCCGCGGCGGGAGTGCCGGCGGTCGAGTCGAGGGCGTGGGCGGTGATGAAGCTCATGCGAGGATCCCTTCGAGGCGGAGGACGGCGATCTCGATGAGCTGGCGGCCCACCTCGGCGAGCTCATCGTCATCGGAGTTGGTCATGCGGCGGTCGAGTTCGTCGAGGATCTCCTCGGGGCTGCGGCCGGCGGCGCGGATGAGGAAGACCCGGTCGAAGCGCTCCTCGTAGGCGGCGTTGCCGGCGCGCAGGCGCTCTTCGACGGAGCCGTCGAGGGTGCCGAGGCCGGCCTGTTCGCGGGAGGAGTGGGCCGCCTCGGCGGAGTCGCCGCTCGCCTTCTCCCCGATCCGGGGATGGTGGGTCAGCGCCTGCCCGATCTCCTCGGGCGTGAGCGGGGAGGCGGCGGTGCGGGCGAACTCGAGCGCGGACTCGACCGTTCCGAACGGGCGGGCGGCGGTCACGGCATCGATCCAGCGCTCGACGTCGAGGCAGGGGCGCACAACCTCGCGGGCCTCGCGCTCCGGCAGCCGATCGAATTCGATCAGGTCCACATCGACCTCCAATGTCGCCGAAAGGCGGGGCGTCCGCGCGTCGGGCGACGTTTCGCTCTTCGGAAATGGTCTTCCATTCGTTGCAACGAGTGTGACGTGGGCCTCTGCGCGCTGTCAAATCGTTCCGGGCTCCAGAATGTCGATTTCGGAAGAAGCTTTCCGAATCGTGGACGCTGTTGGTGCCGGAGGAGTCCGTGCGGTTGAATGAGGCCATGAGCGAAGAAGCCCCGGTGATCGTCTGCGCCCCCGATTCCTTCAAAGGCTCCGCCGGCGCGCCCGCGGCCGCTGCGGCACTGGCCCGCGGGGCGGCGCAGGTCTTCCCGACGGCGACGATCACGCAGCTGCCCTTCGCCGACGGCGGCGAGGGCACACTCGAGGCGCTGCTCGCCGTGTGGGGAACCCCTGAGCGCACCGTCTCCGTCGTCGATGCGCTCGGGCGGGAGACGACCGCCCGCTACGGCCTCTCGGCCGACGGGACGACCGCGGTCATCGAGGCCGCGCAGGCCAACGGGCTGCCCCAGGTCTCCGACGTCGCCCTCCAGCCCGAACGCGCCGACACCTTCGGGGTCGGACTCATCGCCGCCCGCGCCCTCGACGACGGGGTCGAGGAGATCCTCCTGTGCATCGGCGGCTCGGCGAGCACCGACGGCGGCACCGGCATCGCCAGGGCGCTCGGCGCGGTCTTCCGCGATTCCGCGGGCGATCCGATCGCCGCCGGCGGGGGCGGACTGAGCGCACTGGCCGCGATCGACGACACCGGACTCGACCCGCGGGCGACGGCCGTGCGCTGGCGCATCGCCGTCGACGTCGACAATCCGCTCACCGGGCCCCGCGGGGCCGCCGCCGTCTTCGGTCCGCAGAAGGGCGCCGACCCAGAGGCCGTTGCGCGCCTCGATTCAGGGCTTGCCCACCTCGCCGAGGTGCTCGCCGGATCCGGCGATGCTGCGAGGCTCACCGACACCCCCGGGTTCGGGGCCGCCGGCGGGATCCCGCTGACACTGACCGCCCTCCTCGGCGCCGAGGTCGTCCCGGGTTCGCGCATGGTCGCCGAGGCCGTCGGTCTCGCCGAGGCGCTCTCCGGGGCCGATCTCGTGCTCACGGGCGAGGGGTCGTTCGACTCGCAGTCGCTTGGGGGCAAGGTCGTCGCGGCCGTCCGCGACCACGCCCCCGCCTCGGCGAGCATCGTCGTCGTCGCCGGACGCGTCGGGCTCACTCCCGCCGAATGCCGGGAGGCGGGGATCACGGCGGCCCTGTCGATCGCCCCGGGACCGGCCGACCTCGCGGAGCTCTCCGAGCGCGCCGAGGAGCTCATCGAAGCGACCGCCGCGCACGCATGTGCGCTCGTGGCGGCAGGACACCAGCCCGCCTCGGCGGGACACTGACCCGCGCACGCGGGACACCACCAGAAAGGGCACAGATCATGGCGAACACACTGACGGTCGGGCAGCAGGCACCGGACTTCTCCCTCCAGGACGCGAACGGGCAGACCTACTCGAAGGAGGGACTCGCGGGCCGGCGGTTCATCCTCTACTTCTACCCGAAGGCGGCGACGCCGGGCTGCACGACCGAGGCGTGCGACTTCCGCGACAACCTCGCCTCCCTGCAGTCGGCGGGCTTCGAGGTGCTCGGGGTCTCCCCCGACGGGCCCGAGGCGCTCAGGGCCTTCGCCGCGGACGAGTCGCTGAACTTCCCGCTGCTCTCCGACCCGGATGCGTCCGTTGCGAAGGCCTACGGCTCGTACGGGGAGAAGACCGTCGGCGACCGGACCTTCGAGGGCACGCTGCGCTCGACGTTCATCGTCGACGAATCGGGTGATCTCAGCCTCGCCGAGTACAACGTCTCCCCCGACGGCCACGTCCGCCGCCTCCGCGAGACCCTCGACGTCTGACCCCTGGCAACCTTCCGGGCGCTGCGCAACCCTGCGCCGAGTTGCCGAGCGCCCGGAGGGTTGCTGAGAACGACGCTCAGGGTCGTCTCGTCCGCGCCGCGGTGAGTTCGAGGATCTTCCGGAAGGACTCAGGCCGGAACAGCTGCTTCCACGTCAGCCTGATCACCCGGTAGCCGGCTGCTCGGATCGCCGCTTCGCGCTCCCGCTCCCGCTCCAGTTCGACGCGCGGAACCCCGGAGCCGAGGTAGTACTTGCCGAGTCCGTCGACCTCGACGATCGTCATCGCGCCGCGATGGCAGAAGTCGACCCGTCCGAGGAATGCGCCCGTTGAGTCCCAGATCGTCACCTGCGGCTCGAATCCGAGGATTCCGTGCTCGAAGAAGCGCACGGCACACACCGATTCGGCAACGGATTCTCGTGAGGCGTCGGCAAGGTCGAGCGCCGTGCGGATCTGCCCGGCTCCGGCGGTCTCGACGCAGTCGGCGAGCTCTGACTCGATGCGCTCGAGTGTCGCGCGCCCATGGCGCAGTGCGTGATCGAGCATGGGCACGGCGACGTCGAGGGGATGATCTCGCGCGACGTCGATGAGCGTGCGCTCGAGCGTCGTCACCCGGTAGATGCCGATCCTCATCACCTGCTTAGACGGTGTCTCGCGCCGTCGCACACGGAGGTGCGGATATGTCCGGCTGACGATGGAGCGGACTGCCTCGACACGATGCTCGACAACGCGGGAGAGCGGTAGGTCGTGGACGAGCGCGGCACTGAGATGCGAGAGGACCTCGCGCCCGGCCGGCCCCCGACCATCGAGCTCGCGGAGCGCGAGGTGCTCTGCCCGCGCCCGAATGAGCACTTTGAGGCCCTCGATCTCATCGCGCATGTCGCCGAAGTCGGTGAGCTCCTCGGTGTCCCCTGACTCGATCGTCTCCCACAGGACGCGATGAACCGGATCATCGCAGACGTGAGTGACCACGTAGCGCCCCCGGGCCACCCGGGGCAGGCAGCACTCGAGGGCGAGGCGGATCTGCGTCTTCGTCACACCTCGGCGAGAGAGGACCGCGGTCGATACATATGCGTACATGCACTCTAAAGTGCATCACATTTCATCAAACGGCAATAGGCAATCCTCAAGCTGTGGATAAACCAGTGGATAACTTGATGGAGGTCTCGCGATTCTCGCGGGTGAGGTCCCGCCTGCCGGCATGCAGCCGCTGCCGAGGCACTGCGCGCCGATCACCCGAGGGCTCGTGGGCAACCTTCCGGGCGGCCCGGTGAATTCTCGGCAACCCTCCGGGCGCTGAGCAACCCTGCGCAAGGTTGCCGAGCGCCCGGAGGGTTGCTCAATATGGTCGGCCCGCCCGCGGGGTTGCCGACCGCCCGGAAGGCTGCCGTGCGCGCGGGGTTGCCGAGCGCCCGATGGGTCAGGGGGCGGTGAGGAGGCGGCCGTGCGGGGTGTCGAAGTCGACGGGAGCGCCGGCCAGCAGGGTCTGCGTGACCCTGCCGCTCACGGTGCGCTGGTCGTACGCGGTGATCTGGTTGCGGTGGTGGAGCTCGGTCGCGCTCACCGTCCACTCCTCGTCGGGGGCGAAGAGCGCGAAGTCCGCGGCATTGCCGACCGCGATCGACCCCTTGCCTTCGACGCGGGCGATCGCCGCCGGGGCCGCAGACATCCAGCGGACCACCTCGGTCAGATCGATGCCCCGACGCTGTGCCTCCGTCCACACGAGCGGCAGCCCCAGCTGGAGCGAGGAGATCCCGCCCCAGGCCGCGCCGAAGTCACCGGAATCGAGGAGTTTGAGCTCGGCCGTCGAGGGCGAATGGTCGGAGACGATGCAGTCGATCGTGCCGTCGATGAGCCCCTGCCACAGCGCCTCCCGGTTCGACTCCTCCCGGATCGGCGGGCAGCACTTGTGCGTCGTCGCCCCGTCGGGGATCTCCTCGGCGGTGAAGACGAGGTAGTGCGGGCACGTCTCGACGGTCAGCCGCACCCCCTCGGCCTTGGCCGCAGCGATCTGCGGCAGCGCATCGGCCGAGGACAGGTGGAGGATGTGCGCGCGGCCCCCGGTCGCCCGGGCCGCGTCGATGACGTGTCCGATCGCGACGTTCTCGGCCTCGCGCGGACGTGAGGCGAGGAAGTCGGAGAACTTCCGGCCCGAGGCACTCGGCGCTTCGGCCATGACCTCATGATCCTCGGCGTGGACGATGAGGAGGCCGTCGAAGTCGGCGATCTCGGCGAGGTCGGCCCCCATCTCGGTCGGGGTGAGCGGCGGGAACTCGTCGACCCCGGAGTCCTCGAGGAAGCACTTGAATCCAAAGACCCCCGCCTCGTGCAGGGGCCGCAGCTCGCCCATGTTGCCGGGGATCGCCCCGCCCCAGAAGCCGACGTCGACGAACGCCTTCGGACCGGCCACGGCCCGCTTGACCTCAAGCGCCGGCACGTCGACGGTGGGCGGCAGGGAGTTGAGCGGCATGTCGAGGATCGTCGTCACGCCGCCGGCCGCGGCCGCCTTCGTCGCCGAGGCGAATCCCTCCCATTCGCTGCGCCCGGGATCGTTGACGTGGACGTGGGTGTCGACGAGGCCCGGCAGGAGCACCTGCGTGTCATCGACGTCGATGACCTGCGCCGAGGTGGTGCCCAGCCGGTCCTCCCCCGTCGCGATCTCGACGATCCGACCGTCCGTCACAGCCACCTCGGCGGCGGCGATGCCATCGGGCAGGAGTGCGCGCTTCGCGCGGATGATGAGATCGACGCCGGCCTCGGTCTCGGGCGGCGTGTGGGTCTGTGCGCCATCGACGCTCATGGGTTCCTCCTCGAATTCCTGAGCACTGCGCTGAGCGCTGCACTGCACTGCACTGCGCTGCGCTGCGCTGCTGTCAGCGCGGGAAAGCCCCGCTCACGGGGTCATGGTATACCGGAACGGGTCGGTCGCGGGGAGCCGTCCGGCTCTCCACGACCGACCGCTGATCACTTCGTCGCAGCCAGCTCGCTCAGGGGTGTGAGCGCGGTCGGCGCATCGGCGGGCGTCTGCGCGAGGACGTCGAACTCGTTGATCGCATCGAGCGCGAGCCCCATCGAGATGTTCGTGACGCGTTCGAGGATGATCTCGACGACGACGGGCACCTGGTGTTCGTCCATGAGCTCCTTCGCCACCCGCAGACCCTCCCCGATGAGTTCGGGATCCTCGACGCGCAGCGCCTTGCACCCGAGCCCCTGGGCGACCGCGACATGGTCGACGCCGTAGCCGGCGGACTCCCCCGAAGAGTTGATGTTGTCGAAGGCGAGGGAGACCTGATAGTCCATCTCGAAGCCGCGCTGGGACTGCCGGATGAGGCCGAGGTAGGAGTTGTTGACGACGACGTGGACGTACGGGATCCGGTGCTGCGCGCCGACGGCGAGCTCCTCGATCATGAACTGGAAGTCGTAGTCGCCGGAGAGCGCGACGACGGTCTGCCCGGGCTTGCCCGTGGCCACGCCGAGCGCGGCCGGTCCCGTCCACCCGAGGGGACCTGCCTGACCGGCGTTGATCCAATGCCGGGGCCGGTAGACGTGGAGCATCTGGGCACCGGCGATCTGGCTCAGCCCGATCGTCGAGACGTACGTGACGTCCTCGCCGAAGGCAGAGTTCATCTCCTGATAGACGCGCTGGGGTTTGATCGGCTTCTCCGTGTAGTTCGTCTTCCGGTGCTCGGTCGACTTCCGCGCGGTGCATTGGGCGGCCCACTCGGTGAAGTCCGGCAGCGCCCGCTCGCTCGGCCCCGCAGCCCGCTCCCGCGCGGCGGCGAGCAGTGCGTCGAGGGCGGCCCCGGCATCGGAGACCACCCCGTAGTCGGGGGCGAAGACCCGCCCGATCTGGGTCGGCTCGATGTCGATGTGGACGAAAGTCCGGCCTCGCCGGTAGACCTCGAGGTCACCGGTGTGGCGGTTGGCCCAACGGTTGCCGATGCCGATGACGAGGTCGGAGTCGAGGAACGTCGCGTTGCCGTAGCGCACGTGCGTCTGGATCCCGACCATGCCCGCGGCCAGCGGGTGGCTGTCGGGGATCGTCCCCCACCCCATGAGCGTCGGTGAGACGGGGATCGAGGTGAGTTCGGCGAACTCGACGAGGCGCTCACTCGCATCGGCATTGATGATCCCCCCGCCGGCGATGATGAGCGGGTGCTTCGCCTCAGCGATGAGGTCGAGGATCCGCTCCGCCTGCGCCGAGGTGGCGGCGGGCTTCTCGACCGGCAGCGGTTCGTAGGTGTCGATGTCGAAGTCGATCTCGGTCTGCTGGACGTCGATCGGCAGGTCGATGAGCACGGGCCCCGGGCGCGCCGAGCGCATGAGCCCGAACGCCTTCTGGAACACTCCCGGCACCTGCCCGGCTTCGAGGACGGTCTTCGCCATCTTCGTCACGGGCGCGGCGATCGAGGCGATGTCGACGGCCTGGAAGTCCTCCTTGTCGAGCACGGCGACCGGCGCCTGCCCGGTGATGCAGAGGATCGGCTGCGAATCGGCGGCGGCCGCGTAGAGTCCGGTGATCATGTCGGTGCCCGCGGGCCCCGAGGTGCCCAGGCACACCCCGATGTTGCCCGCGGCCGCCCGCGTGTATCCGTCGGCCATGTGCGAGGCGCCCTCGACATGGCGGGCCAGGGTGTGGCGGATCCCGCCGTGGGCCCGCATCGCCGAGTAGAGCGGGTTGATCGCGGCCCCCGGCAGGCCGAAGGTCTCGGTCGCGCCCTCCTTCTCGAGGATGAGGACGATGGCGTCGACTGCGCGCATTCTCGTCATCACGCGGCCCCTTCCTGTGCGGTGTCGTCCTCTGCGGAGTCCTCGCCCGCCGAGGCGGTCGTGCCCGAGAGCTGTTCGATGACGGTGAGCAGACCCGAATGGTCGAGTCCGCCGTTGCCCTGGGCCACGGTCGCGGCGACGAGCTGGGCGACCGCGGCGCCGAGGGGGATCGCGACCCCGGCCTCGCGGGCCGCGGCGGTGACGATGCCCATGTCCTTGTGGTGGAGGGCGAGCCGGAAGCCGGGGGCGAACTCGCGGTCGAGCATCTTCTGCCCCTTCTGCTCGAGCACCTTGGACCCGGCGAGTCCGCCGCCGAGGACTTCGAGCGCCGAGGTCGTGTCGACGCCGTAGGCCTCGAGGAAGATCACCGCCTCGGCGAGGAGTCCGATGTTGCCGGCGACGATGAGCTGGTTCGCGGCCTTGACGGTCTGCCCGGCACCCGAGGGGCCGACGTGGACGATCGTCTTGCCCACGGCCGCGAAGACGTCGGAGGCGGACTCGAAGTCGGCGTCGTCTCCGCCGACCATGATCGAGAGCACCCCGTTGATCGCCCCGGGCTCCCCACCGGAGACGGGGGCGTCGAGGGGCCTGATCCCGGCCTCACGGGCCTGGGCGGCGAGCTCCTTGGCGACATCGGGCCGGATCGTCGAGAAGTCGATCCAGGTGGCACCGGGCTGGGCTGCTGAGAGGATGCCGTCGCCCCCGGTGAGGACGGCTTCGACGTCGGGCGAGTCGGGGACCATGGTGACGATGACGTCCGCGCCGTCGACCGCCTCGGCGATCGTTCCGGCTGCCTGCCCGCCGGCTGCGGCGAGCTCCTCGGCCTTGGCGGGGGTGCGGTTGAAGCCGCGGACGGTGAAACCGGCGTCGACGAGGTTCTTGGCCATGGGCAGTCCCATGATGCCGAGTCCGATGAAGGCGATTGTCCTGCTCATGATGTGTCCTTGTCTCTGGGGCGGGGTTGTCAGGGGGTCGGTGAGGACCGGGTGTCTGCTCAGCGTCCGAGCCACGTGAACGCGGTCTCGCGGTCCTGCTTGTATTCGAGAGCGATCTGACCGGAGTAGCCGAGCGCATACGAGCGTTCGATCCATTCGCGCAGCGGCAGCTGCCCGGTTCCCGGTGCTCCGCGGCCGGCGGCGTCGGCGATCTGGATGTGGCCGAAGCCCGCTGCCCCGGATTCGATGGCCGCGGCGACATCATCGCCGTTGACGGCCATGTGGAAGAAGTCGGCGAGGACGGCGATGTTGCCCTCACCGCCGGCCCTCACCTGCTCGACGACCGCGGCGGCGTCGGCGGCGGTCTTGAGCGGGTAGGCCTCGGCACCGGAGACGGGTTCGACGAGGACGGTGCCGCCGATGCCGGCCACCGCACGGGCGGCGACGGCGAGGTTCTCCAGCGCCACGGCGTCCTGCTCCTCCGGCGTCGAATCCGCAACCCGCAGACCGTAGAGGGCGTTGAAGGCCCTACAGCCGGTGCGGCGGCCGATGTCGGCGACGATCTCCGCGTTCTTCGCGAAGTCGGCCTGCGAGCCGGGGATCGAGACCATGCCGCGATCGCCTGCGACCATGTTGCCCGCCCAGAAGTTCAGGCCTTTGAGCTCGACGCCTGCGGACTCGAGGGAGGCGATGAACGCGTCGACCTCGGCCCCCGACGGCGTCGGGTCGCCGTCGAAGGGCCACCAGAACTCGACCCGATCGAAGCCTGCGTCCTTCGCGGCCTGGGCGCGGTCGAGGACGGGCAGTTCGGTGAGCAGGGTGGAGCAGTTGAGGATGTAGCTGCCTGCCTGAGTGAAGTCGAATGTCGACATCGGATCTCCTTCGCGACTCTGCGATTCTCCAAAACTTCCGTATCGTGGAAGTTCATTTCCGTTGGATGAAAACAGCATACGCATCGGCAGCGCAGGGAGTCAACCCCTCAACGCGAGCAACCCTCCGGGCTCTCGGCCACCCGGCGAGGGGTGGCTGAGCGCCCGGAGGGTTGCTCGAATCGCTGGAGTGAGGGGCCTCAGCCCTTGACGGGTTCGCCGTCGATCCACACCCGGGTGAGGTCGGCGGGCGTGCCGAGGGCGAAGATCTTCGCGAGCGCATCCTCATCGGATTCTGCGTAGTCGAGACCGACGGCCAGGGGTTGGCCGGCGACCGGGTCGACGTAGACGGCGTCGAAGCGCTTGCCCACGGACAGATCCCCCACCTCGGCGTCGAGGTCGAGGGCCGCAGCACCTGAGGCGGTGGCGAGGTGGAGGAGATGCGTCGAGGTCAGGGGAACCCCGCCGGCCGGGTCGAGCTGCTGCATGAAGTACGCCTGCACCCCCTCCTTGAGCAGGCAGAACCCGTTGCCGGCGCCGACGTCGGAGCCCAGCGCCACCCGGACCCCGGCATCGAGGTGGCGGCCCAGCGGGAAGAAGCCGCTGGCGAGCGCCGAGTTCGAGGTCGGGCAGTGCGCTGCGGCCGCTCCCGCCTCGGCCATCCGCGCAAGCTCCCGGTCGCGGGGGTGGACGTTGTGGGCGAGGATCGTCCGCTCCCCGAGCAGTCCCGCCCGGTCGTACGTGTCGAGGTAGTCGAGCGCCTCGGGATGGATCTCGGCGACCCCGGCGATCTCGTCGCGGTTCTCGTTGAGGTGGGAGGTCACCCAGATCCCCGGGTTGTCCGCGACGAGTGCGCCGCCGGCGGCGAGCAGCTCGGGACCGGCGGAGAACGAGAACCGCGGGGTCACCGCGAAGCGCAGCCGTCCCCGACCGTGCCAGTCGTCGATGAGCCGCTGACTCTCGGCCACGGAGCGGTCGACGTCGGTGAGCAGGACCTCCGGCAGGTTCCGGTCGCTCGTGACCAGTCCCGTCGTCATCCGCAGCCCCACCTCGGCGGCGGCTGCAAAGAGGATGTCGACCGCGGTCGCGAAGTGCGAACCGAAGACCATCGCCGAGGTGGTCCCCGCCGAGGTCAGTCCCGTGAGGAAGTCCGTCGCCACCCCCGCGGCGTAGGTCTCGTCGCGCAGCTTCGCCTCCTCGGGCAGGGCGCATTCGTCGAGCCAGTCGAGCAGCGGGCGTCCGAGGTGGCCGATCGCGCGGACCTGCGGGAAGTGGACGTGGGTGTCGACGAACCCGGGCAGGAGGACCCCGGCCCGGAGGTCGACGACCTCGGCGTAGGGGTGGCGCTCACGGGCGGTGGCGAAGTCGGCGCGGGCGACGATCCGCCCGGAGTCGACGACGATGGCGACGTCGGAGCCCGAGCGCAGTCCACCTCCGGCGAAGGGGTCGGTGGGGGTGTCGAAGACGCGGGCGCGGTAGATCTGCATGATGGGGGTTCCTCTCTGGAGGCGGGATGGAAGAGTTCTGGGCTCAGGCCAGTCGGCCGAGGAGGTCCGCGGCGACGCTCACGGCGATCGTCGCGGGATGCTTGCCCGGCAGTTCGGGCAGCCCGATGGGGCAGGTGATCGTGTCGACGGCCTCAGGGTCGTGGCCTTCGGCGATGAGGGCCTTGCGGAAGCGCTGCCATTTCGCGGACGAGCCGATGAGCCCGATCGTGCCGAGGTCCCCGCGGCGCAGAGCGGCGTCGCAGAGGTGGAGGTCCTCGGCATGGTCGTGGGTCATGATGTACACGTGTGCCCCGGCGGGCAGGGTCGTGAGCACCTCTTCGCCGATGACGGCGAAGTGACGGCGGACGTTCGCCACCGGGGGTTCGAGTCGGTCGATCTCGGCCAGCTGTTCGGGCCGGGAGTCGCTGACGTCGAGGTCGAGGTCGTGGCGGGCGAGGATGCGGGTGAGTTCGAGTCCGATGTTGCCGATGCCGAAGATCGCCACCGAGGCGGCCACGGGCAGCGGTTCGAGGAGGACGGTGACCTCTCCCCCGCAGCATTGGCGGCCGTGCTTCGCCGGTGCCTTGTCGTTGAGCCGCAGGGTGAGCATCTCCGGTTCGGCATGCGAGCCGGCACCCAGCTCGGTCAGCATCTCCCGGGCCCGGGTGACCGCGGTCATCTCGAGGTTGCCGCCGCCGATAGTGCCGAAGTCCTTCTCATCGGTGACGATCATCTTCGCCCCCGCCTCCCTGGGCGCATGTCCGCGCACGGAGGCGAGGGTGACGAGCACGGCCGGCTCCCGCTGCGCACGCAGCGTGGCCGCGGTGTCCATCCAGGTCATGACACGACGGCGGCGGGCGCGGACTCGCGCACCGCCTCGAGCGCCCAGAACACCGCTTCCGGGGTGGCCGGGGACGCGAGTTCGACCGAGGTGCCCGGTCGGCCGAAGGCGGCGACCGCCTCCCGCAGGGCCTCGCGGACGGAGAAGGCGAGCATGAGCGGGGGTTCGCCCACGGCCTTTGACCCGTAGACGGCACCCTCCTCGTGGGCCTTCTCGAGCAGGGAGACGTTGAAGACCTCGGGCATCTCGGAGAAGCTCGGGATCTTGTACGTGCTCGCTGCCTGCGTGGCCAGCCTGCCCCGGCTGGGCTTGTCGCTCTCATCCCAGCGCAGGTCCTCGAGGGTGAGCCAGCCGGTGCCCTGGACGAAGCCGCCTTCGATCTGGCCCAAGTCGATGAGCGGGGAGAGCGAATCCCCGACGTCGTGGACGATGTCGACCCGCCGGAGAACGTACGAGCCGTCGAAGCGGCTGACCTCGACCTCGCTCGCTGCGACCCCGTAGGCGAAGTACTTGAAGGGTTCGCCGCGCATCGTCGACAGATCCCAGTGGAGGCCTTCGGTGCGGTAGAAGCCCGAGGCCGAGAGCTGGATCCGCTGGAAGTACGCGGTGTTGATCAGCTCCTCCCACGTGATCGTCTTCGACGTCGAGAGCGCGCTGACGATGCCGCGACTGATCTCGACCTCGTGCGCGGGCGCCCCGAGGAGTCCCGCGGCGACCTGCTTGAGGCGGCCGAGGATCTGCTCGCACGCGTCCTTGACGGCCCCGCCGTTGAGGTCGGAGCCGGAGCTCGCGGCCGTCGCCGAGGTGTTGGGGACCTTGTCCGTGCGCGTGGGCGCGAGCCGCACCGTGGACAGCGGCACACCCAGGGAGGTCGCGGCGACCTGGAGCATCTTCATGTGCAGGCCCTGCCCCATTTCCGTCCCGCCGTGGGTGATGAGGACCGAACCGTCCTTGTACACGAGCACGAGCGCCCCGCCCTGGTTGAAGGCGGTGAGGTTGAAGGAGATGCCGAACTTCACGGGCGTGATCGCCAGACCCCGTTTGACGTCGGTGTGGGTGGCGTTGAACGCAGCGATCTCCGCCGACCGGGCCTCCACCTCGGCGGAGGTGATGACCTGATCCCAGGCGGCCGCGATCCGATCGGGGTGGCGCACCGGCTGGTAGTACGGGGTGTCCTGGCCGGCCTGGTAGAAGTTGCGACGGCGCAGTTCGGCGGCGTCGATGCCGAGCTGCGGGGCGACCCGACCGAGGATGTCCTCCATGACGAGCATCCCCTGGGGTCCGCCGAAGCCGCGGAAGGCCGTCTGCGAGGTCTTGTGGCACTTCGCGACCCGCCCGTGGACGCGGATGTTGGGCACCCAGTACGCGTTGTCGATGTGGCACATCGCGCGGGTGAGCACGGGTTCGGAGAGGTCGAGGCTCCATCCGCCGTCGGCGGTGAGCGTCGCGTCGAGGGCGAGGATGCGGCCCTCGGAGTCGAAGCCGATGCGCCACGTCGAGTGGAAGCCGTGGCGTTTGCCGGTCATCGTGATGTCGAGCGTCCGGTCGAGCCGCAGGCGCACGGGCCGGCCGGTGAGTGTGGCCCCGAGGGCGGCGAGGGCCGCGTAGCCGTGGGGCTGCATCTCCTTGCCGCCGAAGCCCCCGCCCATGCGCAGGCACTGGACGGTCACCTCGTTGGCGGGGATCCCGAGCACATGGGAGACGATGTCCTGGGTCTCCGTGGGGTGCTGGGTCGAGCATTGGACGAAGACCTGCCCGTTCTCGTCGACGTGGGCCAGCGAGGCCTGCGTCTCGAGGTAGAAGTGCTCCTGCCCGGCGAACTCGAACTCGCCGGCGAAGACGTGCGCGGCGTCGGCGAACGCCCCCTCAACGTCGCCCTTGTCGATGACGGGTTGGACGCCGTGGTAGCTGCCGGCGGCGATCGCATCGCGCACGGTGACGAGCGAGGGCAGGGGGGTGGCCTCGACGGTGACGGCCGCGGCACCGGCCTTCGCCGCCTCGAGGTCCTCGCCGAGCACCCACGCGACCGGCTGGCCGAAGAACATGATCTCCTCCGTCGGCAGCATCGGTTCGTCGTGTTTGACGCCCTGGTCGTTGACGCCGGGGACATCGGCGGCCGTGATCACTCGGACGACGCCGGGGATCTCGTAGGCGGGGGCGGTGTCGAGGCTCTCGAGTCGGGCGTGCGCGTGCTCGGACCGGACGGGGTAGGCGTGGAGGACGCCGGTGAGGCGTCCGATGAGGTCGTCGGTGTAGAGGGCGGCCCCGGTGACGTGGCCGAAGGCGCTCTCATGGTGGTGGGATTCGCCGACGACGGGGTCGGCGGGGCGCTGGGAGAGATGGCTCATCGTCCTGCCTCCTGATCCATGGTGCCGAGCTGTTCGGCGAAGAAGCGTTCGAGTGAGGACCGCAGCATCGCGGTGCGGTACCGGGAGCTCGCCCGGTGGTCGTCCATCGGGGTGCCCTCGGAGGCGAGGACCTCCGCGGCGGAGTGGACGGTCTCGAGACTCCACGGCCGACCTTCGATCGCGGCCTCCGTCGCCCGTGCCCGCAGCGGGGTCGCGGCGACCCCGCCGAGGCCGATCCGGGCCTTGGCCACGGTCCCGTCGACGACGTCGACGGCGTAGCCGATCGCGACCGAGGAGATGTCGTCGAAGCGGCGTTTGGCGATCTTCTGGAACGAGGTGAGCGAGGCCAACGGCAGCGGGATCCTCACCGCTCTGATGAGTTCGCCGGAGGCGCGCACGGTCTGCCGGTAGCCGGTGAAGTAGTCGGCCAGAGCCACGGTGCGCTCACCGTCTGCGGAGGCGAGGACGAGTTCGGCCTCGAGGGCGAGCAGCGCCGGCGGGGTGTCGCCGATGGGCGAACCGGTGCCGAGGTTGCCCCCGATCGTCGCCCCGTTGCGGATGAGCCGGGAGGCAAACTGGGGCAGCAGTTTGCCCAGCAGCGGCACGGCGCCGTTGAGCTCCCGTTCGATCTCGCTGAGCGTGTGGGCGGCGCCGATCTCGACGTGGGTCTCTGTGAAGCGGATCCCCCGGAGTTCGGGGAGGCGGTCGATCGCGAGCAGCGACTTGGCCCGCGCGCCCTTGATGTTGACCTCCACACCCCAGTCGGTGGCGCCGGCGACGAGGAGGACCTCGGGTTCGGCGGCGAGGATGTCGAGCGCCTCGGCGAGGTCGCCCGGCCGGCGGAAGCGTCCCAGCTCCCCGGTGGGGGTGTCGGGGCGGTGGAGGTCGGTGCGCGCCGAGGCGGGGGCCGGGTCGGTGCGGCGAGCGGCGAGCGCATCGGCCTCGGCGGGGTTTCCGAGCGCGTACGCGGCGTCCTTGATGGGACGGTAGCCGGTGCAGCGGCAGAGGTTTCCGGACAGGGCGTGGATGTCGAAGCCGTTGGGACCGTGGTGGGGGTCGGAGTCCGTGGGACGCTCGGGCCGGTAGTATTCGGCGGCCATCGAGCAGATGAAGCCGGGGGTGCAGTATCCGCACTGGGAGCCCCCGCGCACAGCCATCTCCTCCTGGACGGGATGGTAGGTCTGGCCCTCTGCGAGGCCTTCGGCGGTGATGATCTCCTGGCCGTCGAGGGCGGCCGCCGGCAGCAGGCACGCGTTGACCGAGGTCCAGCGGATTCCCTCACCGTCGGGGCGGGCGAGCAGGATCGCACAGGCTCCGCATTCGCCTTCCGCGCAGCCTTCCTTGGCTGCCGTGAGCCCCTGACCGCGGAGGAAGTCGAGGGCGTTTTCGTGTGTGGGGCCGTCGAAGTCCTTCTCGGTGCCGTTGACCGAGATCCGACAGCGGGAGCGTTCCGTGGTTGACGCGGACATCGCACTCACCTCCTGCGCCTCGTCGCTGAGGCGCACAGTGCATGGTTGGAACAGTTGCCTTCGCTCTCCCGGACTTCTGGTTATCCATGCGAACAGCAGCGGAGAGCGGTGAGGGCGTCGGGGCACACGGCACCGACGGACCGGCGTGCGTCAGTCGCCGTGGGCGATCTGCCCCTTCGTCCAGACTGTCTGCTCCGTCACAATGCTCATCCTCCCAACATAGCCGAAATGGGACCGCGAACGAAGTAGAGGACGAATCCGACGGAGACGACCCAGAGCAGCCAGTGGACGTGCTGTCCGCGGCGGCTGAAGGCGTGGATGACGGCCCACGAGATGAAGCCGACGCCGATGCCGTTGGCGATCGAGTAGGTCAGCGGCATCGTCACCATGGTGAGGAAGACCGGCAGCGAGGTGCGGAAGTCGCTCAGGTCGATCTCGCGGATCTGGGTGACCATCATCGCGCCGACGACGACGAGGGCGGCCGCACCGGCCTCCATCGGGATGACGCCGATGAGCGGGGCGAAGAACATCGAGAGCAGGAAGAGCACACCGGTCACGCATGCCGCCAGACCCGTTCTCGCGCCTTCGGCGATGCCTGCCGCCGAGTCGACGAAGACGGTGTTCGACGAGGCCGAGGCACCGCCGCCGGCGACCGCGCCGAGGCCTTCGACGATGAAGGCGCCGCGGATGCGGGGGAACATCCCGTCATCGGTCTGCAGGCCCGCACTGCGGGCCAGACCCGTCATTGTGCCCATCGCGTCGAAGAAGTTCGTGAACACGAGGGTGAAGACGAGCATCGTCGCCGCGAGCACGCCGATGCGCTCGAAGGACCCGAAGAGGTCGAAGGCGCCGATGAGCGAGAAGTCGGGCAGGGCGACGACCTGGCTGGGCAGCTGCGGTGCGCTGAGGTTCCAGCCCTGGGGGTCGGGGTTGACCGGGTCGCCGACGGTGCCGAGCTTCGCGAACGCCTGGATGATGATCGCCGCGATCGTCGCGACGATCATCCCGATGAGGATGCCGCCGGGCACCTTGCGGGCGACGAGCACCCCGATGAGGATGAGCGCGCCGATGAAGACGAGCGTCGGCAGCGAGGTGATCGACCCGTCCTGGCCCAGCTGGACCGGGGGTCCGGCCGGGGTGCGGGTGACGAACCCGGAGTTGACGAAGCCGATGAAGGCGATGAAGAGTCCGATGCCCACGGTGATGGCGATCTTCAGCGCGTGGGGCACGGCGTTGAAGATCGCGGTGCGGATGCCGGTGGCGCCGAGGAGGACGATGATGATGCCGTTGATGATGACCAGCCCCATCGCCTCGGCCCACGTGACCTCCTGGACGACGGAGACGGCGAGGAAGCTGTTCATGCCCAGGCCTGCGGCGAGGGCGAACGGCAGTCTCGCGACGACGCCGAAGAGGATCGTGATGAGACCCGCGACGAGCCCGGTCACGGCCGTGAGCTGCGCGAAGTCGAGCGTGCCGCCGGTGACGTCGGCGGACCCGCCGAGGATGAGCGGGTTGAGCACGACGATGTAGGCCATCGCCACGAAGGCGACGATGCCGCCGCGGATCTCCTGGCGCACCGAGGAGCCGCGCTTGGTTATCTCGAAGAATCTGTCCAGTGCACTCGGACTGCTGCGATCGGGGACGCTGGTCTCCGACCCCCGCTCGTCATCCGATACGTGTTTGTCTGCCATTGTCATGGACCACCTCAAACTGTTCGATTTGATCGGCCGCGACATCGTCGTCGTGGCCCTGCGCCTTGAACGTGCGCATTGAAACGAGACAGCACCCGCGGGAAGGCCGACTCCGGCACTTCCATGATGCGGAAAACTATTTCTGTTTCATCTGGACAGTCTGGCCGCACACGTGCATGTGTGTCAATCGTCACAGGAGCGCCGGGCGGATCCCGGCCCCACTGCCACCAGTGTACGACCGGTGCAGTCCCGATTGTGCCCCGGACAGCAGAAAACCCCTGGCTGACCAGGGGTTTCCTTTGGCGGTGGCGGTGGGATTTGAACCCACGGTACGGGGTTACCGTACACAACATTTCGAGTGTTGCACCTTCGGCCGCTCGGACACGCCACCGCCGACAACAATACAGTCGGTGCGGCGAGCGGGCCAAATCCTCAACCCGTGAGAGCGGTCACGCCGGTTCATGCCCGCTTCGCGGCGAAGAAGTCGGTGAGCAGGGCAGCGCACGCACTCGCCTGCACACCCGCGTAGACCTCGGGGTGATGGAGGGCGGCGCGGTCGCGGGGAATGTCCCAGACGGAACCGACGGCCCCGGCCTTGTCGTCGAAGGCACCGAAGACGAGGCGGGCGATCCGGGAGCCGACGATCGCCCCGGCGCACATCACGCAGGGTTCCAGGGTGACGACGAGGGTGCAGCCGTCGAGGCGCCACCGCCCGGTCGCCTCGGCGGCGGACCGCAGAGCGATGAGCTCGGCGTGTCCGAGCGGGTCCGCATCGATCTCGCGCCGGTTGTGTCCGGTCCCGATGATCCGTCCCGACCCGTCGAGGACGAGCGCCCCGACGGGAACGTCGTCATGTCGGGACGCTTCGGCCGCCTCGGCGAGGGCGAGGGCCATCCACGCGGAGAACTCGGCATGCCCGCCGAACCCGAGTTCGGTCGGCGGCTGACCCGGGTTCAGCGTGCGGCCTCGAGCTGGTCGGCGAAGCCCACGGTCTCGCCGACGTGGGCGACGACACGGGCCGGGTCGGACCGGTACTTCTCGACCTGTTCGATGAGGTCGGCCGCAGGCAGTCCTCGGTCGGCATAGATGTCGGCGTCCCCGCCCCATTCGGCGTCGCCGTCGAAATCGAGCATCTCGACCTCCTCATCCTCCTCGTCCTCGTCCTCATCGGAGGCCGATGCCTCCTCGTCGAGGCCGAACTCCTCCTCCGGCTCGGCCTCGTAGGCGTCGGGGCGGGAGTCGAGGTAGTCGGTGAAGATCACGGCGAAGGGGCTGAGTTCGACGGCGCGGAGGTCGGAGAGGAAGACCTTGACCTCGTTGTCCTCACACAGGCGCACGAGGCCGAACCATTCGTCCTCGTGTTCGATGACCGCGATCGCCTCGCCGTCGTCGGAGCCGGTGGTGCGCATCATGTCGACGAGGCTGTCGAGGTCCGTGGCGTCACGGACGTCGACGTCGAGGGCTCGGAAGCCGTCGCCGGTGTCGGCGAGGATCTCACTGAAGTAGGACATGTCTCCATTGTGGACTCTTCGCAGTCCTTTCACCACAGGATCCGCGCATTCCGCGCAGGTGTTTCGACGTACCATTTCCTGTATGCGCCTTCACGTAGCCGATCACCCGCTCATCGCCCACAAGCTCAGCGTCCTCCGCGACGAGTCCACCGATTCCGCGCGGTTCCGGCAGCTCACCGAGGAGCTCGTCATGCTGCTCGCCTACGAGGCGACGCGCTCGGTCGCCGTCGAAGACCGTGAGGGCAGGACCCCGGTCGCGACGTTCACCGGCACGCGCCTGGCCGAACCCCGTCCCGTCGTCGTCCCGATCCTCCGGGCCGGCCTCGGCATGCTCGACGGGATGCTGCGCATCCTGCCCACCGCCGAGGTGGGTTTCCTCGGCATGGTCCGCGACGAGACGACGTTCGAGCCCACCGCGTACGCCGACCGTCTGCCCGATGACCTGAGCGGTCGGCAGATCTTCGTCGTCGACCCGATGCTCGCGACCGGAGGCACCCTGGCCATGGCCATCGACTTCCTCCTGGCCCGCGGCGCCCGTGACGTCACCGCGGTGTGCCTCGTCTCCGCCCCCGAGGGCGTGCAGCGCATCGAGGCGGATTACGGGCAGTCGGCGAACGTCGAGATCTACACCGCCGCCCTCGACGAGCGCCTCAACGAACAGGGCTACATCGTTCCCGGACTCGGCGACGCCGGCGACCGGATGTACGGCATCGTCGACTAGGGTCGTCGACCAGACCCGGTTCGTCATATTCCGTCACAGTCGTCTCAAAAGCGGCGAATCCTTTGCACCCCCTGATGAGTGTGACGAATAATGAAGCCATGACCTCTGCGACGTATCAGCCTCGAATGTGTGCGGCAGCCATGTGCATGCCCTGCGTTCGTCGTCGGTGATCGTCCTTCCGCTGTCCGACCGCGAACGAGTGCACGTCGTCAACGCAGCGGATCCCACCTCACCATTCAGAGGACAGGTATGCCGAACCCAGAACCGAACTACGTCCACCCCCGCAGCGCAGTCGCCGTCCGGCGGGCAGGAGCCAGGTTGAGCGCCGTCGACCCGCAGAACCCCCCGCACACGTACGGTCCCTCCGGGGTCGTGCCCTCGCCGAAGGCCGCCCGCGGCATCATCGTCTACATCGGCCTCGACGAGTCGAAGGCCGCCGCCGACGGCACGAACCTCTCCGCGATCGCCGGTGAGCTCCAGGCGTATGCGAAGGAGCTCGCCTCGCAGGCGGAGACGCAGGCCGTCATCGCCCTGGCCCCCGAGGGTCGCGGCAGCGACATCGACGCGGTGCGCGCCGTCGCCACCGGCTCCCCCGCCGCCAGCGGCACCCCGGCCGGTACGCACGGACCGGTCCGCTCCCGCATTCCCAACCGCATCCACCCCCCGGCCCTGCGGGAGTCCGAGAGCTTCCCGGAGAAGGCCGCCGAGCGCCTGCGCATCGACATCCCCCGCCGGGAGGTGCGCATCGAGGGCGAACTCGTCGACGTCACGACGAAGGAGTTCGACCTGCTCGCCACCCTCGTCTCCCATGCCGATGAGACTTTGCCGCGCGAAGCGCTCATCGCCGCCGTGTGGTCGGGCGCGGACGAACCGGACGAACGCACCGTCGACGTCCACATCCGCCGGCTGCGCCGCCGCCTCGGCGAGCATTCCTCGGTCATCCGCACGATGCGGGGATCAGGCTACCGGTACGACACGCACCCCGACGTCACCGTGTGGTCGGCGACCGCGCACCGGTGACGCGGATCGCACCACTCACCCAGGAGGGGGCCAGACTTCACGGTTAGGCTGTCTAATCGATGAATCAGGCATACCCCCGAACCAAGCCCGCGCGGAGGTCCGCGAAGGGAGTCACCGCACTCGTCTTCGGCATCCTCTATGCTGCGTTCCTCCTGCTCCACGACCTGCTGCCCGCCAGGGGCGGCATCGCCCTCCTCGTCGAGAGCGTGTTGCCGTGGACCGGGGTGTTCGTCGGACTCATCCTCCTCATGGCGCTCTTCCGCTTCTCCATCCTCTCCGCGCTCGGCGTGCTCCTGCCCTCGATCGTGTGGCTGACGATGTTCGGTGGGGCGCTGCTGCCCGCCGAGGAGTCCGGGACTCCCGATCTCACCGTCGGTACGCAGAACGTCGGGGCCAGGCTGCCGCAGCCGACGGCGACCGCGCAGAGCCTCATCGACGCCGAACCCGACATCCTCACGATCCAGGAGCTCGAATCGCTCTCGGGCAGGATCATCCGCAAGCAGCTCGACTCATCGTTCGAGTACTCGCGCGTGGTGGGCACCGTCGGGGTGTGGTCGAAGTGGCCGATGTCGGCCCCCGAGGAGGTCGACCTGGGTCTGCCGTGGCAGCGGGCGTTCGCGACGACGGTGACGACCGATCACGGCAAGGTGCGCTTCTACGCCGTGCACATGCCCTCGGTGCGTCCCGGCAAGGAGGCGATGCGCAACGCCGCGCTGCGCCGACTCTCCACGGTCGTCGCCGCCGACGAGTCCGCGCAGATCATCGTCGCCGGTGACTTCAACACGGCGACGACGGACCGGAACTTCTCCGAACTCGTTCCTCCGCTCGAGGACTCCCGCGTCGAGGCCCGCGGCGGCTTCGGGTTCACGTGGCCGGCGGTCTTCCCGGTGACGCGTCTCGACCACATCCTCTACCGCGGCTTCGACGTGACCTCCGACCGCGTCCTCGACCAGGGCACGAGCGACCACCGCGCGGTCCTCGCCGGCCTCGACCTCGCCTGAGCGCGGTCTGCTTCGGGCACTGCCCTATTTCGTGCACTCGTCTTATTTCGTGCACTGCCCGGTCGGCTGCGGGGTGGTGCTGTTCGCGCCCGACTGGAGTTCGTCGCGGATCTCGGCGCGGGTGAGTGCGTAGCCGGTCTCCTCGTCGGTGGCCGAACGGGCGAAGACCATGCCGATGACGTTGCCGTCCGCGTCGAGCAGCGGCCCGCCCGAATTGCCTTCGCGGACGATGCCGCGCACCGAGTACACCTCGCGCACGACGCTGTCCTCGTCGTAGATGTCGAGGCCGCGGGCGTTGATCTTCTCGCGCACCCGTGACGGGGAGATCGTGTACGGGCCGTTGCCGGGGTAGCCGACGACGACGGAGTCGTCGCCGGGACCGGCCGGGGAGCCGAACTCGAGGGCAGGTGCGTCGAGGTCGGGAACCCGGAGCACGGCGACGTCGGCTTCGGGATCGAATTCGACCACCTCGGCGGAGTAGGGACGACCGGTGCCTCCGACCTGCACCGCCAGGCCCGTGGAGCCGGCGACGACGTGGGCGTTGGTCGCCACGAGGCCGTTGTCGTAGACGAACCCCGTGCCCTCGGACCCGGCCGAGCACGTCGTGGTCGTCGTCGTGATCTTGACGACGGACTCCTCGACCTTCCTGCCGACGTCGACCATTCCCGTATCGGGTTCGCCAACCCCGCGGATCTGCTCGGTCTGGCCGGAGAACACCTGCGGGAAGCCGGTGGCACGCAGGGTCGAGGCGAGGTCGCCCAGCGCCACCTGCGAGGAGTACGGGATGGTCCGGTCGATCGCGGCGATGACGGCGGATTCGGCGACCCACCGGTTGGGTTCGACGAGCGGCGTGGCGCGGACGAATCCGGCGGCGAGCCAGACGACGAGGACATAGACGATGCCCGCGGTCACCGTCCCGCCGATCGAGTCGATGCCCTGGCCGAGCTCGGAGTCCATGGCTTTGCGGATCCACGTGCCGATCGCGTTGCCGGCGAAGGCGAAGAGGACGCTGAGGACCAAGGGCATGGCGGCGAGGAGAGCGATGACGCCGGGGTTCTCCATCGCCGAGGTGCCTGCGGAGAGGTTCTCGACGAGCGGGGAGAGCAGGCGTCCGGCGATCCAGCCGACGACGAAGCCGACGACCGTGCACAGTCCCACGATGAAGCCCTGCCGGAATCCGAGGAAGAGCGCACCGATGCCGAGGAGGACGATGATGATGTCGACGACGATCACGAGGCCGGCCTCGCCCCGCCCTTGGCGGCTGCCAGCAGTCGGTCGCGGGCGTCGGAGAACTCGCCCAGCTCGAAGCTTTCGATGGTCTTCTCCTTCGGTCCGCCGAGGCCGGCGAGCAGACGCATCCGGGTGGTCGTGAGCTGACCGGCCAGTCGGATCATCGTGCGCATCTCCTCCTTGCCGCCGGGGAACGACTTCGCCCAGCGCTTGCCGCGGCGCCGGCCCTTCCAGGTGCCGAGCATGTCGACCTCGGCGTGGGAGAGCCATCCGGAGTTCGCGTAGTCGCCGAGCATGTTGAGCGTGTGGAGGCGCTCGCTGCGGCGCAGGATGAGTCCGACGACGACCCAGCAGGTGGTGAGGATGAAGCTCAAGACGATGAGGCCGACGATCTGGGCGACGGGGCTGATGAGCTGGAGCCCGGTCATCGAGCCGTTCCAGATCGCGTGGAGGCACATGCCGATGAGGAGTCCCGGCAGCCACATGAGGACCACGGCCCACCACGGCCATTTGCGGGCCGCGAAGCCGATCGTCACTCCCGCCCAGGTGGAGAACGCGGTGTGGAGCAGGGGCGAGCACAGGCAGCGGAGCACGAAGGTCACCCAGAGCCCCGAGGTGCTCTCCTCCCACGCGGCGCCGAGGTAGAGGACGTTCTCCGTGAACGCGAAGCCCGCGCCGATGAGGGCGCCGTAGACGAGGCCGTCGAGGGGTCCGTCGAAGTGACGGCGGGCGAGAAGGACGATGACGACGAGGAGGGAGGTCTTCACCGTCTCCTCGACGATCGGGGCCTGGACGACGGTGGCGAAGACGTCGGGGACGCCGCCGACGCCGACGAGGGAGAGCGCGACCTCGCTGATGAAGGACACGAAGAGTGTGAGCCCCACCGAGGCGACCGCGCCCCAGAGGAGGCAGAGGCCGAGGATGAGCTTCGGCTGCGGCCGCCACCTGTCGAGCCAGAGGACGTAGGCGATGATCCCGATGAGCGGGATCGCGGAGAGGCCGATGAGGCCGAAGAGGCGGGTGCCGAAGTTGTAGCCGCCGAAGATCGCCATGACGAGGAGACCGAAGACGAGCACGCAGACGGCGAGGATGGCGAGGACGAGGCGGACGACGTTGCCCGTCGATCCGGGTTCGGGTGGCGGTTCCGCACGCCGCACGGCCCCGGTCCATGCGGTCTCGGCGACGCGTTGCTGGGGTGCCTGCATCTGCGCGCGCACCCGCATCTCCTGGGTCACGGTCGGGGCGAAGCGCGGCTGTTCGTAGACCCGCTGCTGCATGAGGCGCGGGTGCGGCTGGGCCCGGTACGGGTGGGGCTGGTTATGGGGTGGTTGGCCTTGGTGCTGGCCGGGGTGAGCCTGGCCGGAGTGTTCGGTGCGCTGAGTCTGTCGCGGTCGCGGTCGGAAGCGGTCGTTGCTGCGGCGCGGATCGACGCGCGGGGGCCTCATGCTGCCGGGTGGCCCGGCGAACTGCTGCGGGCCCTGCTGCATCGCGGGCTGGCCCTGCATCGGCGGCTGACCCTGCGGCGGGCCCGCGAACTGCTGCGGATTCCGGCCCTGCACCATCGGCTGGCCCTGCAGGCCCGACACCGGTCCCGGGTGCTGCATCGGCTGGCCCTGCATCGGGGGCTGACCCTGCATCGGGGGCGGTCCGGAGCGCTGACCACCCTGCGGACCCGGAACGTGCGGCGGAGGGACGGGATGGTTCGGGGCACCGGGCCGATCACCGGGCCGATTCGGGCCCTGGCCCTGTCCTGGGCCCGACTGTTCCGACATATCTCGTCCTTCTCCGTGGGGCACTCCCACGCCGCTGTTCAGGGCGTTCTCTGCTTCTGCTCGTCCAGTCTACGGTCGAACACTGACACAGGGCCGAGCGCTGCGTGTCTGTTCGGCAACAACGCACCTGAGTTTCGGCGACAACGCTTGTCATGCCCGGGCGACAACGCACCAACGTTCTGAGCCCACTTCGCCTCCCGTCCTCGGACTCTCCCACCTTCCCGCCACCTCGCGCTGACGTCGACTCGTGCTTATTTCCCTGTGGACGGCGACTCCCTCTCATCCCCTGGATCCGGTCGACCACCGCGCCCGACCGAGCAGCCCGAACCGCTCCCCCACGTCAGCCCGCACCCACTGTCCTCCACACCCCGGTACCTCGCGGCCCTCACTCGTGCTCATATTCCTGTGGACGCTCAGACGGTTTCCACAGGCCCGAATCCGCCTCTGGTCATCCGCAGCACACTCGGCGTGCAATCGACGCATGAGCACACACAGACCACACACGCACCCGTTCGTCCTCACCCTCCTCGTCCTGGCCCTTCTCACCGCCCTGGGATCGTCTCCCGCGGCGGCGAAGGCCGGCCTCGGCGAGGTACCCCTGTCGGCGAAGTCGCAGCTCTACGGGCCCGGCCTCTGGTATGAGGCGCCCGAGGGCAGGACCTGGTACGGCGCCTACCGCACGTTCCCGGACACCTACGCGTACTGCATCGACGCGGGCAAGCAGTCCCCGCTGCCGGAGAACTTCACCGATGCGAAGGCGCAGACGGTGACGGCCCCGCAGACGGCGTGGGCGCTGAGCAAGTACTCCGATTCGGACTCCGCCGATGTCCAGGCGGCGCTCAGCGCGATCGCCCGCGCGGACAAGCGGATCGACCACGACCACACGGTTCCCCCGCAGGAGCCGGACGAGCTGGGGAAGAAGTTCGCCGGTGCCGCGAAGAAGTATGCGCAGATCACCGCCGAAGCGAAGCGGTTCGCCGGCCCCTATACGCTGTCCGTCGACCTCGAACCGGTCCTCGACATGCCGAAGCTCGAGCCGTACGACGCGAAGCCCGACGACGGCAAGGAGCTCAGCCTGCCGACGACGAACACGGTCACCCTCACCGTCTCGCTCACCTCGGCCTCGGACACGGAGGTGCCCGACGTCCCGATCACCCTGACGATCACCGGGGCCGACGGGCCGACAAGTGTGACGAGCGGAGAGAAACCGGCCACTGCGAAGCTCACCGCCTCACAGCCGGGCACCGTGGCGGTGAGTGCCGAGGCGAGTCTCGCCCCGACCACGGTCAAGCTCTTCGCACCGACTTCGGGGACCCGAGTGCAGCGGGTCATCACGCCCGATGAGCCCACGACGGTCACCGATTCCGCCGAGGTTGACCTCACCTCCCAACCGCGTGTGACCACGGAGATCTCCGAGCAGACGCCGCAGCCGGGCGACGAGGTCACCGACATCTTCACGGTCGCCGGGCTCATCGGTGATGACACCGTCACCGTCGTCCACGAGCTGTGGGCGACGAGGACGAAACCGACGGTCGGGAAGAAGAACGACGATGCCGAGTCGATCGGCACCGTGACCTCGAGAGACATCGGGAACGGGACGCACACCTCGGCGGGGATCCGGATCCCTGCGGACTTCCGCGGGTGGGTGTACTTCACCGAGACCATCGCCGGTGACGAGACGACGAAGGAATGGACGGGCGTCCACGGACAGCCGAAGGAGACCGGGTTCGTCCCGTGGACGCCGACGGCGAGCACGCAGGCCGAGATCGCCGGCGCCCAGGTCACCGACGAGATCGCGGTGTCCGGGCTGCGTCCCGGCGCCGAGGCGAAGCTCACCGTGACCGCCTACCGCACCGACGCGCAGCCGAAGCAGTCGCCCGAGGCCTCGGGCACGGAGATCGACGTCCAGGACTTCACCGTCGTCGCCGATCAGGAGGGCACGGCAAGTGTGAGCACGGAGCCGATCGAGATGCCGGTGGGCTGGGTGACGTTCGTGACGTCGATCGCCGAGGATGAGGTCCACCGAGGCTGGACGAGCGACTGGGGCATCCCCTCGGAGACGGTCGAACGTCCGCCTGAGGAGAAGCCGAGCGCGCCGCCGGCCCCTCCGACGACCCCACCCCCGCCCGAACAGCCGAGCCCGCCGCCATCGACGAAGACGCCCGCACCGAGCACTGCCCCGCCGGTCGAACCCGTGGCGGAGAAGCCCAAGGCGCCAGCCGATGAGCTGCCGCGCACGGGAGCCGAGGGCAACGCGATGCTCATCGGAATCGGCATCGTCCTCATCGGCGTCGGAGCGGCCACCCTCATCGTCACCGGTCGACAGAAGCGCGAGGAGTGAGAGCGCCGGTGTCAGTCCCCGCTCGCCCACTCCTTCGCCCAGGCCCGGGCACCGTGGGCGAGCAGGCCGACGTCGGCACCGACGAGGACGAACGAGGCCCCGGCCTCGAGGTAGGCACGTGCCTGGACGGGATCGAAGGCGTTGACGCCGACGGGTTTGCCGGCGGAACGGACGGCCTCGAAGGTGCGCAGCACCGCGGCGGTGACCTCGGGATGGGTCTGCTGACCGAGCAGACCCATCGACGCCGCGAGGTCGGAGGGACCGACGAAGACCGCGTCGATGCCCTCGACGGAGGCGATCGCCTCGGCGTTGTCCACCGCGGTCGCCGACTCGATCTGCACGGTCAGGGACACGAGCTCATCGGCGCTGGCCAGGTAGTCGGGCACCATCGTCCAGCGGGAGGCGCGGGCGAGCGCCGCACCCACCCCGCGCACCCCGTGCGGCGGGTAGCGCACGGACCGGGCGGCCTCCTCGGCGTCGGCGCGGGTGTCGACCATCGGCACAAGCAGGTTCTGCGCGCCGAGGTCGAGGAACTGCTTGATGAGGACCCGATCGAGGACGGGCACGCGGACGACGGGGGTCGCCGGGCAGCCGTTCATCGCCTGGAGCAGTGGGGTCGTCGTCTCCAGCCCGATCGGCGAATGTTCAGCGTCGAGGAGCACCCAGTCGAGTCCCGACGACGCGGCGATCTCCGCGGCCACGGGCGAACCCGAGGTCACCCACATGCCGGCCAGGTGCCCGCCCGGGGTCAGGCCGGCGAGACGGTCGGCGAGGGTCGGCGGCAGGTCTAGGCGAAACGACATGTGATGACCCCCAGATCCCGGAAGTCGGCGTGGACGGTGTCACCGGGATGAACCCACATCGGGCGGGTGAACGACCCGGCGAGCACGGTCTCCCCCGCGCGGAGGATCACTCCGTGGTCGGCAAGCTTGTTCGCCAGCCATGCGATGCCGCGGGCCGGGTGGTCGAGGACAGCGGCGGCGACCCCGGAGTCCTCGATCGTCTCGTTGCGGTAGAGCAGGGCCGAGACCCACCGAAGGTCGAGTGCGTCGACGGGCACGGGACGACCGCCGAGGACCATCGCCCCGAGGGCGGCGTTGTCAGCGATCGTGTCGACGATGGTCCGCCCCTCCATCTCGATGCGCGAAGAGAGGATCTCGAGCGCCGGGACTACGTACTCGGTGGCCCTGAGGACATCGGTGAGACCCACCCCCGGGCCGGTCAGGTCCTGACCGAGGACGAAGGCGAGTTCGACCTCGACGCGCACCCCCGAGTACTGCCCATGGTCGATGACGGACCCGGTCTCATAGACCTGGTCGGCGAAGATCGTCCCGTAGTCGGGTTCGGTGATGCCGGTGGCCTGCTGCATCGGCTTCGAGGTCAGCCCGATCTTGTGCCCGACCACGCGCCGTCCCGCGGCCTCCCCGCGGCGGCGCCATTCGGCCTGCACCGCATACGAGTCCTCGACGGTCATCTCGGGGTGTGCAGCCGTGAGCAGGCCGATCCTCGCACCGGCGCGTTCGGCCTCGGCGAGATCATCGGCGATGCCGGCGATGACGGTCTCATCGAGCATGGTCGTCCTCCTTCTCGGAACTCAAGCTGTCTCAGAGCTCAGGGTGTCTCAGAGCTGGTGGCCGAGCTTGAATTCGCTCTCGCCGTCGTCCGACCCCGAATGCTTCGCGAAGTCGTTCTCGGCGTCCTCCCGGCGCGTGTACGAGAAGCCATCGGCGCCGATCGTCACCTCCATCTCCGAGTCATCGGTGCGCGCGGTCAGCGGCACCGGCTTGCCCTCGAGGTCGAGGACCGTCGAGGCGTCGGTGTACCACGAGGGCACGACCGGGTTGCCCCACCAGTCGCGGCGCTGATTGTCGTGGACGTCCCAGGTCACCCGCGGATTGTCGGGGTCGCCGGTGTAGTAGTCCTGCGTGTAGATCTCGATGCGGTGTCCATCGGGGTCGCGGAGGTAGAGGTAGAAGGCGTTCGAGACCCCGTGCCTGCCCGGCCCGCGTTCGATCGCATCGGACATCCGCAGGGCACCCAGCTTGTCGCAGATCGCGAGGATGTTGTGCTTCTCGTGCGTGGCGAACGCGACGTGGTGCATGCGGGGACCGTCACCACCGGTCATCGCGGTGTCGTGGACGGTGGGTTTGCGCCGCATCCATGCCGCGTAGACCGTGCCGTCGCCGTCCTGGATGTCCTCGGTGACCCGGAAGCCCAGGTCCTCCATGTAGCCGACGGCCTTCGGCACATCGGGGGTGACCTGGTTGAAGTGGTCGAGGCGCACGAGCGCTCCCGGCGAGTAGAGGTCGTAGCGCCACGCGAGACGCTCGACGTGCTCGACATCGTAGAAGAACTCGTAAGGGAAGCCGAGCGGATCCTGCACGCGCACGGAGTCCCCGATCCCGCGGACGAAGCCCTCGGCCCGCCGCTGGGTGGGACATCCGAGCTCACGGTAGAACGCCTCGGCGGCATCGACCTCCTCCGGGCTGCGCACCCGGAACGAGAACGCGGCCACGGCCGCCTCCGGGCCCTGCCGGAGGACGAGGTTGTGGTGGATGAACTCCTCCATCGACCGCAGGTAGACGGTGGTCTCGTCCTCCCACGTGACCTGCAGGTCGAGGACGTCGACGTAGAAGTCGCGGGACCGTTTCAGGTCGGTGACGACGATCTCCATGTACGCACAGCGCACGACGTCGGGGGCAGGGACGGAGGGGGTGGGGATGGTCTGGGTCATGTCGGTTCCTCTCACTGCTTCCCGAAGACGGGGTTGTGGACCTCGCCGAGGTTGATGTGCACGGCCTGCTGGTCGGTGTAGAAGTCGATCGACCGGTACCCGCCCTCGTGGCCGAGGCCCGAGGCCTTGACGCCGCCGAAGGGGGTGCGCAGGTCGCGGACGTTGTTCGAGTTCAGCCACACCATGCCGGATTCGACGGCCTGCGAGAAGTTGTGCGCCCGCTTGAGATCGGAGGTCCAGATGTACGCGGCGAGACCGTACTTCGTGTCATTCGCCAGAGCGAGCGCCTCCTCGTCGGTGGAGAACGGGGTGATCGCGACGACGGGGCCGAAGATCTCCTCCTGGAAGATCCTCGCATCGGGCATGACGTCGGCGAAGACGGTGGGTTCGACGAAGTTCCCGGTCTCGAAGCCCTCGGGACGGCCGCCGCCGGCGACGAGGCGGGCCTCGCCCTTGCCGATCTCGACGTACGACATGACCTTCTCGTAGTGCTCGGGGTGGACGAGCGCTGCCACCTCGGTGTCGGGATCCGAAGGCAGACCGACCTTGACGCGCTTCGCCTGCGCGGCGTAGCGCTCGACGAACTCGTCGTAGATCGACTCCTCGACGAGGATGCGCGAACCGGCCGTGCAGCGTTCCCCGTTGAGGGAGAAGACGCCGAAGATCGTCGCGTTGATCGCGGCGTCGAGGTCGGCGTCGGCGAAGACGACGGCCGGGGACTTGCCGCCGAGCTCCATGGACAGGCCCTTGAGCCAGGGGGCGGCGTTGGCGAAGATCGTCTGCCCGGTCGAGGACTCACCGGTGAAGGAGATGAGCGGGACGTCGGGGTGCTTGACGAGGGAATCGCCGGCGAAGCCCTCCTCGCCGAAGCCGTTGACCATGTTGAACACGCCCGTGGGCAGGCCCGCCTCCTCGAAGATGCCCGGCCACAGGGACGCCGAGAGCGGGGTGAACTCGGCGGGCTTGAGCACGACCGTGTTGCCTGTCGCGATCGCCGGAGCGAGCTTCCACGATTCGAGCATGAACGGGGTGTTCCACGGGGTGATGAGACCGGCGACGCCCTTGGGCTTGCGGTTGACGTAGTTGGCCTGACGGCCGGGCACCTTGTACGCGTCGTCGACCTGGGCGACGATGAGGTCGGCGAAGAAGCGGAAGTTCTCCGCCGCCCGACGCGCCTGACCCTTGGCCTGGGTGATCGGCAGCCCCGAGTCGAAGGACTCCATCTCAGCGAGTTCGTCCTCGCGGCTTTCGACGATGTCGGCGATCCTGTTGAGCACCCGCGCGCGTTCCCGCGGGAGCATCGTCGGCCACGGTCCGTCCTCGAACGCGGTCTTCGCGGCGGCCACGGCGCGGTCGATGTCGGCCTTCTTCCCCGAGGCGGCCCTGATGTAGGGCTCGTTCGTCACCGGGTTGATGACGTCGAACTCGTCGCCGTCGAGGGAGTCGACGAACTCGCCGCCGATGTAGTGGCGGATCTTCTCCGGCAGGTTCGCCGGCGGGGTGATCGCTGCAGTGGGCTCGGTCATGACTGGTCCCTCTCTGGTGCTTCGGTGGCGGGGTTGCCGGTGGCGGGTGCCTGGGTGGCTTCCTGGTAGCTGTGGAGTGTGGCGGTGCGGTGGGCGCGGACGACGCGTTCGACCTCATCCGCCGAGGCGGCCGCCCGGATGAGTGCGATGATCCGGGAGTGCTCGTCGACGGATTCCTGCGCCCGGTCGGGGACGAAGGAGAACGTCGAGTCCCGCAGGTGGGCCAGCCGGTCCCATTCGATGGCGACGAGGGTGCGCAGCCGGTCGTTGGGGCAGCGGGCGAAGAGCGCCGCGTGGAAGGCGTGGTTGAGACGGGTGAAGGCGAGCGGGTCGAAGTTCTCGAGCAGGGCGCGCATGTCCTCGTTGAGGGCTTCGGCCTCGGCGAGGTCGGCGGCGGTGATGTGGGTGAGCGCCTGCGCGGTGGCGGCGCCTTCGAGGACGGCGACGGCCTCCATCGACTGGACGTACGAGCGATAGTCGACCATCGCGACGCGCGCCCCGACGTTGCGTTCGAAGGTGACGAGACCATCGGCTTCGAGGCGGCGGATCGCCTCCCGGACGGGAACGACCGAGGTGTCGAGGTCGACGGCGATCTGGGAGAGCACGAGCTTGTCACCGGCGACGAAGGTGTGGTCGGCGATGCGTTCGCGGATCCACCGGTAAGCGTGCTCCGCCTTGCTCAGCGGGCGCGTGGTCTCTGCGCTGCTGGTGGTCTCTGCTGTCATCGCGAGGACTTCCATTCCTCGAACTTCGCCTTCCACTCGCCCTTGGGCGGGAAGAGCTCCTCGATCGGGTGGCCCGCGGCGACCTGCGCGGCGACCCAGCCGTCCTCGACCTCCTTGGCCAGAGCTGCGTCGACGACCTCCTCGGCGAGGTCCCGAGGGATGACGATGACACCGTCGTCGTCGCCGACGATCACATCACCGGGCAGCACGGTCGCGTTTCCGCAGGCCACGGCGACGTCGGACTCCCACGGCACGTGCTTGCGGCCGAGGACCGCAGGATTCGCAGCGGTCGCGAACACGGGGAGGATGCCGGCCACCTCGGTGGAGTCGCGGACTCCCCCGTCGGTGACGACTCCGGCCGCGCCGAGGGCCTTCGCACGCAGGGCGAGGATGTCGCCGAGGGTGCCCGACCCCGATTCGCCGCGCGCCTCGATGACGATGACCTCGCCGGAGCGGAGGCTGTCGAAGGCGCGCTTCTGTGCGTTGTAGCCGCCGCCGTGGGAGGCGAAGAGGTCTTCGCGGTTCGGGACGAAGCGCAGGGTCTTGGCGACCCCGACGAGGCGGTAGCCGGCCCGCAGAGGGCGGACGCCTTCGATGACGACGTTGTTGAGACCGCGGGCCCGCAGCTGGGCGGAGAGCCCTGCGGTCGGGGCCTGCTCGAGCTTCGCGCGCAGGTCGGCGGGGAGAGCGGTGCTGTTCTCCGTGGGAAGGGCTGTGCCGCTCTCGGCGGGCAGTCCCGCTGCCTCGCGGGTACCCCAGGCGTCGACGGTGAGGGCCTCGGTCACGGCGGGAACGCTGCCGAGTTCGGCGTCGAAGTCACCGGGACCCTCGACGACCTCGGTGCGCAGGCGACCGGAGCTCAGCTCCTCCCCCGTGCTCGCCGAGGTGGTGCTCACCTCGACCTCGACGACGTCGCCGGGGACGACGACGCTCGACCCGGCGGGGGTGCCGGTGAGGATGACGTCGCCGGGCTCGAGCGTGAAGTGCTGGCTGAGGTCGGCGATGATCTGGGCGAGCGGGAAGATCAGCTGGTCGTCACCGGTGCCGTCGTCTTGGACGAGGGAGCCGTTGACCCAGGTGCGGATGCGCAGGGACCGGGGGTCCGCCTCGGCGGCGGTGATGAGGTCGGGACCCAGCGGGGTGTAGCCGTCCCGGCTCTTCGAGCGGACGTTCGAGCCCTTGTCGGGGGATTTGAGGTCGTAGAGGCCGAAGTCGTTCGCCGCAGTGACGCCGGCGACGTGATCCCATGCGCTCTCAGCGGTCACCCGGTGGGCGGGGGTGCCGATGACGACGGCGATCTCGCCTTCGAAGGCGAGGAGCTCGGTGCCGGCGGGGCGCTCGATCGTCGCACCGGAGGCGGCGATCGAACTCGTCGCCTTGAGGAAGTAGGAGGGTGCTGCGGGGCTGCTGCCGCGCTGAGCGGCGCGGGACTCGTAGGCCACGTGGACGGCGATGACCTTGCCCGGGCGGGTCGGCGCTGCCGTGACGCGGTCGGCGGGGGTTGCCACCCTGTCGGCTGGGGTCGCGGCACCTGTCGTCGTCGAATCTGCGGTCGTCATCGAGCCCTCACTCCTTCGTCCTGAACTTCTTGGATCGTATACGATACAACGCCGACCGACAAGGGGAAGTGGGCCGTTGCCCACTGCTCGGGGGCGATTGCACTCGATCGTATATGAACTGATACGATCTGGATCACAGGATGCGCGCCGGATCACAGTGACCTGCGGTGGCCGCGGCGCACAACGGCGTGTGAGAGACCGGAGGCTGAGATGCACTTCCACCAGGACGGCTACGTGTCCGCGGATCCGCGGATCGAAGACGCCGCAGGGTACGGAATCGACAGACCTGAGGCGCTGCCCGACGTCGTCGACGTCCTCATCGTCGGCAGCGGCCCGGCCGGCATGGTCGCAGCCGCGCAGCTGGCTCAGTATCCCGACGTCAACACGCGCATCATCGAGAAGCGCGACGGCCGCCTCGTCATCGGTCAGGCAGACGGCATCCAGGCGCGCTCGGTCGAGACCTTCCAGGCGTTCGGGTTCGCCGAGGAGATCATGCGCGAGGGCTACCACATCACGGAGATGTGCTTCTGGAATCCGGATCCGGAGAACCCCGAGCACATCATCCGCACGGGCAGGCCGAAGGACGATGAGACGGGGATCAGCGAGTTCCCGCATCTCATCGTCAACCAGGCGCGGGTGCTCGACTACTTCGCGCAGTTCGCCCGGCAGTCGCCTGGGCGGATCGTGCCCGACTACGGCATCGAGTTCGTCGATCTCTCGATCGAGGATCCGCAGACCGCGGCCGACCCCAAGCATCCGGTGACGGTGACGGTCCGCTACACCGCGGGCGAGCGCTCCGGCCAGCAGCGCACGATCCGCGCAGGCTATGTCATCGGCAGCGACGGCGCCCGTTCGGGCGTGCGCTCGGCGATCGGTCGGACGATGTCCGGCGACCAGGCCAACCACGCGTGGGGCGTCATGGACGTGCTCGCGAACACCGACTTCCCCGACATCAGAACGAAGTGCGCGATCTCGTCGAAGCACGGAAACATCCTCCACATCCCCCGCGAGGGCGGACACCTGTTCCGGATGTACGTCGACCTCGGCGAGGTTCCGGTCGACGATGCGAGGAAGGTGCGGCAGACGAGCATCGAGGAGATCATCGCCAAGGCGAATGCGATCATCGCCCCCTACTCGCTCGATGTGAAGAACGTCGCCTGGCACAGCGTCTACGAGGTCGGGCACCGGCTCACGGATGCCTTCGACGACACGGATGAGTCGGTGCCGGACTCGCCGTGCCCGCGCGTGTTCATCACCGGCGATGCCTGCCACACGCATTCGGCGAAGGCCGGTCAGGGGATGAACGTCTCGATGCAGGACGGGTTCAACCTTGCGTGGAAGCTCGGGCAGGTCGTCTCCGGGCGTTCGTCGACGGAGCTGCTGCGGACGTATTCGGCCGAACGACAGGTCACGGCGAAGAACCTCATCGACTTCGACAAAGAATGGTCGACGCTCATGGCCACACCGCAGGACCAGCTGCCCGACAAGGCCTACCTCGAGGACTTCTACGTCAAGACCGCCGAGTTCCCGGCCGGGTTCATGACCGAGTACACGGAGTCGATGATCACCTCGACGACGGAGAACCAGGAGCTGGCGACCGGATTCCCCGTGGGCAAGCGCTTCAAGTCCGCGCGGGTCAATCGGGTCTGCGATGCGTATCCGCTGCACCTCGGGCACGAGGCGAAGGCCGACGGTCGGTGGCGGATCTACGTCTTCGCCGATGCCGCGACCCCGGCCCCGACGGTCCCTGCCGCGGGGGCGGTCGCCGGCGGCGATGATCGTGCGTCGACGAACGCAGACCTCGCGTCGACGAACGCGCTCTCAGGTGTTCCGGCACTGGGCGAATGGCTGGAGTCCGACCCTGCTTCGCCGTTGGTCGCCTACCGGCGCCGGGGTGAGGACATCGATGCGCTCGTCGAGCTCAGCGTCATCTATCAGCAGCCGCACACCGATTTCGACTTCACCGATGCGCCGACCGCATTCCGCCCCCACGTGGGAACGTTCGGCCTCGAGTACGTCGAGAAGATCTACGCGGCCCTGCCGGATGAGGACATCTTCGACACCCGCGGGATCAGCCGCGACGGTGCCGTGGTCATCGTCCGCCCCGATCAGTACGTCGCCGGGGTCTTCCCGCTCGATGCGCGCGAGGAGATCGGGGAGTTCTTCGCCGGAGTCTTCCTGCCGGAGACATGAGGGCTCGTCGCGCCTGGGAAGTGACTGACGACTTGGGCGGCGGGTCTCGGAAAGCCGCCTTGTCTGTGGCAGGCTGAGGCCATGGCTACGAATGAGAAGAGCATCACAGTCACCCGGGTCATCGACCACTCCACGCAGGAGATCTTCGACGTCCTCACCCTGCCGGAGAACCACGAGCAGTTCGACGGTTCCGACATGGTGCGGGCCGCGGAGAAGTCCCAGCGCATCATGGGTGTCGGCGACGTGTTCGTCATGAATATGTTCTCCGAGCCCATGGGCGGGGACTACCAGATGCACAACCACGTCACCGCCTACGATGCGAACAAGATGGTCGGCTGGCAGCCTGCCCAGGCAGACAACCCCAAGGAGCCGGGCGGTTGGGAATGGCTCTACGAGCTCAATGCCGTCGGCCCCGATTCCACCGAGGTGACGCTCACCTACGACTGGTCGAAGGTCGACGACCCGAAGCTGCTGCCGCTCTTCCCGGTCGTCAGCGAGGAGCAGCTCGACGAATCGCTCAATCGCCTCGCCGCCGCAGTCTCGAGCCGCTGACGATCCTGAGTCGCTGACGGTCTTGGGTCGCTGACCGACTTGAGCCGCCGAGCGCGGCTTCTCGAGTCGCCGACGCCCGCGTTCCCAGGTCGCCGGGAGCCCGCGCGTCAGAACCGGGAGCCGTAGAACTTCTCGGCGTGCCGACGATGCCGGCAGTGCCGACTGCCGACGAGCCCGAAGATCCCTCCGGCGATGAGCGCCGCGCTGCCGAGCGCCCAGAGCACCGCGCCGGGCGCCGGATAGCCGACCTCCATGCCGCCGACCCAGCGCCCCTGTTCGTCCTGACCGTCCCACATGAAGAACGGCGGGTCCATGACCATCGCCACGAGGGCGACGAGGAGGACGAGGCCGAGGATGACCGCGGCCGGCGACCACAGCGTGAGCGAACGTGACAACCATGCCGTGACGGCACACAGCAGGATCGCCGCCCACGGCAGGGCGAACGCGATGTCGAAGTTCTCAGGGTTGATGGGATACTCGCCGAGTGAGGTGATGAGCAGTCGGGGTCCGTCATCGTTGCCGCTGTCGAGCACCGGCACCCAGATCATCGCCACCCACGCGCCCAGGGTGACGAACGGAAGCCACCGGGCGATCCACCGCGCACGCCTGCCCTTCGGCAGCAGCTGAGTGCCGATCGAGTCGGGGCGGTCCACGGTGTTCATGGCCACCATTCTTCGATTCGCCCCGATCTCGCCGGTGGCAGTCATGTTGCAGATCTGCCACCGGGTTTGCGGGCTTCTGCCACCAGGTCGGCGCACTTCTGCCACCGGGTCAGCCGGCACCCTCGAGGAGGCCTGCGAGTAGGACCTGCTCTGCCGCTGATTCCGTTCGGAGCCTGCGCAGCGATTCGAGCGGGCCACGTGTCGACACGGGTGCGACTCCGCCTCGACGCCCTGGACTCTCAGGAGCCGCAACGACCACCCGGAGGTCCGGTGGGATGGTCACGGTCTCGGCGTCGAGGCCAACGTGCTGTTCAGCCCGCGGGACTGCCGGTGGCGACACCGTCTCCGAATCACTCGCCTGTGGCTCCTTACTGCCGGGCACCGAGTCGCTCGAGGGCTCCTCACTGCCGAACGCTGAGTCGCGGGCGGGCTCTGAATCGCGTGCGGGCGCAGGACTGCCCCGCGGCGGGGTGGTGCTGACCTCGAGCAGGCTCGCGAGCTGCCTGCGCCAATCCGACGGCGGCGGATCGGCCGCACCACCCGCGCTGCCGCCCACCGCGCTGCCGCCCACCGCGCCGCCACCCACGACATCGCCGGACCCGACGGGGCGGCGCGGGTACTTCATCCGCTTGACGAACGGCGGAGTCGTCGACGAATACTTCCGGCCCGACGGGGTCGTCACGGTCAGGCCCGCGGCACTCGCCTCATGCGACCACCCGGGATGCTCCTTCGCATAGTTGCACGAGGCGCACAGCCCCGACCCGTTCTCCCATGAAGTGGCACCGCCCTCAGCGAACGGCTTGGCATGGTCGGCGTGCTTGATCGGCGCATCGCACCACGGCGTCCGGCACCGGTCGTCACGGAAGATCACCATCTCCCGCAGCCGCCCGGTGAAGGCACGCCCCCGCGCCTCCGTCCCGACGAGCTGCCCTTCCGTAACCGTGGTGAACATGCGGCGGATGAAGACCTCCGCCTCGTTCGCGGCGAGGAAGCTGCGTGCGGTCGCCGCCGGCAGCGGCCCGAAACCGGGCATCCATGCAGGAACCATGCCGTCGGCGAAGAGCGATTCGGCTTCGATGACGAGGTGGACCTGGCTCGGCACCGCCTGGGCAGACCCCTGCCCGGTGAGCCGTTCGACGAACGTGTCGGTCATGACCTGCGGCTGCCGCCTGCCACCGGCATCACCAGCGGCGATGGCCGAGTCCGCGGCCTCTTTGAGCCCGGTCCACACGGCGACGGCCTCGGGCAGCGGGAGGATCGCGCTCACCCGCCCCATGCCGTCCTCGAGGGTGGTCAGTGTGACCCTGCGGTGGGCCGCGGCCTCCCGCGCCTTCCGCTCGGCGTCCGCGCCGTCGACCTGCATAGCCATCGCCCGCACCTCGGTGCGCAGGCTGCGCGGACCCGACTGGCCGAGGCTGCCCCGCATCCTCGCATCGACCCGGCTGCGATCGGCCGGGGCGAGCGACGCCGTCTCATCGACCATGATCCGCGCCTTCTCGATCGAGATCTCACCGGAGCTCAGTGCCGTGTAGGTCTCCGGCATCTCGGTCACGATCGCACGCGCCGCGGAGATGAACTTCCGCCCCGAGCCCGGGGAGACCCTCTTTGCCAACCCCACCTCATCGCCGGCCCGCACACCCCACTCCTGGACGGGCAGACCGTTGAGCCGGTCGCGGTCACGGCGGAGATCGGCGAAGGCGACCGCCTCGGCGGACTGGGCGGCGGACAGGGTTCCGCTCAGCTCCTCGAGCGCGGTGATCCGCGCAAGTGCCTCAGCCTCGGTGCCCGCCGCAGCGGCACCGCGCAGGTACGCACTCAGCCGGGCCACCTCGGCGAGGTATTCGGAAGCCTCCATCGGCTCCCGGACGGGGTCGACGTCCATGAACCCACCCTAGACGTCGACACTGACATGAGAGTCGGCACTGACATGGGACTCGCCCCTGCCGGAGCACCGGGAAGCCGGAGCACCCAACCTCTACGCCCCGGCCTGGATCCTCCGCATGATCATGTCCATCGCGACGATGTTGTGGCCGCCCTCGGGGATGATGAGGTCGGCGTTGCGCTTCGAGGGCTCGACGTAGAGCTCGTGCATCGGCTTGACCGTGCCGAGGTACTGCTCCTCGACGGATTCGAGCGTCCTCCCCCGATCGACGACATCGCGTTTGATCCGCCGCAGCAGGCGCACATCGGCGTCGGTGTCGACGAAGAGCTTGATGTCGAGGAGCTCGCAGATCCGCGGTTCGGCGAAGATGAGGATGCCCTCGACGATGATCACCGGGGCCGGTTCGACGACGGTCGTCTCCGCCGCGCGGTTGTGGTCGGCGAAGTCGTAGATCGGGCTCTCGACCGAGTAGCCCGCACGCAGGGCAATGAGGTGTTCGACGAAGAGGTCGTTGTCGAAGGCGTCGAGGTCGTCGTAGTTGACCTTCTCGCGCTCGGCATAGGTCAGCTCGTCCTGGCGCTTGTAGTAGTTGTCGTGGAAGAGCACCGAGGACATGCCCGCGCACTTGGCCAGCAGCGCCTGAGTCAGCGTCGTCTTCCCGCTGCCGGTCCCGCCGGCCACACCCACGCTCAGTATCTCCACGTCCGCACTTTCCGTTCGCTCGGCTCCGAGGGCGACCCGCAGCCGCGCCCAACGATGAGATCCCCCGCAGAGGATCTCCCCAAATCTACCCGATTCCCCTTGACCGCCGACCTCGGATAGGGTGGAGGAAACCGCATCGCATTCCGTCATGTGCGATGCCCGCAACCGCGTGTGCCCGCAGGCCCGCAGCTCGTCGAAGGAGGTGGTCGTCGATGGATTCCGACTCTCGATTGTGCACTGCCTCCCTCATCCACTGACGCCTGCGCTGCCAGCCCGCCAGCCCTGATCCGCTGCCCGGCTTCCGCCTGCCCAGGCGTCCTCCCGACGACTGCCTGGAGAATCATCATGACCTCAGTGCTCGACGCTGCCACCATCCGCACCCTGACCGCCGACCGCGACCTCGCACGCCTGTCCGCCGCCGTCCGCGACCACAGTGAGATCGCCACGATCGACCTCATCGCCGAACTCCCCGCCACCGAGGCGGCCGTCGTCTTCCGACTCCTGCCCAAGGCCGAGTCCGTCGACGTCTTCGACCGCCTCGACCGCGGCACCCGCTCCGACCTCATCGCGGCGCTCGGCACCGAGGAGCTCACCGCGATCTTCGCCGACCTCGACCCCGAGGATCAGAGCCGCCTCGTTGACGAGCTGCCCGCCGGGGTCGCGACGAAGCTGCTCACCGCCGTCACCCCCGCCGATCTCGACGCCGTCATGGCCGTCGCCGGCTACGACCGGAACTCGATCGCCCGACGCATGTCCCCCACCGCCGTGCTCGCGTGGATCGACGACACCGCCGCCGAGGTGGCCAACCGCATCCGCGACACCGACGTCGACCTCGCCGACGTCCGGCTCGTCCCCGTCCTCGCCCCCGATCGGACGCTGCTGGGCACCCTCGATCCGCTCGAGCTGCTCCGCTGTGCGCCGGGGACTCCGATCGCGTCCGTGATGGACCCGGTCGAGGCGGTCACGCACACCGGCGATGACCAGGAGACCGCGGCCAGGGCGGCTCTGACCAGCGGAATCACCGTCCTGCCTGTGTGCGACAGCGAGGACCGCCTGGTCGGGATCGTCCCGATCGACGATGCCGCGCGCATCATCGCCGAAGCCGACGAAGCCGACTTCGCGCTCTCCGGCGGCACCCAGCCGCTCTACCGCCGCTACCTGCCCACCCCGTTCCACCGTCTCGCGCGCACCCGCGTCGTCTGGCTGCTCGTCCTCGCGGTCTCCGCGGTCCTCACCGTCCATGTCCTCGAGATCTTCGAATCGACGCTCACCGAGGTCGTCGCCCTCGCCCTCTTCATCCCCCTGCTCACCGGCATCGGCGGGAACACGGGTTCGCAGGCGGCGACGACGGTGACCCGGGCGCTGGCGATGGGCGAGGTCGGACTGCGCGACTTCTTCCGCGTCGCCGGCAAGGAGCTCACGACCGGGCTCACCCTCGGCCTCCTGCTGGCGATCCCGGCGTTCGCGATCGCCACCCCGCTCTACGGCATCGAGATCGGCTCGGTCATCGCGCTCACGCTCGTCCTCAACTGTCCGGTCGCGGCCTTCGTCGGCGGGTCGATCCCGCTCGTGGCCAAGGCGTGCCGGGTCGACCCGGCGGTCGTGTCGACCCCGTTCATCTCGACGTTCTGCGATGCGAGCGGACTCATCGTCTACTTCACGATCGCGATCACGATCATGGGGCTCTGACCCACCGACCAAGCCCTCACCTCAGGGTCCGGGTGAGCTGATTCCACAGGTCCTGATCGAAGCGGCGGCGGCCGAGGAGTCCCGACATGTGCCGCACGGCGTTGTCGACCTTGCCGCGCCACACATCGATCGCGGTCTCCGCATCGCCCCTGCTCAAGGCCGCGAGCATCGCCCGGTCGTCGCCGAGGATGCGGTCGGATGCCGGTGAGTAGTCGAGTTGGAGGATCGAGATGAACAGCCGCAGACGCAGGGTCAGCGACTCGAAGGCGCGCGCGCTCTGCCGCAGACCCGAGGCGCGGGCGATCTCCTGCTGGAAGTGGAGGTCGGCGTCCTCGACGTCGATGCCGCTGCGGGTCGCAGCCGAGGCCTCGACCTGCCGCAGGGCGAGCTGGACGGGGACGAAGAACCGCTGCGGACGCAGCGCCAGCGACCGCAGCAGGACCTCGCCCACGGCCATGCGGGCGGCGTAGAGGTCGAGGACGTCGAGGGTCGTGATGAGCGGGATCCTCGCCCCGCCGCGCGAGCCCTCGAGCAGCCCGTCGTCGACCATCCGCCGCAGGGCCGCATCGACGGAGGACCGCGGGACCTCCATGCGGCGGGAGAGCAGGCGCGGGTTGATCCGGTCGCCGGGTTCGTAGCCGGAGTCGATGATCTCCTCGCGCAGGGCGATCGCGAGGTGTTCGGTGATCGATCGGGTCGCGCTCGGCAGCCACGACGAGATCTCCATTGAGTCAGAACTCGTGGAAGTTTTCGGGACCTCGCTCTGGCGTCCCGCCTGCCATTTCACGCCTTCGAGTCCGTGCCGGACGCGACCGGCGACGAGGTCGAGCAGCGAGCCGGGGATGTCCTGACAGTGCGCGAGCGCCGTCTTCAGGGCCGCGATGAAGTCCTCGGGACCGTGGTGGAGGGAGAGGACGTCGAAGCCGGGCAGACCCGAGTCGGGGTCGGCGACGAGTTCGGCGGCCTCGCCGTGCGGGTCGTAGACGACGAGGCGCAGACGCGCCGGGTCGATGCCTGTCACCCCGGAGCGCAGCACCGTCATCGCCGCCTCGTCGGTCTGCCGGTGCTCGCTGCCGAAGCGCTGCGGCCACCGGGTGACACCGGCCGAACGCAGCCCCGCGACGACACCTGCGATGCGGCGCTGGATGCGGCGGGCCGGCACCGGCGACGGCTCGGTCGGACCGGCACCGAGGCGGAAGCCGACGACGATGAGCGGGAAGCCGCTGGCGGCGACGACGACCTCGTCGCCGCCGGCGCCGGCCTCGCGGATCGCATGGAGTTCGCTCAGGGACACCGTCATCTCGCGCATCGCCCGGGACACGATGCTCTGACTCAGGCCCGTGGCCTCGGAGAGCGCACGCGTCGAATAGTCCTTCCCGGAGATCCTCGCCCCCGCCGTCCCCACGAGCGCTTCGACGACCTGGGTGGCGGTGGACTGGATCTGCGGACGGCCGCTGCGGGGCCGGTCGGCGAGGTCGGCGCGACGGACCCAGCGACGCAGACTCGACTCGGACACCCCCGCCTCGGCGGCCGCCTCGGCGATCGACGTCGCAGCCGCACGGAGGACGGCGCTGCGCCGGAACTCAGGGGTGAACATCCCCTCATCCTACGCCCGCCGTCACGAATTCTGACTCAAAAGATTCCCGGTGCTGTCGCCAGCCATTCACCCCGGATTCGGCCCGGCGCATACTGAGGTGACAACGGCAGGGTCAGGCGGTCGACGGCGACCACGAGGGACCCCGGGAGCCGAACCACACGAGAAGAGAAGTAAGGACGGAAAGCAGTTGCTGCACACTGACACCGATCTGGACCAGCTGACGACGCAATCGGTCGACACGGTCCGCAAATGGCTGCGAGTCGCGACGAACAAGTCGGCGGCGAAGAACCCTGCCGCCGAGCGCCTCTCGGCGGTCCTCTCCGACCCCAACGGCCTCGACTTCACCGTCGGCTTCGTCGACCGCGTCGTGCGCACCGATGACGCGAACGCCGCCGCCGACGCCCTGGCCGAGGTCGGCAAGCTCGCGCCCGCGACGATGTCGGCCCTCGACCGCGCGCAGATCAAGGCCGGCGCGGCACTCGCGAAGGTCATGCCGAAGGTCGTCGTCCCCGCCGCCCGCACCCGCCTGCGTCAGATGGTCGGCCACATGGTCGTCGACGCCCGCGACAAGCAGTTCGGCTCGACCGTCGCCAAGCTCACCGGCGAGGGCCACCGTCTCAACATCAACCTCCTCGGCGAGGCCGTCCTCGGTGACGGCGAAGCCGACCACCACCTCGACGAGACCCACCGTCTCCTCGCCCGCGACGACGTCGACTACGTCTCCGTCAAGGTGTCCTCGGTCGCCTCGCAGCTGTCGATGTGGGCCTTCGACGAGACCGTCGACTACGTTGTCGACCGCCTCCGCCCCCTCTACGCGCAGGCCGCGAAGGCGCCGACGGGTGCGAAGTTCGTCAACCTCGACATGGAGGAGTACCGCGATCTCGAACTGACGATCGCCGTGTTCACCCGCCTGCTCTCCGAGCCCGAGTTCAAGGACCTCGAGGCCGGCATCGTCATCCAGGCCTACCAGCCCGATGCCCTCGGCGCGATCCAGCGGCTGAGCGAGTTCGCCTCGGCCCGGGTGGCCGCTGGCGGCGCCGGGATCAAGGTCCGCCTCGTCAAGGGCGCGAACCTCGCGATGGAGACCGTCCACGCCGAGGTGGCCGGCTGGCCGACGACGACGTGCGACTCGAAGCAGTCGACGGATGCGAACTACAAGCGCGTCCTCCACTGGCTCTTCACCCCCGAGCGGATGGCGGGCCTGCGCATCGGCGTGGCCGGTCACAACCTCTTCGACATCGCCTTCGCCCACCACCTCTCCGTGGTCCGCGAGGTCACCGACCGCGTCGAGTTCGAGATGCTCCAGGGCATGGCGACCGAGCAGGCCGCCGCGGTGACCGAGGACGTCGGCGACCTCCTCCTCTACGTCCCGGCCGTGCACCCGAAGGAGTTCGACGTCGCGATCTCCTACCTCGTGCGCCGCCTCGAGGAGAACTCCGCGACGGAGAACTTCATGTCCGGCATCTTCGAGCTCGCCAACGGCAACGAGATCTTCGACCGTGAGGCCGACCGCTTCCGCGCCTCGGTCGCCCAGCTCGAAGCCGAGCTCGCCGCCGACGGTGAGGCCGCTCCGGCACCCAACCGCACGCAGGACCGTTCGGCCGCGCACGTGGCCGGTCCCGCGCAGGTCGTCTTCGCCAACGAGCCCGACACCGACCCCTCGCTGCCGGCGAACCAGAAGTGGGTCCGGGAGATCATCGCCGAGGCGACCGCTCCCGGCTACCTCGAGACCCGTCCCGCAGCCCCGACGGTTGCGACGACGGACGATCTCGATGCGATGATCGCCCGCGGTCGCACGGCCGCTCAGGCCTGGCGTGAGATGGGGGCCGCCGCCCGCGGTGAGATCCTCCACCGGGCAGCGGAGATCTTCGCGGCCCGTCGCGGCGAGTTCATCGCCGTCGAGGCCGCCGAGGTCGGCAAGATGCCTTCGCAGTCGGATCCGGAGATCTCCGAGGCCATCGACTTCATCCGCTACTACGCCCTGCACGCGCTCGAGCTCGAGAAGCTCGAAGGCGCGCAGTTCCACCCCGACGAGATGGTCGTCGTCACCCCGCCGTGGAACTTCCCCATCGCGATCCCGACCGGCGGCACCGTCGCGGCACTGGCCGCCGGATCCGCGGTCATCCACAAGCCCTCGAAGCCGACGCCGTACTGCTCGGCGCTCATCATCGACTGCCTGTGGGAGGCCGGCGTCCCACGTGACGTCCTCCAGTTGTGCGCGCCGATCGAGCGTGAGCTCGGTCAGCACCTCGTCTCCCATCCCGATGTCGACCGTGTCATCCTCACGGGTGCCTCGGAGACCGCGGCGCTGTTCAAGTCGTTCCGTCCCGAACTCCACGTCAACGCGGAGACCTCGGGCAAGAACGCCCTCGTCGTCACCCCCGCCGCCGACCGCGACCTCGCCGTGGCCGACCTCGTCTACTCGGCGTTCGGTCACGCGGGCCAGAAGTGCTCGGCCGCCTCGCTGGGCATCATGGTCGGCTCGACGTATGACTCCGAGCGCTACCGCAAGCAGCTCATCGACGCCGCCTCCTCGATGGTCGTCGACTGGCCGGCCAACCTCTCGGCGACGATGGGTCCGCTGACCGAGGATCCCTCGGACAAGCTGCGCCGCGCCCTGACGACCCTCGAGCCGGGCGAGACCTGGCTGCTCGAGCCCAAGCAGCTCGACGACACGGGTCGCCTGTGGAGCCCGGGCATCAAGGACGGCGTCAAGCCGGGATCGTTCTTCCACCTCACCGAGGTGTTCGGTCCCGTCCTCGGCCTCATGCACGCTCGTGACCTCGACGAGGCCATCGAGCTCCAGAACGCCGTGGACTTCGGTCTCACCGGCGGCATCCACTCCCTCGACCCCGAAGAGGTCCGCGAGTGGCTCGACCGCGTCGAGGTCGGCAACGCGTACGTCAACCGCGGCATCACCGGTGCGATCGTCCAGCGTCAGTCCTTCGGCGGCTGGAAGCAGTCCTCGGTGGGTCTGGGTTCGAAGGCCGGCGGCCCGAACTACCTCATGCTCTTCGGCCACTACACCGACGATCCGGCGACCCTGCCCGGCTCGGTCGGCGACGGGCAGAGCCTCGAGCGCGCCCAGGCCGATGACAGGCGCTGGTTCGACGCCGAGTTCGGTGCGGCCAAGGACCACACGGGACTGCGGTCGGAGGCGAACATCTTCCGCTACCGCGCTCGCCCCGTGACCCTGCGCGTCACCTCGGCGGCCACGGCCTTCGACCTGCAGCGTTCGCTCAATGCGGCGGCGACCGTGGGGTCGACGGTGCAGCTGAGCGTCGCCGAGGATGTGCCGGCCGACGTCAAGATCGCCGTCACCGAGGCGGGAGTTCCCGCCCGCACGGAGTCGGCCGAGGTCTTCGCGTCGATGGTCTCCGAGGGCCGGTACGACGACACCGTCGGTGCCCGCATCCGCGTGCTCGGCGACTATGAGCCGGAGCTGCTCGCCGCCGCGGCGAAGCGTCCCGAGGTCGCCGTCATCGACGAGCCCGTGACCTCCTCGGGTCGCGTGGAGATGCGGTACTACGTGCAGGAGCAGGCGGTGTCGATGACGCTGCACCGCTTCGGCAACCCGAGCCGTGACTTCCACGAGCTCGCCGCCGAGCTCAAGGCCTGATCGCCTCAGGTCTGATCAGCAGAGCCTGATCGCGCGAGCAACCCGCAGGGCGCTCGGCCACCTTTCGCCAGGTGGCTGAGCGCCCTGCGGCGTTCCGGGAGTGCCGCGGCGCCGGGATAGAGTATCCGTCGTAGACACCGATGAAGAAGAGGGATGCAGCAGTGACTCCGACCCGGTCCATCGAGCTCAAGGGAGCGATCTTCGACTGCGATGGAGTCCTCATCGACTCCGAGCGCCCCTGGCTCGACCTCATGTCCGCGTACCTCGAGGAGCTCGGGGCGACCGAGGTGCCGGCGGAGTCCTTCCGCGGAATGTCCGGCGCCGAGGCGGCTGCCGCCCTCAGCGATGCCGCGCCCGGTCAGGCGGCGGTGCCGAGCGCGGAGGAGATCGACACCGCGTACAGCGCGGCCCTGGCCGACCTCAACGCTCCCCTGCCGGGGGTGCCCGAGCTCATCACTTCGCTGGCGGGAACGATCCCGATCGCGGTGGCGAGCAACGGGCGGCGCGAGGATGTCCGCGGTCTCCTCGAACGCGCAGGCATCCTGGGCTGCTTCGACGCGGTCGTCACGGTCGAGGACGTCGCCGCCGGCAAACCCGCCCCCGACGTCTACCTCCGCGCGGCTGCGAAGCTCGGGCTCGACGCCTCAGCGGCGACGGCGTTCGAGGACTCCGGTGTCGGATCGCAGGCCGCTCACGCCGCCGGGTGCACGGTCATCGGCGTCAATACGGACCTGCAGACTCCCCTCGTCGCCGATGTGCGCCTGTCCGAGATGACGCAGGTGCGCTTCGACCCGGACTCGCGGTCACTGGCCATCGAGGTCTCCGTGTCCTGACCACCGTGTAGGCTCGGTCACACTTCCAGCGTTCAGTGGACTGCCCGAGTGTTCACATCGCGTTCACATGGTCGCCGTCGCCGCCTCCATGGAGGCGGATAGTGTGCAAGGGCTGCGTCCTCGACGCCGCTCTGCGTCCTCGACCACGAAAGGCCTACATGAAAGCCTCGACCACGCTCGCCTCGGCGGCCGCGCTCGGACTCGTCGCCGGCATCGGAATCGCTCTCCCGTCCGGGCCTGCGATCGCCGCGACGACCCCGCACATCAGCGAGATCGGCTACACCCTCGAGACCGATTTCATCGAGATCGCCGCCGACCCCGGGACCGACCTCTCGGGCTGGACCATCGGTTCGGTCACCCGCGGCGGCAGCGTGCAGGCCGCGGAGAACGCGACGGTCGTCCCCGACGGCACGACCGTCGGCGACTCGGGTGCCGTGGCGATCGAGGTCCCGATCACGAACTCCGTGAAGTCCGGCTCAGCAGCCGAGGGCGAGTACGGGTCGTCGGCCTTCGCGATCGACGCATCGGGTGCGCTCATCTCCTTCGATCAGATCGGCGGCGTGCCCGGCGGCAAGGGCGTGACCGGGAAGTCGGGGAAGTACACCCCGAATCCCGTCGTCGACCAGGAGGCGGCCCCGACCGGTGCGGTCGCAACCGGCGGTCAGTCGATCCAGCTCGTCGACGGCACGTGGACTGCGGCGGCGCCGACCCCGAACGCCCTGCCCGGCGACGACGGCGGCAGCACCCCCGACCCTGAGGACGTGACCCCCATCGCCGAGATCCAGGGCACGGGTGCGGAGAGCCCGCTGCAGGGGCAGACGGTGAAGACCCGCGGGGTCGTCACGGCCGCGTATCCGACCGGCGGACTCGGCGGATACTACATCCAGACCGCCGGCACCGGCGGAGCCGAGGATGCGACCCCGGGCGCCTCGGACGGCGTGTTCGTCTACTCCCCCGACACCGTCAACGACATCAGCATCGGCGACTACCTCGAGGTCACCGGCACCGTCTCCGAACGCTACGGCCAGACGCAGATAAGTGTCGCCGCGTCGCGTGCGACGGTGCTCGACGAGCCCGCCGAGGCGGTCAAGCCGGTCGAGGACGAGTTCCCGACCGACGCCGCCGCCCGTGAAGCGCTCGAGGGCATGCTCCTCCAGCCCACCGGCGATCTCACCGTCGCCGACAACTACTCGACGAACACCTTCGGCGAGGTCGTCCTCGCCACCGGCAAGGGGGTGCTGCGCCAGCCCACGGATGTCGCCCGCCCCGGCAGCGACGAGGCCAAGGCGATCGAGAAGGAGAACCTCGCCCGTGAGGTCGTTCTCGACGACGGTGCGACCGTCGACTACCTCAAGGACGACACCGACGTGCCCCTGCCGTACCTGAGCCCGGATGCGCCGGTGCGGGTCGGCGCGGCGGCGACGTTCACCTCCCCGGTCGTCCTCGGCTTCGATTTCAAGAAGTGGCGATTCCAGCCGACGACGCGTCTGACCGGGGACAACGCCGAGGCTGTTCAGCCGGCGACGTTCTCCGACACCCGTCAGGCCACGCCGGGAGAGGTCGGAGGTCAGGTGAGCATCGCCGCGTTCAACGTCCTCAACTACTTCACGACGACCGGCGACCAGGTGCCCGGCTGCACGTTCTACTCCGACCGTGAGGGCAACCCGATCACCGTCCGCGGCGGCTGCGAGGCCCGTGGCGCCGCGAACGCCGAGAGCCTCAAACGCCAGGAGACGAAGATCGTCACCGCGATCAACGAACTCGACGCCTCGGTGGTCTCGCTCATGGAGATCGAGAACTCCGCGAAGTTCGGCAAGGACCGCGATGCCGCGCTGCAGACCCTCGTCACCCGCCTCAACGAGGCGGCCGGGTCGCAGAAGTGGGCGTTCATCCCCTCGCCTGCGAAGGTTCCCGCCGACGAGGACGTCATCCGCACCGCGCAGATCTATCAGACCGCCGAGGTGGTCCCGCAGGGTGAGTCCGTCATCCTCGACGACGAAGACGCCTTCTCCAACGCCCGCGAACCGCTCGCGCAGGCCTATGCGCCGAAGGACGCTGCCGGAGCGGCGGAGACCGAGAAGACCTTCGTCACCGTGTCCAACCACTTCAAGTCGAAGGGCTCGGGCAAGGGGCCGGGCAACGAGGACACCGGCGACGGTCAGGGCTTCTCGAACGCCGACCGCATCAAGCAGGCGAAGTCCCTCGTCGCCTTCGCCGGCGAACAGCAGAAGGCCGCGGGCTCGAACTACGTCTACCTCCTCGGCGACTTCAACTCGTACACGCAGGAGGACCCGATGCAGGTCCTCTACGAAGCCGGCTACAAGGACCTCGGGTCCGAGAAGACGGACAAGTCGACGTACGTGTTCAAGGGTCGGACCGGCAGCCTCGACCATGTGCTCGCCCTCGACGCCTCGGGTGGGCAGAAGGCCGGTCAGCAGAAGGCGCAGGCCGAGCTGCCGACGACCGCCTACGACGCGGTCACCGGTGCTGACATCTGGAGCATCAACTCGGTCGAACCGCTCGCCTTCGAGTACAGCCGCTTCAACTACAACGTCTCCGACCTCTACTCCCCCGACCAGTTCCGGGCCTCGGACCACGATCCGGTGCTCGTCGGACTCTTCGATGAGGAGAGCGACGGCGGCAGCGACGATGCAGACGGCAGCGACAACGCCGGGGCTGCGGCTGATGGCGGGGCCGGTGCTGCGGCGGATTCCGGGGCCGACGGCGGAAGCGGTGCTTCTGCCGACGGCGGAGACGGCGCTTCAGCCGACGCTGACGGCGGCGATCAGAAGGCGTCGGCCGGCTCGGACGGTGCGCAGGACGACGCCGATGCCGACGGCGGACAGGATGGCGCAGAAGGCAGCAGTTCTCAGAATGACGGGAATACCGACGGCGAAGACGAGACCGACTTCGGGTACGTGGTCGGCAGCGGGAACCTGCCGCGGACGGGATCCGAGCTGACTCTGCCCGTCTCGATCGCGGCGGGTCTCGTCCTCGTGGGAGCCGCTTCTGTGGCGATCGCCCGCAGGCGTCGACACGAGGGTGCGAAGCACTGACCGTGACTCCCCGCCGGTCACCGCACTGAGCACACGAGCCCCGGACCACCTGGTCCGGGGCTCGTTCGTGTCTCGAGGCGAGGACGACCCGGCGTCGGCCCAGCATCACCCGGCGTCGGTCCGGGCCAGTCCAGGTCAGTCAGGGACGGCGACCTGACCGCGCATGAGCACCCGGGCGGTGCGGAAGAGCGAGGTCGCAGTGATGGTGTTCGCACTCTCATCGCGGACGGCGGCGGCGGTGACGACGCCCGAGGGCGTGGCCAGGCGCACTTCGGGAGGTGACGACGGCTGCGGGGAGCGGGCGATGATCCCCTGGATGATCGTGTCGGGGATGAGCGCGGCCGCGGCCAGGCACATCGCCCCGGTGCCGGGCACGGCCTTGTGGGCCTGTCCCATCGAGATCATGCGGACGACGACGTCGGCATCCTCGGCGGGAAGCACCGAGCCGTCGAGCAGGGTCGTCTCCTGCGGAAAGGTGAGCACAGCGACCTTGGGAACGACCTGCGGTGCCTCCTCCGGGGTTGCGCACAGTCCCATCCGCACGGCGGCGTTGCGGCGCAGGTCCGCGATGACCCGCATCGCCGGTCGGTCGGCGTCGATCGTCTCGGGCAGTTCGACCCCGTTGAGCCCCACAGCGGAACCGGGGACGATGACGAGCGGCAGAGTGGCGTCGATGAGGGAGACGTCGAACATGCGCCCATCGGCATCGATGGACTCACGCGCCCTTCCCGTCGGCAGGAGCGCGCCGGTTCGGCTGCCGGCAGGATCGGGGTAGATGAGTTCGATCGGGGCGCCTGCACCGCTGACCCCGGGGACGACGAACTCACCGTCGACAGCGGCCTGGCCGTCCTCAACGGTGAGCCCGACGTCGACGAGTTTGCCGGTGTTCGTGTTGAACAGGCGGAAGACGTGCCAACCGTCGCCGGCTGCGATGAGTCCGGTCAGCAGCGCGAACGGGACGACCCCGGCTGAAAGGTTGCCGCAGTTGCCGGAGTAGTCGACGACCGCCTCGGCGATCTCCACCTGCCCGAACGTGTAGTCGAGGTCGACGCCGGCACGGTCGGATCGGGAGACGACCATGACCTTCGACAGGGAGGAGATGCCCCCGCCCATGCCGTCGAGCTGCCGGCCGAAGGCATCCGGGGACCCCATCGCCGAGGTGAAGATCGCGTCCCATGCGGAGCGGTCAGGTCCGCTGCCGGCCGAGTCCTCACTCACGGGCGGAAAATCCTCGGCCCGGAAGAACAGTCCTTTGCTCGTGCCACCGCGGACGAACGCGGCATCGATCCATCGCGTCATGGTGCCAGAGTAGCCGAGGGCTGCGACACCGCCTTCGGCACGATCGCCATCGCGGCGAAGCCGAGGACGGCGACGAACGCGAAGAGGTAGAAGCCCCACGGGTAGGCGATGCCGGCGGCCACGAGCGTGCCGGTGATAAAGGGTCCGACGATCGCGCCGATGCGCCCGACGGCCGAAGCCATGCCCAGTGCCGTGCCGCGGGCGGTCGCGGGGTAAATCGCGGAGACGAAGGCGTAGACGAGAACCTGAGCGGAGAAGACGAAGACACCGGTGATGAAGACGACGAGGTTGAGCACGACCTGGCTCGCCATCGGAATCGAGAGCACCGCGAGGAAGACGGCGGCGAGGACGAACCACATGAGCACGATCGGCTTCGTCCCGTGCCGGTCGGCCAGCCACCCGGCGATGACGAGACCGACGACGGCGCCGAGGTTGAGGACGAAGAGCATGACGAGGGAGTCCGAGACTTCATAGCCGGCGTCGGCCATGATCTTCGGCAGCCACGTGTTGAGGCCGTAGACGAGGAGGAGGCCCATGAAGCTCGCCAGCCACACCCCGATCGTCACGAGCGCGAACCGGCCGGCGAAGAGTCCGCGCATGCCGGTCTTCGGGGCCACCTCGGTGGCAGACCGAGTCCCGGACTCTGCCCCCGTCCGGCCATCGGCTGCGGTCGCTGCGGCCCGGGCGCTGAGGAACTCATCGGACTCGGGCAGCTTCCACCACAGGAGCGGAACCATGAGCAGGCCCGCGATGCCGCCGGCGGCGAAGAGCAGATGCCAGTTCTCGGAGTAGAAGACCGCCAGCAGGGAGATCGCCACGGCGCCGGCATGGTACCCGGTCATCGTCAGCGTCGTCGCCTTGCCGGTCTTGCCTGACCGGTTGTGCTCACTGATGTAGGCCAGGCAGCTGGGCATCACGGCGCCGAGCGCGAGCCCGGCGATGAACCGGAAGACCGTGAACAGCGCGACGTTCGGGGCGAAGGCGACCAGCAGGGTGAAGACGCTGAAGATCGTCACGCACGCGATGATCGTCCACCGGCGCCCGACCCGGTCGACGATCGGTCCGACCGTCGCCGCGCCGAGGCCGACGCCGACGAGGCTCATCGTCGCCACGAGCGTCGCCGCCTCCGGGGTGAACCCGAGGGCCTGAGTGGCGAGCAGCTGCGGGATCACCGCCCCGAGGACGACGAGGTCGAAGCCCTCGAGGGCGACGGCGAGCCAGCAGAGCACGGCGGGCCAACGGGTGTCGGCCGCGGGCTTGAGGGCGGAATGGGCAGCGGGTGCGGACATGCGTGTCTCCGGTCGTGTGACAAGTGATGTGTGACGAATGGTGTTTGTCGAGTGGTGGTTCAGAAGGGGTACGGGGCGATCTGCGAACGCATCGTGATCCATTGGACTTCGGTGAACGATTCGATGTTCGCCTCGGCCCCGCCCACGCGGGAGCCGTTGCCGGAGTCCTTCGTGCCGCCGAAGGGCACCGTGCCCTCATCGGCGACGGTCTGCTCGTTGATGTGGATCTTCCCGGTGTCGACGAGGTCGACGAGGTCGAGTGCCATGCCGAGATCGCCGAGGATGCCCAAGGAGAGCCCGTATTCGCTCGCGTTGACGAGTTCGGCGGCCTCCTCGAGCGTCGAGAACCGAGCCACGGGGGCGACGGGTCCGAAGATCTCCTGCGTCCAGGCCGGGTTCGTCGGGGTGAGGTCGGCGAGCACGGTCGCAGGCACGAAAGCCCCCTCGCCGACTCCCCCGGCGGCCAGTCTGGCCCCATCGGCTTCGGCCTTGCCGATGATCTCCCGCACATGTGTGCGCTGCCTGTCGTCGATGATCGGGCCCAGCGCCACCTCCTCGGTCGCCGGATTGCCGACCGGCAGAGCCTGGGCCTTCGCAGTCAGGGCGTCGACGTAGTCGTCGTAGATGCTCTCATGGACGAGGTGACGACCCGTGGTCATGCAGATCTGCCCCTGGTGCATCCATGATCCGAAGGCTCCCGCCGAGGCGGACGCCGCCACATCGGCTCCGGGCAGGACGATGAGCGCATTGTTCCCGCCGAGCTCGAGGTGGCAGCGCTTGAGGAGGCGCCCGGCGCTCTCGCCGACCTTCCGTCCGGCCGCGGTCGAACCGGTGAAGGAGATGACCGAGACCTCGGGTGCCTCGACGAGGGCGGCTCCGACGTCCCCGCCGCCGGGCAGGACCTGGAGGACCCCGGCGGGCAGCCCCGCCTCGGCGAAGATCTTCGCCAGGGCCACGCCTCCGGAGACCGCGGTGCGCGGATCCGGTTTGAGGAGGACGGCATTGCCGAGTGCCAGGGCCGGCGCCACGGAGCGGATGGCGAGGACCAGCGGGAAGTTGAAGGGCGCGATGACGGTGACGACTCCGGCGGGCACGCGGCGGGAGAAGGACCAGTGCGGTTCGTTCGAGGGCAGCACCTGACCCATCGGGTGGCTCGGCAGGGCCGCGGCCTCGTAGCAGCTCTGCGCGGCGTAGCCGAGTTCGAGATCGGCCTTCGCTGGGATCGACCCGGCTTCGCGGACGATCCACGAGGCGATCTCCGCGGTGTGCTCGGTCCAAAGGTCACCGGCGCGGCGGAGGATCACGGCACGCTCGGCTGGCGTGGTCTTCGCCCACGCCTTCTGCGCGGTGGCGGCGCGGGCGGCCGCGGCAGAGGCGTCGTCGACGGTCGCCGCGCCGATCTCCCCGAGGGTGTTCCCGGTGGCGGCTTCGACGACGGGCTGGGCGGGACCGGATCCGTTGATCCACTGTCCCGTGAAGATCTTTCCGTGCCAGTCGGTGCCGAGAATTTCGTCGGTGCTCATGTCGTGCTCCTTGTGCGCTCGGGGCTCGCGCCGCCGTCGGGGTTCGTCGGTTCAGTGGTCACTTCGATGAGCATGGGTCCCCCGCCGGCTCGCGCCCGATCGAGGAGTCGTCCCAGCTCAGCGATATCGTCTGCGTGTTCGGCGGTCATGCCGTAACCGCGGGCGATCGAGACGAAGTCGACCTCGCCGAGGTCGAGGCCCGGCGCCTTGTCGACCCCGAGCAGTCGTGCGAACCAGTCGAGCGCCCCGTACGTGCCGTTGCGCAGGAGGACGATGACGACGGGGATGTCCTCCTCGACGGCGGTGCGCAGGGCCGCGATCGAATAGTGTGCCGAACCGTCGCCGATGATCGTGACGACCGGTCGGTCGGGGTCGGCGAGCGCCACGCCCATCGACGCCGGCAGTCCCCACCCGAGTCCGCCGGAGGCGGGGAAGAAGTACGACCCGGATCGGCGCAGGTCCATCTGCGCCCAGAACGCGGCGTTCGTCGACGTCGATTCGACGACGAAGCGGGTGTCGCCCGGCATCTGCTCCCGCAGGGTCGCGAAGACCTCCTCGGGGTGGAGGACTCCGTCCTTCGCCGAGGTGGCCGCCGGGTCGATCTCGGCACTCCACGTTCCAGCGGGGCCGGGGGCGACCGCCTCGGCGAGGGCGCTCAGGACCTCGACGGGGTCGGCCAGGAGGGCATCGCCGAAGGGCGCGCGGTCGGCGGCGGACGGGTCGTCGCCGATCTGGACGAGCGCGGTGGTCTCGGGCAGGTACTGGCCCGGCTGCCACTGGTGGTAGCGGAAGACGGGGGCGCCGATGACGAGGGCGAGGTCGTGGGCACCGAGGATCTCGCCGATCCCGGCGATCGCGGCCGGCAGGACGCTGCGGAAGAGCGGATGGCGGTTCGGGAAGGGCAGTCGGGGCAGGGACGGGGCGGCCCAGACGGGGATCTCGAGCGCCTCGGCGAGGGCGATGGAGGCCTCCCACCCGGCATCGGTGTCGACGTCGGGGCCGAGGACGAGCACCGGGCGTTCGGCGGCGACAAGCCTGGCGCGGAGGTCGGCGATGACGTCCGGGTCGACGACGGTCGCCGGTCGCACGGTCCGGGAGAGTTCGGCGATGACTGCGGCCGGCACCTCGGCGTCCCAGTCGTCGTAGGGCACGGAGAGATAGACGGGGCCGCGGTCGGCGGCGAGCACCGACTGGGAGAAGGCCCGGGGGACGTCAGCGGCCGAGAGCGGTTCGAGTGACTGGTGGACGAGCGGCTTCGCGAGCACGGTGGCGTCGACGTTGGCGAGCATGACCTCGGGGCCGACCATGTCTCGGACCTGCTGGCCGGCGGTGAGGACGAGCTTCGAACGGGAGACCGTCGCGTTCGTCAGGGCGCCGAGGCCGTTGCCGGTGCCCGAGGCCGCGTGGAGATTGATGAGCGTGGGCCGGTCGGTGACCTGCGCGTACCCGTCGGCCATCGCGACGACGGTTCCCTCCTGCAGCCCGAGGATGTAGCGGGCGGGCAGGTCCTTGAGGAAGGGAAGCTCGTTCGATCCCGGGTTGCCGAAGATCGTCGTCATGCCGTGGAAGGCCATGAGCTCGTGGACTGCGTGTCGGACCGAGACCGTCGTCATCGACGCTGCTCTCCTTTGAGACGGGGCGGTGTTCTGAGGCGGATCAGACGCTGGGCGCACACGGTGTGCACCGCACTGCTCGCCACCCTAGTGACGCAGACCACCGTGCGGAAGATTCTTTTCATTCATTGGGAAACCCTTCATCGCGCGGTTACCATGACTGACATGGCGAACTCACCTTCGGGCGACTCGATGATCGACCGGCTCGTCCGCGTCCTCAGCTCCTTCGACCCGGACCATCCGAGTCTGAGCACCGAGGAGCTCTCGGCGCGGGCGCAGCTGCCGAAGTCGACGGCGTATCGCCTCATCAACGACATGATGCGCCACGACCTCCTGCAGCGCGACCCGTGCGGGCGGATCCGCATCGGGGTGGGGATGTGGGAGCTGTCGAACCGGGCCTCCGACGCCGTCGAGCTCGCGTCCTTGGCCCGGCCGCACATGACCTCGCTGCACGACTTCGTCGGGGAGAACACGCAGCTGGGCATCCTCCGCGAACGCGAGGTCCTCTTCGTCGAGCGGATGTCGAAGCCGAGCGCGGTCGTCCACCGTTCGCGGACGGCCGGGCGCCTGCCCGCCCACGCCTCGTCGTGCGGGCTCGTCCTCCTCGCGCATGCGCCGCGGCATGTGCGGGAGGCCTACCTGCGCGGTCCGCTGGCCGCGTTCACCGAGCACACGACGACGGATCCGACGATCCTGCGCCGGATGCTGCAGACGATCCGGACCTATCATCGGGCCGAACTCGTCGGGCACATCGACGAGGGGACGACGGGCATCGCGGTGCCCGTCTTCGACGGCAGCGGGCTGACGATCGCCGGCCTCGGCGTCGTCGTCGACTCCGAGCGCAACGTCGGGATGCCCGCGATCATGCAGGCCCTGCGGACCGCCTCGGCGGGCATCACTCAGGACCTCATCGCGCAGGGAGCACGGGCGAGCGAGTAGAGACCGCACCTGCTAAAGTAGCAACGTACCTACTTTATGGAGGTGGCGACGATGACGACGATGTCCGCACGCGAATTCAACCGCGATGCCAGTGCCGCGAAGCGCGCGGCGGCGGAGGGCCCGGTGGTGATCACCGATCGCGGCGAACCTGCATTCGTCCTGCTCTCGATCGAGGAGTACCGCCGCCTCGGCGAGAGCGGATCGGAGTTCGTCGACCGCCTGAGCATGGACGACGATGACGATGTCGAATTCGAGCAGATCGACTTCCACGCCAAGGTGCCCCCGCTGTGAGCTACCTGCTGGATACGAACGTCGTCAGTGAGCTGCGCAAACCGCAGCGCAGGGCCGACGGCAATGTGCGCGCGTGGGTGGCCGCTCGAGCGCCGTCCGACCTGTTCCTCTCCGTCATCACGATCCTGGAGATCGAAGTGGGAATCAGCAGGATCGGTCGACGGGACGCAGCCCAGGCCGGCCGCCTCCAGACGTGGCTCGACGACATCGTTCTCAAGTCGTTCGCCTCACGGATCCTCGCTGTCGACGTCCCCACAGCCCGTCAGGCAGCCCGCCTGCATGTGCCCGATCCTCGCCCTGAGCGCGATGCGCTCATCGCGGCGACGGCGCTAGTCCACGACCTGACCGTCGTCACGAGGAACACGGCCGATTTCGAACCCACCGGGGTTTCGATCATCGACCCCTGGGCGATCGGCTGACTCACGCGCGGGCGGCGTACCTCGCGCGGCGCTTCTCGGCCTCGACCTCGCGGTTCTTCGGCGGCGCGGTCGTCACGAGAGCGTCGAGGAGGTGCTGCGTGATGTGGGCGATCTCCTCGACGGCGGCGTCGAACGCTTCGGCGTTGGCCTGGGAGGGCTTCGTCGTGCCTGCGATCTTGCGCACGTACTGCAGGGCTGCGGCGTGGACCTCGTCCGAGGTGGCGGCGGGTTCGAAGTTGTGGAGGGTTCGGATGTTCCGGCACATGCCTCAACGGTACGCCGCGCGTCCCTTCGGGCGGTAGGTCCGGGCGAAGCTGCGCGGATTGGCCTCGTCGATCGTCACGAGCTCCCAGTCGAGGCGTCGACCGCCGGGGACGTCGAAGATCCGCACCCCGTCGCCGAGGAAGACGGGTACGGAGAAGTACTGGAGTTCGTCGATGAGGTCGGCCTCGAGCGCCTGCCGGGCGATGTCGGCGCTGATGATCTGGATGTCGCGGTCACCGGCGATGGCCTGGGCACGGTCGACCGCCTCGGCGATGGAGCAGTTGAGAGCGATGACGGAGTCGTCGTCCTCCAGTTCCTCGGGCCGGTGGGTGAGGACGAATTCGGTGCCCGACCACGCTCCGCCGTAGGCCTCGGAGGTCATCTCGTCGCGGATCGCGGCCTGCGCCTTCGCCGCATCGTAGCCGCGGCGGCCGGAGATGATGACGGCGACGGCGGCGGCCATCGCCTCGGTGGTGCCGTCGGTGAGCGGTTCGGCCGCGGACAGCCAGGACATGTCGTGGCCCGGTCCTGCGATGAAGCCGTCGAGCGAGCACGAGAAGCCCCATGCGACCTTTCCCATCACCCCTCCTTGAGTGAGCGTGCGCGAGTGAGCGCGCGTGATCTGGCACGTGGTGATTGCATTCTGCAACTGCTCCACCGTGTCCAGTCAATCACATGTAAGACACTGCGGGAATCCCTGCCGGCTCGGGCCGGAATCGGCGGCGCGGTCGTAGACTGGCATCGTCCCCGCACATCGGAACCAGGAGCATCGATGCCCGTCCCCGCAGACCCGTTCACCCCCGGCTAGGCGGAGAGGGTCCAGCGTCTGCGCACGGAGTTCTCGCGGATGCTCATGCACCATCAGTTCGCGATCGACGAGATGCTCACGAAGGTCTCGATCCTCCGCGAGGAGTTCCTCCACCTCCATCGGTACAACCCGATCGAGCACATCAGTTCGCGGGTGAAGACCCCGCGCAGCCTCATCGAGAAGATCACCCGCCGAGGTCTGCCGCTCGAGATCGACGCGATCACAGCGAACATCACCGACATCGCCGGTATCCGCATCACGTGCAGCTTCATCGCCGACACGTACCGGGTGCTCGAGACGCTCACCTCGCAGAACGATGTGCGGATCATCGAGATCAAGGACTACATCGCTCACCCCAAGCCGAACGGGTACAAGAGCCTGCACGCGATCCTCGAGATCCCCGTGTTCCTCACCGGCGGGCCGGTGCCGATCATCTGCGAGGTGCAGGTGCGCACGATCGCGATGGACTTCTGGGCGAGCCTCGAGCACAAGATCCACTACAAGTTCTCCGGCGATGTGCCCGAGAGGCTCGTCGAGGAGCTCACGCGTGCCGCCGCTGCCGCCGGTGACCTCGACCGGAAGATGGAGCAGCTCCACGCCGAGGTCCACGACGCCGACGACCCCGATGAGCAGGACGATTCCGACGGCGAGCTGCTGCGCCTCCTCCTCAAGCTCACCCGCGACGACGCGTAGGCGATTCCCGCCGAGGTGGTGGCGCGGTCATCAGTACCGCGCCGAGAATCCGCCGTCGGCACCGAGCAGCTGACCGGAGATCCACCGGCCCGCCGGCGAGATGAGGAAGGCGACGACATCGGCGATGTCGGTCGGGGTGCCGAGTCGCCCGAGCGGCTGATACGGAGTGAGCGTCGACCTCAGCTCGTCGTCCATCCATCCGGTGTCGACGGGTCCGGGGTTGACGACGTTCGCGGAGATCCCCTTCGGCCCGAGCTCCCGTGCGGCGGAGATGACGATGCGATCGAGCGCGCCCTTCGAAGCGCCATAGGGCAGGTTGCCGGTGGTGTGGTCGCTGGTGAACGCGACGATCGCCCCACCGTCGGCGGAGACCTGGCGGGCGAATGCGGCGATGAGCAGCAGACTCGCCCGCGCATTGACGGCGATGTGGGCATCGAAGCTCTCCGCCGTCGTGTCGAGGATTCCCGATTCGACGCCGTGGGCGTGGGAGAGGATGAGCGCGTTGATCGTCCCATGGTCGGCGGTCACGGCGCCGATGAGCTCCTCAGGTCCGGTTCGCGTCGACAGGTCGCATGGGTAGTCGGCGTTCTCGAGGTCGCTCGTGACCATGGTCCAGCCGTCGGCGCGCAGCCGGGGAACGATGCCTGCGGCGATGCTGTTGTCCCGGGCGGCACCGGTGATGACGGCAAGTGGCATTACCTTCTACTCCCGATGGGCGACGATGTTGAGGACGTTGCCGTCGGGGGCACGGACGAAGAAGCGGCGCACTCCCCACTCCTCGTCGGTGAGCGGATGGACGATCTCGAACCCGCGCTCGATCGCCTCGGCGTAGGCGGCGTCGACATCGTCGACCTTGACGGAGATGACCGCATCGACGGGGGCGGTCGCGTCCTTCGTCACGACCTGCAGATGCGCGCCCGTCTCCGCCGAGGTGAACCGGGCCACCCAGCCCAGGTTGAACTCCTCGACGCCCAAGCCGAGGTAGTCCGCGTAGAACTCCCGCGAACCCTCGATGTCGGGCACCCGCAGATCGGCGATGATGCTGTGGACCTTCATGACCCCACCCTCCTTGCGAGCGCGTTCGCCCTCACCACTGGTCATGGTCGAAGACCTGGCAGAACACGCTCGTCATCGTGTCGTTGAACAGGACGAACTGGACCTCGTCGATCGAGCCCCAGCGCTCGCGCTCCCGACCGTCGACGATGACGGCGTGGGCCGCCTCGGCGACATCCCGGGGCGACCAGCCGTACACACCCCCGCCGATCGCCGGGAACGCCACCGACGACGCCCCGAGCTCCTCGGCGAGATTGAGGCTTGACTCGAAGCACGACTCGAGGACCTCCGGATCGGCCTCCCCGGCGTTCCGGTTCGGTCCGACGGTGTGGATGACCCACCGCGCCGGCAGCTCACCCGCCCCGGTGGCCACCGCCTGCCCGGGCGGCAGACCGCGCGGATGACTCGTCCGCCGGATCTCGCGAGCCTCCTCGAGCAGACTCGGCCCCGCAGCCCGATGGATCGCCCCGTCGACCCCGCCCCCACCGAGGAGACTCGAGTTCGCCGCATTGACGATCGCGTCGACATGGACCGTGGTGATGTCTCCTTCGAGTACCGTGATCCTCATGGGGCGAGTCTATGCCCCGGTCAGGATGGCAGACGATGTGCAGACTCCTCGGATTCCTCTCACCGACCCCGGTGAGCGCGGCGGACCTCATCGGCGCAGCTCAGTGCCGCCGATGGCAGGACCTCGGCCGCCTCCACGACGACGGCTGGGGCACAGCCTGGATCGACCCCACCGCCGCCGAGGCGATCGCCCGGTTCCGCACGCCCACCGAAGGCACCGACGACCCCCGGCTCACCGCGGCCCTCGACGACGAAGCCGACGTCGGCCGGATCTTCCACCTCCGGATGGCGACGACCGGGATGGCCGACCTCGTCGAGAACACCCACCCCTTCCTCGCCGACGGCATCGCGTTCGCCCACAACGGCTCCGTCCACCCCGTCGAAGAGCTGCGCGCCCTCGTCACCGATGAGGAGATCGCCCGGATCGGCGGGACCACCGACTCTGCCCTCGTCTTCGCCCTCATCCTCCGCCGCGTCCGCACAGGCGTCACCCTGCTCGAGGCGGTCGTCGAGACAGTGCGGATGCTGCGCGCCGACTTCGACCACCCCGGGATCAACCTCCTCCTGCTCACCGCAGGCGAACTCATCGTCGTCCACGCGACCGCCGGCACCCCGGTGCCGTATCAGAGCTTCGACCTCTCCGGCACGGGCGGTCTGCTGCCCTACGACCACCGCGACCACTACTACCGGATGAGCTGGCAGCGGTTCGACAACGGAGCGACGATCGTCACTTCCTCGGGCCTGTCCCATGCAGGGTGGAGCCGCATCGAGCAGAACACGGCGATGCGGCTGCGGCTGGGCACGGGAGCGGAGACGATCGTGCGGCTGTGACGGCGGGCCGCCTCGGCGAGGAATACCATTCAATGGAAAAGGCCTCGCGGTGCTCACGTGGCGCAGAGCACACTGGGGTGAACCCAGTCAGGCAAGGAGGCCAAGGTGCCACAGCTCCAGACCGACGTCGCGATCGTCGGCGCAGGACCCGCGGGCCTCATGCTCGCCCATCTCCTGCACGTCGCGGGCATCGACTCCGTCGTCATCGACAACCGCAGCCACGACGACATCGCCACGACCCACCGGGCCGGCATCCTCGAAGCCGCCTCGGTCCGCATGCTCGAGACCCCGGGCATCGACTCCCGCGTCCACACGGCAGGCCACCGCCACGACGGCATCGACATCCGCGTCGACGGCATCAGCCACCCGCTGCACTTCCCCGACCTCGTCGGCGAATCCGTGTGGCTCTACCCGCAGAACGAGATCTTCGTCGACCTCGCCGCCGCCCGCGCCCGCACCGGCCGTCCGACCTTCCACTCGGTCACCGACACGCGGCTGTCCGCCATCGACTCGGAGTCCCCTTCGGTCCACGCGGTCACCGAGGACGGCGAACAGCTGACCATCACCGCCCGCTACGTCGTCGGCGCCGACGGCTCCCGCGGACCCAGCCGCGCCTCGATCCCCGACTCGACCAGACAGCGGTACTTCCACGAATACCCGTTCGCCTGGTTCGGCATCCTCTGCGAAGCCCCGCCCAGCCACGAGGTGCTCGTCTACTCCCGCTCCCCGCGCGGCTTCGCGCTCATCTCCCAGCGCAGCGAGAGCGTCCAGCGCATGTACTTCCAGACCCCTCCCGGCACCGACGCGGCCGACTGGTCCGATGACCGCATCTGGTCAGAGCTCCAGGCCCGGGTCGCAGGCCCCGACGGGTTCGAACTCAAGACCGGGCCGATCATCGACAAGACTGTCCTGCCGTTCCGCTCGGCCGTGACCGAGCCGATGCAGCACGGCTCGCTCTTCCTCGCCGGCGACTCCGCCCACACCGTGCCCCCGACCGGGGCGAAGGGACTCAACCTCGCCTTCGCCGACGTCGCCGTCCTCGCCCCCGCCCTCATCGCGGCCCTCCGCGACGCCGACGCCGAGGCGCTCGCCGGATACTCGCAGACCGCCGTCGCCCGGGTGTGGAAGGCCCAGAACTTCTCGTACCAGATGACCCGCATGCTCCACACCGACGAGACCGCGGATCCCTTCGAGACGAAGCGCAGCCTCGGCGAACTGCGCTCGATCCTCGGCTCCGAGCACGGGCGCCGCTACCTCGCCGAATGTTATACGGGCTGGCCGCAGGGCTGAGCCACGCGACGACCCCACTCCGACCCCACCGAGACACTCCCACAGAAGGAAGGCCCGACCATGAGCGCCACGAAGCTCCCCGGCCCCGACGACGCAGCCGAGTCGCAGGCGACGCTGAGCGCCGAGATCGACGCGATCGCCACCGAATACCGCGACGCGGTCGCCGCTGGGGCACCCGTCGAGACGCAGCCGCGCCTTGACTACCTGCCCTACCGCTCCTCGCTGCTGCGGCACCCGACGAAGGACCTGCGGCACGCCGACCCGGAGACGATCGAACTGTACTCGCCGGCGTTCGGCCACCGCGACATCGGCACCCTCGAATCGGACCTGACGATTCAGCACGGCGGGGAGCCCATCGGCGAGCGCATCCGCGTCACCGGACGCGTCCTCGACGGCGACGGCCGCCCCGTCGCCGGTCAGCTCGTCGAGATCTGGCAGGCGAACTCCGCCGGACGCTACATCCACAAACGCGACCAGCATCCTGCCCCCATCGACCCGAACTTCACCGGCGTCGGCCGCACCCTGACCGGACCCGACGGTTCGTACTCGTTCACCACGATCAAACCCGGTCCCTACCCGTGGAAGAACCACCACAACGCGTGGCGGCCCGCGCACATCCACTTCTCCCTCTTCGGCTCCGAATTCACCCAGCGCATGGTCACCCAGATGTACTTCCCCGGCGACCCGCTCTTCGCGCTCGACCCGATCTACCAGTCGATCACGGATGAGAAGGCCCGCGACCGCCTCGTCGCCACCTACGACCACGACCTCACCGAACACGAATTCCTCATGGGCTACTCGTGGGACATCGTGCTCACCGGCACCGACCGCACCTGGATGGAAGAGGAAGACCATGCCTGAGCAGACCCGCCTCACCGCGACCCCCGGCCAGACCGTCGGCCCCTTCTACGGCTACGCCCTGCCCTATGCCAAGGACCGCGAACTCGTCCCGCCGGGATCGGAGCGGGCCGTGCAGCTGACCGGAGTCGTCTACGACGGCGCCGGGGAACCCGTGCCCGATGCGATCCTCGAGATCTGGCAGCCCGACGAGACCGGCACGGTCTCCCGCGCGACCGGGTCGCTGCTGCGCGACGGCTTCACCTTCACCGGCTTCGGTCGCGCGGCCTGCGACCCGGAGGGCCGGTTCAGCTTCTCGACCGTCGAACCCGGACCCACCGAGCCCGGGCGGGCGGCGTTCATCAGCGTCGTCGTCTTCGCCCGCGGCCTGCTCAACCGGCTCTTCACCCGCGTCTACCTGCCCGAGGACACCGCAGCGCACGCGAGCGATCCGCTCCTGTCCTCCCTCGATCCCGCCGAGGCGGCCCGTCTCATCGCCGAGCGCGAAGCTGACGGATCCCTCCGGTTCGACATACGGTTGCAGGGTGAGGACGAGACCCCGTTCCTCCGGTTCCCCGGCCACAGCGACTGAGACGCCTGCCGTGACCGCCGCGATCGAGACCAGTGAGGAGTCCGCATGAGCGAGCACACGCGTCTGCTCTTCGCCCCCGGCGACCTGCGCGCCGAGGGTGTCGACGATGCCTCGCTCGTCGCCGCGATCGGCGAGGTCGAATCCGCCTGGGTGCAGGCGCAGGCGGCCACTGGACTGATCTCCGCCGAGGTGCGCGCCGAGGCGGTGACCGGCATCGAGGCGACCGTGCGGGAGCTGAGCGGGGATACTGCGGCACTGACGACCCTCGCCGAGGATGCCGAATCCGGGGGCAACCCAGTCATCCCGTTCGTCACCGCCGTGCGGTACCGGCTTAACCCGGCAACGGCGCGGATCGTCCATCGGGGACTGACGAGTCAGGATGTCATGGACTCCGCGCTCGGCATCCTCATCGGCCGGGCGTTCGCCCGGATCGACGCCGACCTCGAAGCCGTCACCGCTACTCTCGTGACACTCTCCGAGAACCACGCGCGCACCCTCTGCCTGGCCCGCACGCTCACACAGCCGGCCCTGCCGACGACCTTCGGTCTGCGCGCGGCGACGTGGGCGGCCGAGGCCGAGGAGATCCGCCGCGGCACCCCGCAGCTTGCGACCCTCCAGGTGGGCGGGGCCGCCGGCACCCGGGCCGCGATCAGCGAGTTCGCGGGTCAGGCGACGATGACGCTGCTGCGCGAATTCGCCGTCGCCGTCGGCGGGCCCGACGCCGCCCTCACCCCGGTGCCCGCGCCCTGGCACACCGACCGGATCCGGGTGCTCACCTGGGCCGGGCACCTCGCCGCGTGCGTCGCACTGGGCTCCACGATCGCCCGCACCGTCCTCATCGGCACCCGCCCCGAGATCGGGGAGCTGCGCCTGAGCGCGACCGGTGCCTCCTCGGCGATGCCGCAGAAGGCGAACCCCACCGCGGCGGTCCTCCTCCACCGCAACGGCATGCGCGCCCCCGGGGCGCTGGCGACCGTGACGACCGCCGCGGCGGAAGCGGTCGAGGAGCGCTCGGACGGAGCCTGGCACGCCGAATGGGCCCCCTTGGCCGAGCTCATGGTCCTCGCCCTGTCCTCCCTCTCCCTGCTCGAGGACATGGTGGCAGGCCTCAGCGTCGAACCGGAGGCGATGCGCCGCAACCTCGACGCCGCAAGCCCCGGCATCTATGGAGAGCGCCTGACCACGGCCTTCGGCGACCGTCTGACGAAGACTCAGATCCAGGAGATCATCGTCCCCGGCGGCGATCCGAGCGCCCGGCTCGCGGCAGCGCTCGCAGACACCCCGGGGCCCACCCCGCCGCGGGCCGACCTCGAGGGATTCTTCGCTCCGGAGGACTACCTCGGCGAGACCGAGGACATCCGGCAGACGATCATCTCCGCGATCACCGACCGACCCACCGACCCTGCCCTGTGACGACCCTCTGACGAAAGCGACCACCGTGGACCTCACCGCCTCAGTCCTCACCGCCCCGACGACGCCCGCCCCGGCGGTCCTCATCGTCCTCCCGTCCCTCGGCACCTCGGTGAGCGCACTGTGGCAGACGGCGGCCGAGGACTTCGGCCGGCTCTCCCCCGACACTGCTGTCATCGGCATCGACCTGCCCGGCCACGGCCGGTCCCCCGCCCTCGACGTCCCCGCGGGGACGGCACGCTCGGACGTGCCGCGAGTGACGATGGCCGAGCTCGCCGAGGCGGTGCTCGCCACCGTCGACCGGGTCCTGCCGGATGTCGCCGAGGAGGGGGCCGAGATCTCCGTGGCCGGGGACTCGATCGGCGGGGCACTCGCCCTGCAGCTCGCCCTCGACCATCCCGCCCGGTTCGAGCGCATCGCCGTGTTCTGCACGGGGGCGAAGATCGGGGAACCCGAAGGGTGGGAAGAGCGCGCGGAGACCGTCGCGATCTCGGGCACCCCGACCCAGGTCATCGGCTCGGCCGAACGGTGGTTCGCCCCCGGTTTCATGGAGCGCGAACCCGAGGCCTCGGCCGCACTGCTCCACTCCCTCCAGGACGCCGACCGGTTCTCCTACGCCGCGCTGTGCTACACCCTGGCCGACTACGACATCCGCGAGCGCCTCGACGAGATCGTCCTGCCCGTGCTCGCGGTCGCCGGGGCCGAGGACAAGCCGACCCCGCCGACGAAGCTCGCCGAGATCGCCTCCGGAGTCCGCGCAGCCCGGCTTGAGGTCCTCGAAGGAGCCGCCCACCTCGTGCCCATCGAAGCGCCCGAGGTCACCGCGGGTCTGCTCTCGGACTTCCTCGCCGGGCGCGGGGCCGCCGAGGCTGATGTCGCGGCCGGCTCGGCACAGCTGCCGACCGCGTCGGGGCCCCGCGACGCCGACCGGGACGAGGTGTGGGCCGCCGGCATGCGGGTGCGCCGCGAGGTGCTCTCCGACGCCCATGTGGACCGAGCGAACGCCGCCATCACCGACTTCACCGCCGACTTCCAGGACCTCATCACCCGTTTCGCGTGGGGCGAGATCTGGACCCGGCCGGGATTGGACAGGCGGATGCGCTCGGCGATCACGCTCACCGCGATGATCGCCGGCGGTCATGAGGCGGAGCTGAAGATGCACGTCAAAGCCGCCCTGCGCAACGGGCTCAGCCGTGACGAGATCAAAGAGGTCCTCCTCCAGTCGGCGATCTACTGCTCGGTGCCGAGCGCGAACACCGCCTTCGCGATCGCCGCCGAGGCCCTGGCCGAAGTCGACGCCGAAGGGCTCGACTGAGACCGCGGCTTGATTCGGACTCAGAGGGCGCGGTCATCGGTGGCCGTGTCGTCGGAAGCAGTGCCGTCGGTGGTGCTGTCCGCGGACGGGCCGCCCTCGTCCTTCGCCGCCTCCTCGTCGTTCTTGGCTGCCTCAAGGTACTGGGTCGAGAGCATCCGGTAGGCACGGGTGGCGAACGCGCCGAGGGCGAGGAGGATCGAGACGACGCCCGTCCACACGAAGACGAGCCCGATGCCACGCACGTCCCCGGTGCCCAGCAGCCAGCCCCACCGGTCCTGACCGGCGGCGGAGTCCATGTAGGGGATGATCCAGAACTCGGCGATCGGAGCAATGAGGAACGCGGTGATCGGGGCCGATGCCGCTTCGAAGGTCATCGCGAAGCCGAACACGCGGCCCTGCTGCCGGAAGGGCACGACGCGTTGGATGACGGTCTGCTCCGCGGCCTCGACGGCGGGCATGACCATGAAGAACGCCCACAGGCCCAGCCCGTAGAGCAGCCATGACTCCCGCAGGGCGAAGGTCGCGCCGAGCACGCCGATGAGGCAGCACAGCAGGAGCATCGTGCGGATCGGGTTGCGCCCGAGGCCGAACTTCGCGACCAGTCCCCCGCCGATCATGAATCCCGTCGAGACGACCGCGAGGGCGATCCCCCATGCCTGCGCCGTGCCGAAGACCTCGATGCCGTACGGGTCGGTGAGCGCCATGTAGACACCGCCGACGAGGTTGTTCAGCGTCGTGAAGAGCACGAGGGCGAAGAGGCCGGGGGCGGCCATGACCGCAGCGAATCCGCCGCGGATGTCGACCCAGCCGGGCTGACCTTCGGTGTGGACGATGACCGGTTCGGGGATGCGCAGGGTGAGGAGGTGGGCCAGGGAGAGGCCGACGAAGACCACGGCGATGGCGATCGACCAGCCCATGCCGAGATAGCCGATGGCCAGACCGCTGAACACGCTCGTGACGAGGAAGCCGAGACCCTGGACGGTGCCGACGAGGCCGTTCGCGTTCGCCCGCTTCGGGCCGGGCACGAGCAGGGACACCGTCGTCGACAGGGCGATGCCGCGCAGCTGCTCGACGACGGCTCCGGCGAGCATGACGAGGCTGAAGACCCAGAACCACGGGCCTGTGACGTCGAGGAGGACCGCATTGGGCACGGAGAGGTAGATGAGCCCGGTGAGCGCGAAGAGGACGAAGGTGCCCGTGGTCGCCGTGACCATGACCCGGTGCTTGCGGAACCGGTCGACGACGGTGCCGAAGAACATCGAGAACACGGCGACGAGGAGCATGTACGCCCCGCCGATGACGCCGGTGGCGAGCACCGACCGCGTCTCGAGGTAGACCCAGAAGGTCAGCGCGAACCACAGGAAGCTCGTCGTGACGTTCGCGATCGCCGTGTTGACGAGCACGTGGAGGAACGTCCGCTGCCCGCCCGGCGGCGGCTCCGGGTCGGCTGCGTGCGGATCCACGGCGGCTGCGCTCATGCCCACCTCCTCGTAACGGCGATGTCGCTGCGACCATTCTCAGCGTAGACCCGATCACTGACACGGCAACGCTGCCCGGCTGCTGTTCGACCGGTCACATTGTGACGTGCGGTCTTCACGCACCCGCCTGCGGCCACTAGGCTGGTCCGGTTGCGGCGAGCGCTCCAGCCGCCCGTGATCATCCGCACCCCATCCCAGAGGACAGCCATGAGCGATGCTCCCGTGCCCCGCAGCACCTACAAGTTCGCCGTGTTCGCACTCGCGATCGGTGCCTTCGGCATCGGCGTCACCGAGTTCGCGACGATGGGCCTCCTGCCCCACATCGCCTCGGAGCTGGACATCACCGTCCCTCAGGCCGGGCACGCGGTCTCCCTCTACGCTCTCGGGGTCGTCGTCGGCGCTCCGCTCATCACGACGATCGCGGCCCATATGGACCGCAAGACGCTGCTGCTGTGCCTCATGGGGCTCTTCGCGCTCGGCAACATCGCCTCGATGCTCGCCCCGAATGCGTGGTCGTTCAATCTCGCCCGCTTCGTCAGCGGTCTGCCGCACGGGGCCTACCTCGGCATCGGGGCGATCGTCGCCGCCTCGCTTGTGCCCGCCAACCGGCGCGGACGGGCGATGGCCCGGGTCATGCTGGGACTGACGATCGCCAACATCGTCGGCGTCCCCGTCGCCGCAGCCCTGGGCAACGCCTTCGGCTGGCGCAGCGCCTACGCGCTCGTCGCCGCCCTCGGCATCCTCACCGTCATCATGGTCGCGATCGCCGTGCCCCGGGTCAGCCTCGGTCAGACACCCTCGGCACGTGGGGAGATGAAGGCACTGGCCAGGCCGCAGATCCTCCTCACCCTGCTCGCCGGTTCCGTCGGCTTCGGCGGCATGTTCGCCGTCTACACCTACATCACCCCGACGATGACCGAGGTCGCCCACGTGCCCGGCACCGCGATCCCGTGGGTGCTCGCCGTCTACGGCCTCGGCATGACCGCAGGCTCCCTCATCGCCGGTCCCCTCGTCGACAAGTCGATCGAACGCTCCGGGGTCGGCGGCATGGTCCTCTCCGCGCTCGTGCTCTCGATCTTCGGCGCGTTCACGCAGATCGCCTGGGTCGCGATCCTCGCCCTCTTCTTCATCGGCATCGCCGGCTCCATGATCACCACGGCCCTGCAGATGCGCCTGCTGCGCGACTCGACGGATGCCCCGAGCCTCGCCGCGGCGATGAATCACGCGGCCTTCAACCTCGCCAACGCCCTCGGCGCGTGGCTCGGCGGCATCGTCATCACCGCCGGGCTCGGCTACCGGGCGCCGGCCTGGGTGGGGGTCGGCCTGTGCCTGGCCGGACTCGTCGTCCTCGGCATTGCGATCGCCCTGCGCCGAGGCGGTCCCGCCCAACCCTCCCGCCGCACCACCCTCGACGTCTGAGGCCGACCCTGCCCCCACCTCGGCGGGGGCAGGGTCAACCACCTCGGCGGGGGCAGGGAATACTCGGACATCGAAGCAATCTTAACTTCTGAGACCTCACATGTGCACTTCCTGAGACAGGCGTACTGTCGGTCCGTCCGACACGAGCAACCCCGCCCGTGCCTTCGTCTCACCACCTCAGCGGAGCACAAGAGAACATGTCCACCGAAACACAGCCCGGCAGCCACGAAGCGCAGTCGGCAGCCGAGTCCGACGCGATCGCGGCAACCCGGAAGAACAACACCCGCGGCAAGGTCCTGTCCGCGTCGATGGTCGGCACGACGATCGAGTTCTTCGACTTCTACGCCTACGCGACTGCGTCGTCACTCGTCTTCCCCGCCCTCTTCTTCCCCAACCAGACCTCGACGACGCAGCTGCTCAGCTCGTTCGCGATCTTCGGCGTCGCCTTCGTCGCCCGCCCCGTCGGCTCGATCATCTTCGGCCACTTCGGCGATCGGGTGGGGCGGAAGAAGACCCTCATCGCCTCCCTGCTCATCATGGGCATCGGCACCTTCCTCATCGGCCTCCTGCCCACCGCCTCGACGCCGGGCTGGGTCGTGCTCGCACCCCTCTTCCTCGTCCTCCTCCGCTTCGCCCAGGGAGTGGGCCTCGGCGGCGAATGGTCAGGGGCGGCTCTGCTGGCCACGGAGAACGCCCCGAAGGGCAAGCGCGCGATCTGGGGGACGTTCCCGCAGCTCGGCGCGCCCGTCGGCTTCATCCTCGCGAACCTCCTCTTCGTCGGCCTCAACTCGTGGACCTCGCCCGAGGCCTTCCTCGCGTGGGGCTGGAGGATCCCGTTCCTCCTCTCCGCCCTCCTCGTCGCCGTCGGCCTCTACGTCCGCCTCTCGCTCATGGAGACCCCGGCGTTCCAGCTCGTCGAACAGCGCCAGCAGATCTCCCGGGCCCCGATCGGCCGGGTCTTCACGAACAGCTGGCGTCCGCTCGTGCTCGGCACGTTCATCATGCTCGCCACCTACGTCATCTTCTACTTCATGACGGCCTTCACCCTCACGTACGGCACCTCGCCTGCGACGACGGAAGAGGCAGCAGCTGCCGCCGAGGCGGCCGGCAAGCCCTTCGATCCCGCGGGCTTCGTCGCGGGGCTGGGGTACGCGAAGAACGAGTTCCTCACCTACCTCATCATCGGCGTCGTCTTCTTCGGCATCTTCACCGTCGTCTCGGGACCGCTCGCGGAGAAGCTGGGCCGGAGGAAGATGCTCATGGGCGTGACGGTGCTCATCGCCGTCTACGGTTTCGCAGTCAACGCGCTGTTCAACGCCGGCACCGTCGGCGTCGTCGCCGCCCTCATCATCGGCTTCACGCTCATGGGACTGACCTTCGGTCCGATGGCCGCATACCTGCCGGAGCTCTTCCCCGCCAATGTCCGCTATACGGGATCAGCGGTGAGCTACAACATGGCCAGCGTCATCGGCGCGGGTCCGGCCCCGTTCGCGATGGTCGCCCTCTGGCAGGCCGAAGGCGGAACGATCTTCTGGTGCGGTCTCTACATCGTCGCCGCCGCGATCCTCACCTTCGCAGCCCTCTTCCTCGCGAAGGAGACCGCGAACCTCGACATGGAGGCCGAGCTCAGCTGATGTGACCTGGGGATTCACTCCCCTACCCACCTCGAAGCGCCGAGGCGGACTGCGACAGTCCGCCTTGGCGCTTCGCTGTTGCGCCCGCGGATCCGGGCCGGGAAACGATTCCGCAACGACCGCCTCGGCGGGACCGATCGAAACATAAATGTGACACAGGACACGGTACTATACTGCTCAGACGCTATCCGGAATGTGAAACCGGGCAGCGCGAACCCACGTGACTTCGCGGTCACGACCGATCTGGGAGGATCCATGAAACGACGCTCGACTCTCTCCGCCCTGGCTGTTGGCGCACTGTTCGCCCTGTCCGCGTGCGGCGGAGGAGGAGGCTCAGGATCCTCGTCGACCGCGGCCGGCGGCGTGCCCCTGGTCAGCGACGGGAAGCTCACCGTCTGCTCGGACATCCCCTACGAGCCGTTCGAGTTCGTCGAGAACGGGAAGAACGTCGGCTTCGACATGGATCTCGCGCAGGCCACGGCCGACGACCTCGGCGTCGAACTCAATGTCATCACCACCGCCTTCGAAGCCATCCAGTCCGGGTCCGCCCTCGACACCGCACAGTGCGACATCGCGCTGTCGGGCATGTCGATCACCGATGACCGGAAGACGAAGATGGACTTCTCCGCCCCCTACCTCAAGGACAACCTCGGGCTCATGGCCACGAAGGACTCGGGGATCAAGGGCATCGCCGACGTCAAGGGCAAGAAGGTCGGCGTGCAACAGGCGACGACGGGTGAGAAGTACGCGCAGGACAACGGCACCATCCCCGTCCAGTTCGAGGACTCGGGACTGATGACGCAGGCGATCCAGACCGGGCAGGTCGATTCGGTGATCGGCAACATCTCGATCATCTCGACGGCCGTGGCGTCCGACGACAAGCTCACCTTCGTCGAGGAGTACGACACGGGCGAGGTGCTCGGCGCCGGAGTGAAGAAGGGCAACAAGCCGATGCTCGATGCCTTCGCCAAGACCATGGACCGCCTGTACAAGGACGGTTCGTACGACAAGTCGGTCGACAAGTGGTTCGGCGATGTCGCCGATGCCGCTCGGATCCCCGAAGCGGATCGCGGCGCCGACAACGGCTGAACGACATGACCGGGGCCCGGTCGGCACTGCGCCGACCGGGCCCCGGTCGGTCACCCCGAAACTCACTGAACGGCATCACCCGCCCGATGCTGCGTGACTGCTCATCGGGCCCCTGACCCCGGAGGCACACCTTGGCTCTCAGCGTGCGCCAGCGCGAACGGACTTCGCGCGGCATCCAATACGCCATCCTCATCATCGCGGCCCTGCTGGCGATCTTCCTCGCCGACTGGCAGACGATCTACCTCAAGTTCTTCAACCCCAAGGTGATCGCGGAGCAGTTCCCCGCGATCATCACCACGGCCCTGTTCAACACGATCATCTACACGGCGCTCGGCTTCGTCCTCGCGCTGTCCCTGGGCATCCTGCTCGCGCTCATGAAGATCTCCTCGGTCGCACCGTACCGGTGGATCGCGACGGCCTACATCGAGCTCTTCCGCGGGGTGCCCGCCCTGCTCGTCTTCCTCGCCTTCGGCTACGCCGTGCCCTATGCCTTCGGTGTGCGGATGGACACGTACGTGACCGTCATGCTCGCGCTCGGCATCGTCGAGTCGGCCTACATCGCCGAGACGATCCGGGCGGGCCTGCAGGCGGTCCCGAAGGGACAGTACGAAGCGGCGAGGTCGCTGGGCATGTCCCACACCCGGGCGATGGTCACGATCGTCATCCCTCAGGCGTTCCGGATCATCCTGCCGCCGCTGACGAACGAGATCATCCTCATGACGAAGGACTCCTCGCTCATCTACATCCTCGGCCTCACGGCCTCGCAGTACGAGCTGACGAAGTTCGGCCGGGAGGCGATCTCGAATCCTGAAGCGGGTCTGACGCCGCTCGTCGTGGCCGGCGTCTGCTATCTCGTCATCACCGTCCCCTTGGGCATCCTCGCCCGGCGCTTCGAATCGCGCACCGCCAAGATCAAGAAGTAGGCAGATATGTCGATCGCATCGAAACCGACAGAGAACATCCACGCCGAGGGGTGCACGATCTCCGGCCTCCACAAGTCCTACGGCGACGTCGAGGTGCTCAAGGGCATCGACCTCGACGTCGAACCGGGCCAGGTCGTGTGCCTCATCGGGCCCTCGGGCTCGGGAAAGTCGACGCTCCTGCGCTGCGTCAACCTCCTCGAGCAGCCCAACGCCGGAACGATCACCGTCGCCGGCTTCGACGCCACCGACCCCGACGTCGAGCTCAACAGCCTGCGCCGGCACGTGGGCATGGTCTTCCAGGCGTTCAACCTCTTCCCGCATCTGACCGTGCTGGAGAACTGCACGATCTCCCAGCGGCGGGTCCTCCACCGCGGCAAGGCCGAAGCGGAGACGATCGCCGTCGACCGGCTGACGAAGGTGGGTCTGGCCGACCTCGCCGACCGCTACCCCGACCAGCTCTCCGGCGGTCAGCAGCAGAGGGTCGCGATCGCCCGGGCGCTCGCGATGGATCCCAACCTCATGCTCTTCGACGAGCCGACCTCCGCGCTCGACCCGGAGACCGTAGGCGACGTCCTCCAGGTCATGCGCCGCCTCGCCGAGGCGGGGATGACGATGGTCGTTGTCACCCATGAGATGGAGTTCGCCCGGCAGGTCGCCGACCGCGTGGTCTTCATGGACGGCGGCGTCGTCGTCGAGGAGGGTCCGGCGAAGGACGTCATCGGCAACCCGCAGCACGAGCGGACGAAGCACTTCCTCTCCCGCGTCCTCCACCCCGGCCAGATGGAGTGACGCAGGCGGCGGGGTGGCGGTCTCGGTGAAGCTTCGGCGACGAGGTGGACCATGTCGACGTGGACGACGCGCGAGCCAGGGGTGCTCGCCTTGCCGTCGGGCAGGCTGGTGCGCGGGCGAGCGCTGTCGGCACCACGGCAGCCATCCCGCTCCCAGCCCGTACCCTCGTCGCAGCCCGCACCATCAGACGCTCGAGCCGACTTCGAGCTCATCCTCCTCGGCACCCACCGGCAGTTCGAGACCCAGACCGCGCACGTCGGTGAGGCTGGGAACGGCACCGCCGTCGAATCGCGCTGGGTGAAATGGCCGGACTTCCGGTTGCCGTCCGATCCTGCCGATGCCGCGTCCGCCTTCGCCGAGGCGTGGGCGCGGGCATCGTCTGAACGCGTCGGCGTCGCCTGCGCGGGCGGCAGGGGTCGCACCGGGACCGCGCTCGCGTGCCTGGCGATCCTCGACGGGGTCCCTCCCGCCGAGGCGGTCTCCTTCGTCCGCGAGCATTACCACCCTCGCGCCGTCGAGACACCGTGGCAGCGTCGCTTCGTCGAGCACTTCACTGCCGAGACCGCCACTTAGCGCCGAGACCGCGGCGCTAAGTGGCGGTCTCGGTGGTTTCGGCGCCGGCGGCACCCCCGACACCGCGATACTCGGCGATGATCTGATCGGAGGCCTTCTCGCTGACCATGTAGACGGCGCTGGCGATGAAGTACCCGGGGATGTCCGGGAAGACACTGGCATCGACGACGCGCAGACCCTCAACCCCGCGCACCCGCAGATCGCCGTCGAGGACCGCCATCGGGTCATCGGCCGCGCCGATCTTCGCCGTCCCACACGCATGGTGCCCCCACGCCTCGCGAAGGACGTGATCGCGCAGCTTCTCCCGCGTATCGACCTCGGCTCCGGGCACGAGCTCCCGGACGACCTTCGTGTTCTCGATCGCGCCCATGATCGTCCGCGCCATCTCGATGCCGTCGACGACACCTTCGAGATCGGTCTCCCACCCGGGCGAGCCTTCGTCGAAGTACCGCATCCGGATGTCGGGCACATCGCGCGGATCCGCCGACCGCAGCCGCACGCTGCCTGCCCGATCCCGCGTCCAGCCCTTGAGCACGAGCATGCTCATCCGGTCATGGTGCGGCTTCGCATCATACGAGTAGTTCGGGTAGTACCCGTGGAAGTCTGCGGCGAGCGAGAAGAGGATGACATCGGTGTCCTCGCCCTCGGCCGCGCTCGTGCGCGCGACCATCGCCGCGAGCGACCCGTTCGTCGAATAGGGCCCACCGCGATCGGCCTTCCACTCCCGCAGCAGGTGGTCGTCAGGCTCGCCCGGTGCCGGCAGGTCGAGGGTCGAGTCGTCGAAGATCGGGAAGTCGCCGTCGAGCTCCCCGACGACGGAGACCTCGTAGCGGTCGTGGAGGTTCTCCCCGACACCCGGTGCGTCGACGAGCACATCGATCCCGAACTCCTCGAGCTCCGCCCTCGGTCCGATCCCGGAGAGCTTGAGCAGCTGCGGGGTGTTGAAGGCCCCGCCGGAGACGATGACCTCGTGGCGGGCGCGAACGGAGAACCGCCTCGGCGAGCGATCCTCCGACCGCCGGCCGGCCGGGGTCGCCGCGTAGAGTCCGGCACCGGAGAGGCACTCGACGCCGACGGCCCGGGTGCCCTCGAAGATGACCCGTGTGGCCAGGGCATCGCCGATGATCGTCAGCCGGTCCGGGTGGGCGGCGCGCGCGGCGAGGAGGCGCTCCCGACTGCCGTTGCGCTGTCCCCCGCCGGCGGCGACGGGGACGAACGACATGCCCTGATAGCTCGCCGAGGTGTCGGCGGCGTTGATGTCGCGCGGCAGGGAGACGTCCTCGGGGATGTCGAAGAGATCCCGGCTCGTCGCCTCGGTGGCGTTGATGATGTCGAGGAACCGGGGTTCGCGCCCGGCGATCGCGGGATTCGCCCGCGTCGTCCGCAGCCAGCCCGAGCGACCGTGGGACGCCTTCGCATCCCGGTCGGCCTCGGTGTCACCGGGCAGCGGATTCGCGTCGACGCCCTGCCAGTCCTCGATGCGCTCGAAGATCTGCCGCATGTGCGCAGGTCCCCAGTCCGGGTCACCGGTGAGCGCCTCGAGCGCCTCCCAGTCACGCGGGTGCGGGGCGATGTGGACGAGCGCGCTCACGGCGGTGCTGCCGCCCAGCGTCGAACCGCGCGGATAGAGGACGCCGCCTTCCTTCTCGACCCATTTCGAGTCCTGCGCCGCCCGGTCGGGATCGTCGTAGTGGGAGACGAAGAAGTTCCACACCATGTCGACGTCCTCGCTGGCGTAGGCCTGCATGACGGGGATGTCGTAGTAACCGCATTCATGGTCGCCGCCGGCTTCGATCACGGCGACACTGAAGCCCGCCTCGGCGAGGTTGGCCGCGAGCGGTCCCCCGCCCGCGCCCGAGCCGACGACGACGAAGTCGAAGACGGCGTCACCGTCGGCGGGTCCGCCTGAGGCGGGACCGGAGGTCACTGGAGGTAGCCCTCGACTTCGCTCACGGGGCGCTCCCTGGCGAGGTTCGGGTCACGGCCGGCGTCACGTTCGCCCTGCCGCTGGCGCAGCAGGTCCCAGAGCTGGTCGAGTTCGCCTTCGAGCTGTGCGATGCGCTGGTGTTCCTGCTCCTCGGTGATCTCGCCCTTCCCGAGGCGGCGGCGCAGCTCGCGCTCCTCCTCGACGGCTTCGTTGATCTGCTGATGGATCGACTTGTCGGTGGTCACGGGATGTCCTCTCGAGGGGTCTGAGCGGGGATGCTCAGCGGTGGATCTTATCCATCCAGTCCGCGGGCACGCGGTCGGCGGGACCGGGAACGGACTGGGATTCAGGGTGCGCGAGCGGTGGGGCGAGTTCGGGTCCGTCGAAGAACTGCTCGGTGCGGAAGTCGTAGAACCAGTCCTCCCCGGGCTCGTAGCTGCGGGTCACGGGGTGGCCGGTCTCCTTGACGTGCTTGCTCGCGTGCTGCGAGGGCGAGGTGTCACAGCAGCCGATGTGCCCGCACGCCGCGCACCGGCGCAGATGGACCCACCACCCGCCGGTCTCCTCGCATTCGACGCATCCCGGACCCGAAGGCGGGACTGAGGGATCGATGTCTCCGGGCTGCAGTTGAATCTCCATGCCCCGAGTATGGCACAGGTCACACTGATGCGACGCTACTCGGCCTCGGCCTCCCCGGCGACCTCCGGCAGGATCACGCGGTAGCCCAGCCGGGCCTCGTAGCCGTGGATCTCCCGGGTGTCGAGCGCGGACATGAAGTCGAGCACCTCGGCGGTGATGACCTGCCCGGGCACAAGCACCGGGAAACCGGGCGGGTACGGGGTGACGAACCCGGCCGAGACCGGGGCCTCCCCGACTTCGACGCGCCGGCGCAGCTCGTGCGGGAGGACGTATTCGACGGAGGACTGCCGCAGCCCCGCATAGTAGGCGGAGCGGAGGTCGCCGTCGGGAAGCTGCGCTGCGGGATCCTCGGCCGGCACCTCGGCGGCGTATTCGGGGGCGAAGGCGGAGAAGTCCGGCAGGGACGGCATGACGTCGGCGACCTCCCCCGAGGCGTCCGATCGGTTGGACTTGTACGGGTCGGTGAACTTCTCGGCGAGCTTGACGAGGACCTCGATGAGGTAGGCGACGGCGGACCGGGAGGTGCCGATGTTGGTCATGAAGAGCACGGTGTTGCGGCTCGTCTTGTTCACCTGGATGCCGTAGCGGTCCATGAGGTACTCGTGTTTGAACGTGTCCCCGTCGACGCCGGTACCGGTGATCTCGACGGTGATGCGGCTGGGATCGACGACGAACTCGTCCTTCGTCCACGCGTTCCAGAACGTCGCCAGGCCGTCGCGCAGCGGCATCGACCGGGTCGTCTCCCGGTATTCGGCGGGGATGAGGTCCTTGGCCGTGAGCACCCGGAACGTCTTCTTCAGCAGCGGATGCCGGGCGACGGCCGAAGCGAGGCTGACGGCGAGGTCGAGCTGCTTCTGGACGAGCGCGAAGCCCTCCATCTCGACCTGTCGGCGCCCGAGGTCGAGGGAGGCGAGGATCTGGTAGTTCGGCGAGGTCGAGGTGTGCGTCATGTAGGCCTCGTGGAAGGCCTCCTCGGCGCCGGAGCCGAACTCCTGGTCGTAGACGTGGATCATCGAACCCTGTCGCAGCGCCGTGAGCGTCTTGTGCGTCGACTGGGTCGCGTACACCCTGATCGTCGCGTCCGGGGGCGCGAGCAGGGTCTCGTTCAGCCATACCTCGTCCGGTGCCGGTTCGCCGGTGACCGGGTCGAAGAGCCGTTTACGCTGCTCCCGGTAGGCGGCGTCGTGGGAGTTCGTCCGCAGGGTCTCATCGAGGCGTTCGGCCGCGACCATCGCGGTGCGCTTGCGGGTGACGGGGTGGAAGCGGGCGAAGGCGAACCACGCTTCGTCCCAGAGGAAGACGAGGTCGGGTTTGATCGCGAGGCATTCGGCCATGACGCGTTCGGGGTCGTAGACGATCCCGTCGAACGTGCAGTTCGTCAGGGTGATCATCCGCACCTCGTCGAGGCGGCCGGCCGCCCCGTAGTCGAGGAGGAGCTGCTTGATCCGGCTGAGGGGAACCGCGCCGTAGAACGCGAAGTCGTTGAGCGGGTACGCCTCGAGGTAGGCGGTGCGGGCACCGGTGAGCATGAGCGCGTGGTGGTGGGATTTGTGGCAGTTGCGGTCGACCATGACGACCTCGCCGGGGGCGACGATGGCCTGGTGGACGATCTTGTTCGCCGTCGAGGTGCCGTTGGTGACGAAGTACGTCCGCTTCGCCCCGAAGGCGCGGGCGGCCAGGGACTGCGCCTTCTTCAGGGTGCGCACGGGGGCGAGCAGCGAGTCGAGCTCACCCGAGGTCGCGCTCGTCTCGGCGAGGAGGAGGTTGAGGCCGTAGAAGTCGACGAAGTCGCTGATCCACTTCGATCCGACGACGGAGCCGCCGCGGGAGACGGGCAGGGCGTGGAAGACGCCGGCGGGGCGGCGGGCGTGCTCCTGGATGGCGGCGAAGAACGGGGTGTCCCAGAGGTGCTGAACGCGTCGGAGCAGGGAGAGGTGGAGTTCGAACTGGTCCTCTCGGCGGAACACCCTGCGGAATCGGTGGGTGAGCGCTCCCGCGAGGCTCTCGATGTGGGCGCCGGCCATGAGGTAGAGGTCGAGTTCGGGGCGCAGTCCCGCCAGGGTGTCGGCGAGCCGCAGCACTCGGCGCACGGAGTTGAGCGGGCTCATCGGCCCTGTCGGCGACGACGTCGTGCCCTCGTGGGCGAGCGCGACGGCGTTGCGGAGGTCGCGGCTGAGCACCTCCCGGGTCCGGTCGGTGAAGCCGGGGCGGATGACGCAGGCGAGCAGGTTCGGGTTCGTCAGGGCCGCGACCACGGCGTCGTCGGCGGTGGGGACGATGACGTAGTCGTAGATGAACTGGTCGCCGGGGCTGCGCAGCCGCAGCAGGTCGGAGTGGAGTTCGTCGCGGCCGCCTTCGGTCGTCTCGTCGACGATGAGGACCTCGAACCGGGGGCGCGGATCCTGCCGGTCGCGCTGCTCGGCGCGTTCCTCCTCGGTGAGCTCCTCATCGATCGTGTCGGGCACCGTCGTGCCCCGCAGACGGTTGACCGCCTTGGTGATCATGTCGTGGGCCTTGTCGAACTCGCCGTCGGAGAGGAGTTCGGCGATCTCCTCGACGTAGCGCTGACCGAAGCCGCCCCAGTAGAGCTCGATCGTCTTCAACGACCGCAGGGACCGCCACACCTCGCCGTCGGCGGCGATCATCGAGAAGTCCCCGCCGCTCATGACGAGGCGCTTGATCGCGTACTTGAGGTACTCCCACGCATCCGAACGCAGCCGCCATGTGCTCGCCGGCATCCCCGGGTCGCGTTCGAGCCGCGCCTTCTCGGGGCGAGCGAGGAATCCCTGCTTCGTCGAGACGGGTTTGCCGCCCCGGTCCGAGGACAGGCCGGAGGTGAAGGGGGCGCCTCCCGGGAAATCGTCGGAATCGATGCCGGTCATGCTCGAGCCTCCTGGCGTGATGGTGCGCTGGTGCGGAATCCGTTGTGCTGACGATCATACGGCCTTGCCGCGACCGGATGGACACCGCGGTGCGCACTTGAGACGAAACAGTGATAAGCATGGTCCATGGTCTTCACCGAGTCGCTCACCGCCGGCCACCTCATCGTCAGCGAGCTCGAGGCCCACGGAGTGAGGCGCGCGTACCTCGTCCCCGGAGAGTCCTACCTCGACGTCCTCGACGGCCTCCACGATTCGCCGATCGAGACGATCGTGTGCCGGCAGGAGGGCGGGGCCGGCTACATGGCCGTGGCCGAGGGCCGGATGACCGGCATCCCCGGCATCGCCATGGTCACCCGGGGTCCGGGGGCCGCGAACGTCATGGCCGCCGTCCACACCGCGCACCAGGATGCGACCCCGCTCGTCGTGTTCGTCGGGCTCATCCCCACCGCGGCCCGCGGGCGTGAGGCGTTCCAGGAGTTCGACCTGTCCGCGTGGTTCTCCTCGACCGCGAAGTCGGTCCTCGTCCTCGATGATCCGGACAAGGCCGCCGAGGTGGTCGTCGACGCCCTCCACACCGCCGTGTCCGGCCGGCCGGGTCCCGTCATCGTCGGCCTGCCCGAGGAGGTGCTCACCCAGCGCACGAGCGCCCCGGTGCTGGCGCCGCGGAGAAGAGCTCATCCGGCGCCGGATGAGCGCGGTCTCATCGATGTGCGGTCGATCAGCGCCGAGGCGGAGCGACCCGTGCTCATCATCGGCGGAGAGGGATGGACGCCCGGAGCTTCTGCGTCGGTGGCCGAATGGACTCGACGCCGCGGCCTCGGCGTCATCGGCACGTTCCGCGCCTACGACGGCATCGACCATGACGCCCCGAACTTCCTCGGGATCCTCGGCTACGGTGCCGCTCCCGTCGCGAAGCGGGTGTTCGCCGAGGCGGACCTCCACATCTTCCTCGGCTGCGTGCGCACCGATGTCGCCACCGACGGGTTCACGATCGGCACGGAGCAGCGGACGATCGTCATCGGCCCCGACCCGGATGCGCACGGGCACTTCGGGCGCCTCGACCATCAGATCGTGACCTCGGTGGCCGACTTCGGCACGGCCTTGTTCTACGACATGGGCAAGCCTAGCTACCTCTCGGGCCCGAGCGGTGACGCCTTCGATCCCGCTGGAGTACAGGATTCGCCATCCGAACAGGCCCCATTCCCGCCCCTGCCGACCTGGATCCAGGAGGCCCGCGCCGAGCTCATGGGCTGGCGGGAGCCGAAGCCGGTCGCGGTCCCGGTGGGGGCGATCTCGGCGGGAGCCGCCTCGGCGGGGGACGCGGGAGGCGCAGACGAGGTCGCCACAGCCGCCTCGGCGGGGAACGACGACCGCACCTTCGTCGACATGGACGAAGCGTTCTCCCACGTCAGAGAGCTGCTGCCGGCGGATGCGATCATCACGTACGGGGCGGGGAACTTCTCCGGCTGGGCCACCCGATTCCTGCCCACGCACGGATTCCCCTCGGCGCTGGGACCGCGGAACGGGTCGATGGGCTTCGGCCTGCCCGCCGCCGTCGCCGCGGGACTCGTCGCCCCGGACCGGACGGTGTTCTGCATCTCCGGCGACGGTGACTTCCTCATCAACGGCCAGGAGCTCGCGACCGCGGCCCAGTACGGGGTCGACCTCACGATCGTCGTCAACGACAACTCCGTCTACGGGACGATCCGCGGTCACCAGGACCGGGACTACCCGGGGCGGGCGACGGGCACGACGCTGGAGAACCCGGACTTCGCGGCCATGGCCACGGCGTTCGGGGGGCTCGGCATCCGGGTCGAGCGCACCGAGGACTTCCGAGAGGCCTTCGCCGCGGCCCTGAACCATCGAGGACCGGCGCTCGTCCACTGCATCACCGACCCCGCGATCCGCGGGGCCCGGCTGTGATGGCACACTCGAGGAGAACCAGTCTCCGATGAAGGCGGCCCCATGAGAATCGACGCGATCTTCACCGACCTCGACGCGCACACCCTTGACCCGACCCGGCCCAGGGTCTCGAAGATCGGCGTCGCCTCCGGCCGGATCGTCGGCGTCGACGAGGAGCTCGACGGCATCGACGCCGACCGGGTCGAATCGCTCGGCGGGGCGACCGTGCTGCCGGGCTTCAACGACGTCCACTGCCACACGACGTGGTTCGGGCTCACGCTCGCCTCCGTCGACGTCACCGCGTTGCCCGGCGGACTGCCCGAGGTCTACGCGGCACTTAAGACCGCGTCAGCGACGACGCCTGCGGGCGAGTGGATCAATGCGACCGGCTACGCCCACCGCGATTACGACGGGCAGTACCCGGACCTGGCCCGTCTCGATGAGATCACCGGGGACCGGCCCCTGTTCATGCGTCAGACCTCGGGGCATGCCGCGATCGTCAACACCGCGGCGATGCGCCTGGCCGGGATCCTCGAGCCCGACTTCACCGACCCGGTCGGCGGGAAGGTCGTCCGCGACGCCGCGGGACACCCGACGGGACTCGTCGAGGAGACCGCGCAGGGCCTCGTCCAGGACCTCATCCGCCCGTACTCGCTCGAGACGATCGTCGACGCCCTCGACCTCGCGACCGCGCAGTACGCGAGAGAGGGGATCACCTCGTTCGGGGAGTGCGGGATCGCCTACGGCTGGATCGGCCACTCCCCCATCGAGATCTCCGCATACCTGCGCGCCCGCGAGGAGGGCAAGCTCCGCGCTCGGGCCCAGCTCATGCCGCAGGCCGACGGCCTCCATCCGATCGCCGCACACCCCGCCGACGGGTTCGGCATCGGCCTCGACGCGGGACTGCGCACGGGCCTCGGCGACGACATGATCAGCATCGGTCCCGTGAAGTTCTTCATGGACGGGGCGCTGTCCGGGGAGACCGCGGCGCTGCGGGAGAACTACGAGGGCCGTGACCATCCCGGGTACCTCCAGGCCGACGCCGAGGCGCTGCACCAGCAGATCCTCGACACCTACGCCTCCGGGTGGTCACTGGCCGTCCACGCGATCGGGGATGCCGCCGTCGATGCGGCGATCGCGACCATCGTCGACGCCCAGACCCGCTACGGCAGGCGGGCGGTGCCCAACCGGATCGAGCACGCCGGGATGGTCCACGACGAGCATCTGGCGACCCTGGCCGCCCACGGCATCGCCGTGACCCCGCAGGCCGCGTTCGCCGAGGCCATCGGCGACGGCATGAACCGCTCCGTCGGGCCGCAGCGCCGCCGTCTGCTCTACCGGGCGAAGTCGTTCCTCGACTCAGGCGTCCTCCTGCCCGGCAGTTCGGATCGTCCGTGTGCCGACGGCACCGCCCTGCGCGGCATCGGCGCGTTCGTCACCCGTGCCACGAGGGAGGGCGATGTCATGGGCTCGGCTGCGGAGAGGCTCACCCCCGCCGAGGCGGTCGCCGCCTACACCTCGGTCGCGGCGATCGCCTCGGGGCAGGGAGCTGCGAAGGGGACGCTCTCGCGGGGGAAGCTCGCGGACTTCGTGGCGCTGGACGCCCATCCCGCCGAGGTGGCACCTGAGGAGATCGCCGACATCCCCGTGCGCGCCACCGTCCTCGGCGGCGAGTTCACCCACGACGCGAGGTAGCCGCCTCAGCAACCCTCCGGGCGCTGGGCAACCCGGCGCAGGGTGGCTGAGCGCCCGGAGGGTTGCTGAGATGAGCGCATTCAGCGCTCGAAGTCGAGGTCGGTGAGAACCTCCTCGAGGATCCCGAGACCCGACTCGAGGTCGTCCTCGCTGATGTTGATCGGCGGGACGACGTGGATGCGGTGGTAGTTGCTGAAGATGACGAGGCCGCGTTCCTTGAGTGCGGCGAGCACCGAGGCGACCTCGGGTGAGCCGCCGCCGTACGGGGCGAGCGGTTCCTTCGTCTCCTTGTCCCAGACGAGTTCGATCGCCCAGAACGCTCCGGTGCCGCGGACCTCGCCGACGTGCTTCGAGGCCTCCGCGATCTGTCGCAGGCGGGGGCCGATGATCTCCTCGCCGATGCGCGCGGCGTGGTCGACCATTCCCTCGTTCTCCATCGCATCGATCGTCGCGACCGCGGCGGCGCACGCGAGCGGATGACCGGAGTAGGTCAGCCCTCCGGGGTAGGCCACCTCGGCGAAGGCCTCATAGATATCGTCGTTCATGATCACTCCGCCGAGCGGCACATACCCGGAGTTGACGCCCTTGGCGAAGGTGATGATGTCGGGGACGATGTCGAAGTGCTCGAAGGCGAACCACTTCCCGGTGCGGCCGAAGCCGGCCATGACCTCGTCGGCGATGAGGACGATGCCGTGCTCGTCGGCCAGGGCCCGCACGCCCTGCATGTACTCAGGGCTGGGGATCATGATGCCGGCGGTGCCGGGGATCGATTCGAGGACGATCGCCGCGATCGTCGACGGGCCTTCGAGTTCGATGGTCCGCTCGAGGTGGCGCAGGGCTCGTGCCGTCTCCTCCGCCTCGGTGGTCGCTGCAAATTCGGAGCGGTAGAGGAAGGGGCCGAAGAAGTGGACGACGCCGGAGTCGCCGAGGTCGTTCCTCCACCGGCGCGGATCCCCGGTGACGTTGATGGCCGTCTGGGTGCCGCCGTGGTACGAGCGGTAGCGGGAGAGGACCTTGTGCCTGCCTGTGGTCAGGCGGGCCATGCGGATCGCGTGCTCGTTGGCGTCGGCGCCGCCGTTGGTGAAGAAGACGTGGTCGAGGCCTGCCGGAGTGCGTTCGGTGATGAGGCGGGCGGCCTCCGACCGGGCGGCGTTGACGTGGGCGGGGCTGATCGTGCAGAGCAGATCGGCCTGCTCCTTGATTGCGGCGACGACCTTGGGGTGCTGGTGGCCGATGTTCGTATTCACCAGCTGGGAGGAGAAGTCGAGCAGCGGCCGGCCCTCACCGTCGAAGATGAAGGAGCCTGCGGCGCGGGAGACGGTCATCGGGTTCAGGGTGCGCTGCGCCGACCACGAATGGAAGACGTGGGCCCGGTCGAGGTCGTAGGCGCGGGCGGATTCGTCCTTGATCTCCGCGATCTCCGCTTCGCTGAACTGCTCCATGTCGCTGGCCTTTCGCCGTGGTCGAATCCGGGCTTGAGCGCACCGTCACGGTGCCGCTTGGACTCATCGTAGAGCACAGCGCAGGACCGGTCGCAGGGCGCAGCGCAGCGCAGTTCGCAGGACACAGCGCACGGGAACGGCTTCGCTAGAGTGAGGCCCATGCCCTACCGCACGATCACCCGCACCGCCGAGGCCGAGATCGAGATCAAGAGGTCCCGTTTCTTAGGCCTCGTCGCCCCGGTGGCCGATGAGGCGGAGGCCCGCGAGGTCATCGCCGGACAGCGGTCGATCCACCCGAAGGCCAGGCACCACTGCACCGCGTTCATCCTCGATCCCGATTCCCGCACCCAGCGCTTCAGCGACGACGGGGAGCCGGCGGGCACGGCGGGCGCTCCGATCCTCGACGTCCTCGCAGGGCACGGCCTCACCTATGTCGTCGCGGTCGTCACCAGGTATTTCGGGGGAACCCTGCTCGGGGCGGGCGGGCTCGTGCGCGCGTACGGTCAGGCCGCCTCGGCGGCAGTGGATCTCGCCCCCGTCGTGACGAAACGGGAGCTCGTGCCTATCCGGGCCGAGGTCGACTATTCGCAGGCGAACGCGCTCGAGCGGGCCGCTGAGGTGCGGGGCTGGTCGGTGCGGGCCGAGTACGGCGCCGACGTGGGGCTGACCGTCCTCGCTCCCGTCGCCGAGGTGGACCCGGCGCTGACGATGTTCGCCGACCTCACAGCAGGTCAGGCCCATCCGAACGTCGGCGACGTCGAATGGGCCTGAGGGTGCGCGGCTGGGACCGCGCCGGCTGGGACCGAGTCGGCTCCGGAGGATCCGTCAGTCGAGGGCGGCGATCTTCGCGACCTGCGCGTTGGTGAGCATGACGAGGTCCTCGGGGCGGATCTCGATCTCGAGGCCGCGGCGGCCTGCGGAGACGAAGACGGAGGCGTGCTCGAGCGCGGTGCGGTCGATGACGACGGGCACGGCGTGGCGCTGCCCGAACGGGGAGACGCCGCCGACGGGGTAGCCGGTGCGGCGCTCGGTCTCGGCGACCCCGGCGAGCTGGGCCTTCTTCGCACCCCGCGCCGAGGCGAGGGCCTTGAGGTCGAGCTGTCCGGAGACGGGGACGAGAGCGGTGACGGGGGCGCCGTCGACCTGGATCATCAGGGTCTTGAATACCTGATCGGATCCGACGCCGAGCTTGTCGGCGGCCTCCGAGCCGTAGCGTCGGGTGGCGGGGTCGTGCTCGAAGCTGTGCAGGCTGTAGTCGATTCCTGCAAGATTGAGGACTCGAACGGCTGGGGTTGCCGCGCTTGCCGGTTTGGATGCAACTGTCATAGGGGGGATCGTGCCTCCTGCCCGTGGATCGGGCGGGACGTCCAGAGTGAGTCTGTCGAGGCCGATCGGCCCCGAATGTCCCGCGTCGATACGGACGGAATGTTGTTTCGATTGCTGTTTCCGTACCCGCCCACAATAGGCGAAACGTCAAGCCCAGCGCCAATCATGAAAGCCTGTGCGAACTCATCGGTAGCCTGTTTCCCTCCTGTTCACGCGGGGAGGATAGGGCCAGTGGCCTTGTCGCCTCGGCGGAGGTGTGCCGGCCCGGCGGGGATCAGCCCCAACCGATTTCGTGGAGACGGTCGTCGTCGATGCCGTAGAAGTGGGCGATCTCGTGGACGATCGTCACGACGATCTCCTCGCGGAGGTGGTCGCGGTCCTCGGCGTAGGCGATGAGGTTGGCGCGGTAGAGGAAGATCGTGTCGGGCATCTCGAGGCCCATCTGTCCGCGTTCGCCGATGGGGGTGCCGTCGTAGAGGCCGAGCAGCGTCGTGCTCCCGTCCTCGGGGACGTCCTGGATGAAGAGGGCGACGTTGTCGAGCTCGTCGGTCACCCCGGCGGGCAGATCGTCGATGGCCTCGTCGAGGATCTCCTCGAACTCCTCGTCGCTCAGATGTTCCATGCCCCGATCCTAACCATTCCCCACCCCTGCTCCGCTCCCCCGCCGAGGTGGTCGCTGGGAGGGGTGGACCACCTCGGCGAGGGGGGGTGGATCGGACCCGGGATCGGGGTCCGGATCAGGGTCCGGGACGCTGTGACGGAGGACACCGGTTTCCGCTTTGCATTCTGCGAAAAGGTTGGGATAAGCTTAACGTCGTTGCCCACGGGGAATCCGAGAGCAAACTAGGCCCCCATCGTCTAGAGGCCTAGGACACCGCCCTTTCACGGCGGCGACACGGGTTCGAATCCCGTTGGGGGTACGGTGTAGGATCGAAAGGTCTGTCACCACAACAGCAAGGCCCTGTGGCGCAGTTGGTTAGCGCGCCGCCCTGTCACGGCGGAGGTCGCGGGTTCGAGTCCCGTCAGGGTCGCGGAGCATAAGGCTCTTCTTCGGAAGAGCCTTTGTCTCTCTCGGCATACTTTTCGTATGTCGGCGACTCGGCTCTGTAGCTCAGTTGGTAGAGCGTTCGACTGAAAATCGAAAGGTCACCGGATCGACGCCGGTCGGAGCCACCAGAGAAGAACCCCGCGGATTCCGCGGGGTTCTTCGCGTATCCGGGGCGGGGGCGCGCCGGCAGTCCGCGACGCCCCGTCCGGACGCCCTCCGAGGTTGAGCTCACTCTGGTTTCCAGAGCTCAGTTCGCGAACTGGGCTCTCCGTACTGAAGTGTGCCGGAATCCGGTGGGGTTAGCATGCACCCATGAGCAACGACGCGCATCGCGCTCCCGGCGACCCCTCTCCCGACGTTGGCGACCACACTCCCGACGACGCCTGCCCCGGGGACCCTGCTCCCGTCGATGACGACGCCGCTCCCAACGATGGCACCCCTCCTGACGATGCTGGCAGCACGGTCGCCGTCGAGTGGCGCGGCGAAGCGACCAACGACGAGATCAACGTCCTCCACGCCGAGGCGTTCGAGCACCGGGTCCTCGACGACAACTGGCTCACCCCGCTGACGACGCTCAGCCTCGGGTGGGTGACCGCCCGCGATGAGGACGGGCTCGTCGGCTTCGTCAACGTCATCTGGGACGGCGGCGTCCACGCGTTCATCGAGGACACCGCGGTGGCCGAACGGGTCCGGCGCCGCGGTATCGGCAGGCGCCTCATCGCCGTCGCCCGCGAGCATGCGACGGCGGCCGAGTGCGAGTGGCTGCATGTCGACTTCGACGATCACCTGCGCAGCTTCTACTTCGACGCATGCGGCTTCGCCCCGACGAACGCGGGACTCATGCAGCTGCGGTGAGAGAGCTCCCTCGAGGACTCAGGCGCTGAGCTGGGAGTCTGCGCTGGCGATGAGCACATCAGCGGAGCGCTGGATGTGGCACTCGAGGGCATGGACCGCACCGTCGACATCGCGTGCCACCGACAGCTCGGCGATCTGACGATGCTCGTCGGGCACATTGCGGGTCTCATCGGCGACGAGCTCCCGCGACCAGTGCACGAACAGCTCCGATCGAGCACGGAGATCGGTCGCCACCTTCGCCAGGGTCTTGCTGCGGCCGCCGGCGAGGATCGCCGTATGGAAGGCCCGGTGAGCGCGATCCCACTCACAGGTGATGTGCCCTCCCCCGTCGGTGAAGCGGGTGTTCTCCAGCGTGTGATGGGCAGCGAGCACCTCTGACTCCCACTCGAGCCCACCCCGGGCGATCGACTCCCGCAGCGCTGCGGCTTCGATGATCCGGCGTGCACGGGTGAGGTCTTCGAGGAGGCTCGCGGTGAGCTCGGGGACCGAGAACCCGCGCTGCGGGCTGGCGCTGAGGAGTCCGTCCTGCGCCAATCGGGTCATCGCTTCGCGGAGCACGGAGGGGCTGACGGAGAACCGCTGGGCGATCTCGCCGATCCGCAGCTTCGATCCCGGCGTGAAGCTGCCCCGCAGAAGCTCCGCGCGCAGGCGGTCGTACGCTTCGGCGGACAGAGTGCTTCCGACTCGAGATGCAGCCATGTCGTCAGTATAGACGGAGCCCTCCGTCCACGAGATTCAGTGAAAATATCTTTTTTCTGTTGCAATGTTGTGATTTCAGCCATACGGTGGAGGGCACGCGGCAACGGATCCTGCCGCACTCGTCGGATCATCGCCGGTGCCCCCAGTGCACCGGTGCCAGGATGCAAGGAGGCACCATGGCTGACATCGAAGTACCCGTGCTCATCATCGGAGGCGGAGGCGCAGGACTGTCCGCATCGATGAATCTCTCGAAGCTCGGAGTCGACCACCTGCTGGTGAGTTCGCTCCCTTACACCTCGAAGCTGCCGAAGGCGCATGTGCTCAACCAGCGCACGATGGAGATCTTCGAGGAGACCGGGGTGGCACCGGAGATCGAGAAGCGCAGCACTCCGGCGGAGAACATGAAGGCCACCGGATGGTACGCCGGTCTCGTCGGCGACCACGAGTATTCGGGCCGTCGTCTCGGCCATCTCGAGGTGTGGGGCGGAGGCTACACCGACCCGGACTACATCGCGGCGAGCGCGAAGCGCACGTGCAATCTTCCGCAGATCCGCCTCGAACCCCTTCTCCTCGACCATGCGCGAAGACTGCACCCGGACCCCGACGGCATTCGGTTCAATCACGAGGTCACCCACGTCGAGCTGCTCGAGGAAGGCGTGCTGGCCACTGTGCTCGACAAGGACACGGACACCGTGTACACGGTGAAGGCCCGGTACGCGATCGCCGCTGACCGCGGCCGCACGGTGTGCCCGGCACTCGGCGTCGGCATGACCGGACCGACGGATCTCATGATGATGGTCTCCGTCCACTTCTCTGCCGACCTCTCGCAGTGGGCGCTCGATGACGACGTGCTCATCCGCTGGCTGGTCAATCCCGAGTTCGGCGGCTCCTGGTCCTCAGGCGTCCTCGTGGCCATGGGGCCGGAGCACTGGGGAACGAAGTCCGAGGAATGGGTCGTCCATCTCGACTACGCCACCCATGATGCCGATGCCCTGCAGGACGACCTCGTTGTGGAGCGTCTGTGCACCGTCCTCGGCGTCGAGCGCTCCGCCCTGGAGATCCACAAGGTCTCACCGTGGATCATGGAGGGTGTCGTCGCGGAGAGGTTCCGTGCCGGAGACGTCTTCATCATCGGCGACGCGGCGCACAGGCATCCGCCCACCGGTGGTCTCGGGCTCAACTCCGCGATCCATGACGGCTACAACCTTGCGTGGAAGCTCGCCCTCGTGCTCGAGGGCAGGGCCGGCGACTCACTGCTCGACACGTATGAGGCGGAGCGCAAGCCCGTCGATCAGGACAACGTCAACGCGGCGGTCGCCTCGGCGATGAATCATTTCACGATCGACAAGGCGCTCAACCTCTCCGCCGAGGCGACCCCGGCCGCCAACTGGGCGGAACTCGAACCGATCTGGGACGATTCGAAGCCCAATGCCGCCGAGAAGCGCCACGCCCTCAATCGGGCGATCGGCACGCAGACCATGGAGTTCCGCCACCACAACGTCGAGTTCGGGTATCGCTACGATTCCGCAGCGATCGTCTCGGACGGGTCGCCGGACTACGTTCCGATCGATTCGGTGCGCCTGTACGAACCGTCGACGAAGCCCGGTCACCCGCTCCCCCACGCGTTCGTCGAGAAGTCGAACGAGCGCTTCGCACTCAGCAGCCTCGTCGACGGCGGGCACTTCCTCGTTCTGGCCGGCGAGGACGGTCATGATTGGGTCGAGGCCGCCGAGCAGCTCGCCGCGGACCGCGGGCTGCGGATCAAGGCGCACACCGTCGGGCTCGAAGGCAGCGACTTCGTCGACGTGCGCATGGCGTGGATGAAGAACCGCGGGATCGGCTCGAACGGCGTCATCATCGTCCGCCCGGACCGCTACGTCGCCTACCGATCGATCGACGCGGTGCCCGATGCCGCCGAGGAGCTCAACGCGGTCTTCGACTCGATCCTCGGTCTCTCCGCGCCGCTGAGCCCGAGCCGGAAGGTCGCTCAGCCCGACGCCGCCGCGGTCTGATCGGCCAGGCTCTCAGTGCCGACGACGGCACGTGATGTCGGAGGACCCCGCGGTTTCCGCGGGGTCCTCCGGGTCTGCCCGACGAACCGATGTCGCCCGGTAATGGAAGGCGCCCAATTCCTGTGTGCGGCTCACCCTGGTCTCTGGAGCCCAGTTCGCGAAATGAGCTGCAGAAACCGGAGTGTGCCCAAATCTGCGGCCGCGGTCACCGGCTGCACCCGAACCCGGTCCCCGCCACCTCGGCGACCTGCCCCAACCGGGCGGGAAGGGTGTAAGAATAAGGAGGCAACCGACTCGATCCAAGGAGCGACCATGAGTGAGACCCCGACCGGCGAGAACACCTGGGACGACGAGAGCGAAGAGAACGCCTTCCTCACTCAGGACGACGAGTTCGACGAAGAGGAGATCGAAGAGGACGACGCCGAACCGACGGGCGTCGAACTCGACGGGCTCGAGAGCACGGCCGATGCCGCCGAGGCGGAGGCTGAGACCGACGACTTCGACGAGATCGAGGACGAGGACTCCGACGACGAGCCCTACGTCGAACCCGGCGCGGAAGGCCCCGAGGGCACCGGCGTCGAAGGCGCCGACGACGCACTCATCGAAGACGCAGGCTGGGACGAAGAACAGGATGCTCCCGCACTCGACGGCGACCTCGACACCGACCCGATCACCGCCGCCGAACAGGGCAACCGCGACGGCGACGACATGGTCTCGTACGGTGACGACGACTCCGAGGTCGCCGAACTCAGCGGCGACGACCTCGACGTCGACGCCCTCGCCGACGACGGCATCGAAGAGGTCGACGTCATCGACGGCATGCCCGAGACCATCGACAACGCCTACCAGGAGGACTGACCGGCCCTGGTCCCAGCCCCAACGCCCTCCCTTCTCGCTCGCCGAGGTGGGAGGGCGTTCTCGTGCGCCCGCGCCTCGCGGTTCCCGCGTGCCCGAAAGTCCGGCGCGCCCGATCGCAGCCCCGATCGAGATCCCCACTTCCACCCTGCAATCGAAGTCCGAACACCCGGGAGTCGGCATAAGTTTTTCACTGATCATTCTGAATTCAAATGAATATTCGTTCGGATCTGTTTCGAAACACATATTGACACGATTTGTGATGCGGTCTACACTGGGAGCAACGATCCACACTGGGGTGGAAAGGCAGGTGACCGGCGATGAAGGATCCTTCGGGTTCTCTAGGGCCCGGTTGCGGTGCCGCCGATGACGAGCCTCCCGACCGGTCGAGGACTCGCCGCCTCCGCATCGATCCTGACTCCCCCTATGCTGATGCGCTCTCCGTCTACAGCGCCTGCGATCGCGCGCAGCTCGCCGCGTGGGAGGCGACCGCTTCCCTCTTCCTCACCGACGTCATCGCTCACCTCGACCTCCTCAACCCCTCTCCGGAATCCCCCTACCGACACGCCTCGCTGACCGAGACCGCCCGCCGTCACGCCCGGGCCCACGGCTCCGACGCCGGCTGGGTCTCCGAGGTCGACCCCGACCCGGCCCCTGCGACCGCTGCCGGGGACAGTGAAGCCGCCCCCGCCTCGGCGTCTGATCCCTTTGCCGCGGCGCCACTCCCCGGTTTCCCGAAGTTCCGGGAGACCCAGACCATCTACGGATGGGTCCATTCCCTCTCCCATGCCGAGGACATCGCCGAGCTCTCAGCGATCCGGGGCTCGACGATCCCCGCCACCTACGCTCACGTCACCGCGGCGATGACCCTCGTCCACGGGCTGCCGAAGTTCTACGCCCGCTGCCTCGCCGGTGAGTTCACCATCGAGCATGCGATCGCCGCGACCCGCATGTGCCAGGACCTCCAGCTCCAGCGCCTCCCCGTCATCGACTGCTACCTCGAGGAACGGCGAGCCGACATCACGGTCGAGACCTTCAGGAAGTCGCTGTCTCTCAAGGTCGCGATCGTCCAGCCCGAGGATGAGCGCACCCAGCAGGCCCACGAACGTCGCCGAGTCGGCATCACCACCTACCCCGACGGCACTGCGTGTCTGACGCTGACCGGACCGTCGGCAGAACTGCAGGCCTGCTACCTGCGCATCGAGGCCTTCGCGAGAGCCATCCGCAAGGGCAGCACCGCAGCCTTCGCCGACCAGATGCCCGTAGGGGCGATCATCGACGACGACCGCAGCATCGATGCCCTCATGTTCGACATCCTCACCCGCACCATCCCGCAGGCTCGCATCCACATCCGCGCTCACGACACCGACACCGGGCAGAACTCGACCCGAGACATTCCCCTCGACCTGGAGAATGCCCGAACCGTCCATGACATCGCCGAGGCGATCAACGCGGCCGTCGGATCCGCCGGAATCGCCCCTGATGCACCCGGAGGCGTCCGCGTCCATGAGGGTGAACCCGCCACACCGGCGGTCGGCACTCTCAACGGAGCACCGATGGGAACTCCACCGCCGACTGCAGTCAGCGATGCATTCGGCACCGCAGCTCCCGTCGGCAGCGCGCCCGCAGTCGACCGCAATGGTCCCGACACCGAGAACCGGACAGCCGGCGATGCCTGTTCGACGGATGACGATGGACCCGAAGGTTCCGTTCGCTCGCCGGACACGAGGTACGCAGAACTGACCCGGATCGAGGATTCCGGCCCAGACGAGCAGGGTCGATACGCGTACTACTTGGGCCTGACGATGCCGACGACGCCGTTCTGGCTCGGCGGCCAGGCGAAGCTGATCACCACGGTGCCGGCCATCTCCCTGACTGGTCTCGCCGATCTTCCAGGCACGTTCTCTGACGGTTCGCCCATCCCGCCGGACATGGCTCGGGCGATCGCCGGCCAGTGCTCGACGTGGACCCGCATCCTCACCGATCCCGCGACCGGCACCCCGATCGACGCGAAGGCGATGTCCTACTACATTCCCGCTCAGGTGAGGCAGACGCTCGTCGCCCAATGGCAATGGTGCAGTGTGCCCGGATGCCGACGGCGAGCAGAGACGTCGGAAGTCGACCACATCATCCCGTTCGACCACGATGATCCTGCCTCGGGCGGACTGACCGTCTTCGGCAACCTCCACCCGCTGTGCAAGCTCCACCACCAGGCGAAGACGGACTGCAGGTACGCGGTGCGGATGGACTGTCCCGGTGTGCTCGAATACCGGTTCGCCCACGGAGTGGAAGCGATCCTCTCTCCAGGGGACAACCCTGTCGACGTCGAGCAGGCCCGACTCATACAGGCCATCGAGACGGGCGCGATCGACCCCGATGATGAGCAGGAACCGCCACCGTCACCCGGCGACGAACGATTCGCCGACGAGTGCCCGGGCCGCGCGGCCGGAGACGGAGGTGCCGGGTGGGTCCACGCGGAGGGAAGCATCATCTACAAGGAACCGCGAAAGAAGCGCTGGGTCTGGGATCCCGGCGGACCTCCGCCGTTCTGACTCCCCTTTTGCGGCTCTTCACAATTCGGGGTGTAGGTGTGGTCTGAATCCGCCGGCTTCGAGGAGTGCGCGGGCGATGTAGTTGGTGAGGTTGCGGAAGCCGAGGGCCAGGCCACGCAGGTGCTCGAGGCGACCGTTC
>NZ_BAAAAF010000009.1:0-146773 GCF_037101285.1 Brevibacterium metallidurans
CATCCACCCCAGCAAGCTGGGGCTTCAGCGTTCGACTTGCATGTGTTAAGCACGCAGCCAGCGTTCGTCCTGAGCCAGGATCAAACTCTCCATAAAAAATATTTCGATGATCCCGGCAAGACAGTCAACTATCCACGGGGGTGGACAGCGACCCCACCACAACCACCAAGGGTCGTGGGTTTTTGGTTGTCTTACCAGAAAAAATTTCTGGCATCACATTGTTCAAACAAACACGCTATTGGATTCTCAAACCACAAACACACACCCACACCACACACAACCAGAAGTCATGCACTCGGTGGGGGCATCCACAGATTTGCACTTTTCGCCTTGCGGCCCGCCGTACCAGCGGATGTCTACTCTACAGTGTCTTTCCGATGCGTGCAACCCGGAGTTCATCTCCACGTCACCCGGATCCGTATCCATCTGAAGCGTTCGCCGCCTCCCCGAGGGGCCGGCAGCTCGATCTACTCTACACCAAGTCGAACCAGTCGAACAAGCCCGTAGGCACGTGACCTCCGTCACCAGTCCGCCGAACCCTCGAGACCGACTGTCCGTGCAGGCGACAGGCCTTTACCGCCCTGTACCGGGCGAAGCTCAGGCCACCGGTTCGGCGAGCTGAGGGGAATCGTTGCGGACATTGCCCACGGCCCTGCCCACTCTGTGCTTCGTCACCGACGCCGGATCGACCTGATCAAGCGTTGCCGACAGCAGCTGAGGCACCTCGGCGGTGGCCAGTGCGGGATCGGTCCACTCGTCGATGTGTTCACGGGAGAGGAACACGGGCATCCGGTCGTGGACCTCGCGCAGATGTCCCGCCGATGCCATCGTGAGGATCGAGGTCGAGACGAGCCACTGCTCGTCGGGCTGCTTCCAGAACTCGAAGACACCGGCCATGAACAGCGGTCCCTGCCCGGCCGCCGACATCATCCACGGCTGCTTGCCGTCCTCGGTGACCTCCCACTCGTAGTAGCCGGGGATCGGCAGGGCAGCGCGCCGGCGCCGGATCGCCTGCCGGAACATCGGCTTCTCCAGCACGGTCTCGGAGCGTGCGTTGAAGGCCTTGAAGCCGATCTTCGGATCCTTCGCCCACGAAGGCACGAGTCCCCAGTGCGCGGTCTCGAGCCTTCTGGTCAACTCGCCTGCCTCGTTGAGGCGCTCGACGACGATCGGGACGTCGGCCCCCGGGGGCACGTTGTAGCGCGGCGTGAAGTCGTAGGAGACGACGTCGAGTCGGAGCTCATCGGCGAGGTCCGCCGGATCGGATGACAGGTTGAGTCGGCCGCACATGCGCCAATCCTCTCACTTCACTACACTGTCGACAATGGCGGAGAAGAGCGCGGTCGATCCCATCGTTGAGTCTCGGAAGCAGTGGCTGGCCCACGGGTGGGATGAGGCGACCGACGGCATGAATACGGTCATCTCGGTCATGCGCGTCCACCAGCTCTTCCTCGCGATGGTCGATTCTGCGCTCAAGCCGTTCTCCCTCACCTTCTCCCGCTACGAGGTCCTCACCCTCCTCTCCTTCACGCGCGCCGGCACCCTGCCGATGTCGAAGATCTCCGCGCGCCTCCAAGTCCATGCGACCTCGACGACGAACTCCGTCGATCGCCTAGAGAAGGCGGGCCTCGTGCAGCGCCGCAGCCACCCCGACGATCGCCGCACGACACTCGTCGATCTCACCGACGCAGGCCGGGAGCTCGCCGCCAGAGCCACCTCGGCGCTCAACGACGAGGTCTTCACCTCTCCCGCCTTCGCCGGCACCGACCTCGGCGAACTCCTCCCCCACCTCGAAGCGCTGCGCACCAGCCTCGAGCCACGCCCCTAACGCGCCGAGGCGGACGACCGACCTCGCCGACACACCTCCCGGATCTCCCCTAACGGCCCGATCGCCCATTTAGTTGGACGTCCAAGTAAATTCTCCGTATCCTGGAGCCAACGGTGACCACCGTCACCTCGACCACGTGCATTCCCACGCCCACCCGCCTGGAGGAACCATGTCCCGCAGCACAGCGACCGCCCTGCCGTTCGGCCTCACCGAGGAGCAGCAGACCGTCTCGGCGATGGTCCGCGACTTCGCCGACACCGAGATCGCGCCTCACGCCCTCGAATGGGACCAGCAGCACCACTTCCCCATCGACGTCATCCGCAAGAGCGCCGAACTCGGCATGGGCGGCATCTACGTCCGCGAGGAGTCCGGGGGCACCGGGATGGGCCGGATGGACGCCGCCCTCATCTTCGAGGCGATGTCGACAGGCTGCCCCTCGGTGGCCGCCTACATCTCCATCCACAACATGGTCGCGTGGATGATCGACAAGTACGGCAACGAGGAGCAGCGGGAGAAGTACCTCCTCCCCCTCGTCTCGATGGAGCACCTCGGCAGCTACTGCCTCACCGAGCCCAACGCCGGCTCCGATGCCGGGGCGCTGCGCACCACGGCCCGCGAGGACGGCGACCACTTCGTCCTCAACGGCGTCAAGCAGTTCATCTCCGGCGCCGGTTCGACCGACACCTACCTCGTCATGGCCCGCACCGGCCAGGAGGGCGCCCGCGGCATCTCCGCCTTCATCCTCGAGAAGGGCATGGACGGTCTGAGCTTCGGTGCCAACGAGCAGAAGATGGGCTGGCGGGCCCAGCCCACGCGCCAGGTGATCATGGAGAACGTCCGGGTGCCGAAGGAGAACCTGCTCGGCGAACCCGGGCAGGGCTTCAAGATCGCGATGTCCGGCCTCGACGGCGGTCGCCTCAACATCGGGGCGTGCTCGCTCGGCGGCGGACAGTCGGCCCTGGAGAAGGCGATCGAGTACATGGGCGAGCGCCAGGCCTTCGGCACCGAGCTCACCGGTTTCCAGGCCCTGCGCTTCGAGGTCGCCGAGATGCAGACGAAGCTCGAGGCGGCCCGCTCGCTGCTGTGGCGTGCCGCGAACGCCTACGATGCAGGCGATCCGAACACCTCGCTGCTCTCGGCGATGGCCAAGCTCACCGCCACCGACTCCGGCTTCGACGTCGCCAATCGCGCCCTCCAGCTCCACGGCGGCTACGGGTATCTGACAGAGTATGGGATTGAGAAGCTGGTCCGTGACCTGCGGGTCCACCAGATTCTGGAAGGCACCAATGAGATCATGCGCGTGATCATCTCGCGCAAGAGCACAGGAGTGGGCTGATATGACGACAGACACCTCGACCATCCTCACCTCGGACGCGGGTGGTCTCGGGCGGATCGAACTCAACCGGCCGAAGCTGATCAACGCGCTCAGCCTCGACATGGTCGCAGGCATCGACGACGCCCTGCGCGGCTGGTACGACGATGACGGGGTCGCCTTCGTCCTCGTCACCGGCCGCGGCGACCGTGGTCTGTGTGCCGGCGGCGACATCAAGGCGGTCTACACCGACATCGTCGACGGCAGCGACGAGAACGCGCGGTTCTGGAACCGCGAGTACCGGATGAATGCGGCGATCGCCGAATACCCGAAGCCCTACGTCGTCGTCATGAACGGGATCACGATGGGCGGCGGTGTGGGCATCTCCGCCCATGGCTCCCACCGCATCGTCACGGATTCGACGAAGGTCGGCATGCCCGAGACCGGCATCGGCCTCTTCCCCGACGTCGGCGGCACCTACCTGCTCGCCCGCGCCCCCGGCGAACTGGGCACCCATCTTGCGCTCACCGGCACCGCGGTCGGACCGGGAGCGGCCATCGCCCTGGGCCTGGCCGACCACTATGTGCCCGAGGACGACATCGCCGACCTCATCACCGACCTCGAGTCCGGCGGCGACCTCGAGACCGTCATCGCCCGCTACGCGGCTGAGCCCCCGGAGAACGAACTCGCCGAGGCGGCCGCCTGGATCGACGAGTGCTACCGGGGCGACGACGCCGAGGCGATCGTCGCAGCCCTGGCCGCCCATGACAGTCCCGAGGCCAACGCCGCCGCCGAGCTCATCCTCACCAAGGCTCCCACCTCGGTGAAGGTGACCCTGGCGGCCCTGCGCAGCGCCGCGACGAAGACCCTGCCGGAGGTGCTCGAGCAGGACTACCGCATCGCCGTCGAGATGACCGGGCGCCCCGACCTCAAGGAGGGCATCCGCGCCCAGGTCATCGACAAGGACCGCAACCCCCAGTGGTCGCCTGCGACGCTCGAGGCGGTCGATGCCGCCACCGTCGCAGGGATCCTCACCGCCGAACAGACAGAGAAGGTGTTCTCATGAGCGACTTTGCCACGATCCTGACAAACACGGCCGACGGGGTCGCGACGATCACGATCGACCGCCCGAAGGCCCTCAACGCGCTCAACCTCCAGGTGCTCACCGACATCACCGATGCGGCGACCGCCTTCGACGCCGACGACGCGGTGCGCGCGATCATCATCACCGGCAGCGAGAAGGCCTTCGCCGCGGGCGCCGACATCAAGGAGATGGCCGACCTCGACTTCGCGACCGCGTACCGGGCGGACTGGTTCGCCGGCTGGGAGCGGCTGACGAACGTCCGCAAACCGGTCATCACCGCTGTCGGCGGGTACGCCCTCGGCGGCGGCTGCGAACTCGCGATGATGGGCGACATCCTCATCGCCGCGACCACAGCGAAGTTCGGCCAGCCGGAGATCAACCTCGGCGTGCTTCCGGGCATGGGCGGATCCCAGCGTCTCACCCGTGCCGTGGGCAAAGCGAAGGCCATGGACATGTGCCTGACCGGGCGGATGATGGACGCCGAGGAGGCCGAACGGTCGGGTCTCGTTGCCCGGGTCGTGGCCCCCGAGGACCTGCTCACCACGGCGAACGAGATCGCCGCGACGATCGCCGCGAAGTCGCTCATCGCCTCGGCGATGGTCAAGGAGGCGATCAACGTCGCCTTCGAGACCACCCTCGAGCAGGGACTGCGCTACGAACGCCGCCTCTTCCACTCAGTCCTCGCGACGAACGATCAGACCGAGGGCATGGCCGCCTTCGTCGAGAAGCGGGAGCCGAACTTCACGGACTCGTGACCGAGGCCGACAACGGCGCTGCGGGCGCGGACGAGAGCGATCTCGTCCGCGCCCGTTGCCGTCGGCGCCCGCTGCCGTCGGCGGCTGCAGCCGTCGGCGCCTGCAGCCGTCGGCGTCCCGGTCGTCGACCGTCCGCGATCCGAGCAGTTCCCGGACACGCGCCGCAATTTAACATTCGTTCAGTTAGAGTGGTGCTGTTCGCTCATCCAAGGAGGCATTGTGAACCTGTTCGAGACGCTCGATCTGCGCCTGCGGCTCCCCGTCGTCGGCTCCCCGATGTTCATCGCATCGGGCCCGGAGCTCGTCACCGCCCAATGCCAGTCCGGCATCATCGGCGCCTTCCCCACGCTCAACGCGCGCCCGGCAGCGCAGCTGGCCGACTGGTTCGACGAGATCACGGAGTCGAACGCGAACTGGACCGCCGCCCACCCCGACCGGCCCGCCGCGCCGTTCGCCGCGAACCTCATCGTCCACCGCTCGAACAACCGTCTCGAGGCCGACCTCGCCGAGGTCGTCCGCCATGAGGTGCCCATCGTCATCACCTCCCTCGGCGCCCGGGAGGAGGTCAACGAGGCCGTGCACTCCTACGGCGGGGTCGTCCTCCACGACGTCATCAACAATCGCTTCGCCCACAAGGCGATCGACAAGGGCGCCGACGGCATCATCGCCGTCGCCGCCGGTGCCGGCGGCCATGCGGGAGCCCTCTCCCCCTTCGCCCTGACCCAGGAGATCCGCAGCTGGTTCGACGGCCCGCTGCTGCTCTCCGGGGCCATCGCCCACGGGCAGTCGATCCTCGCCGCGCTCGCGGCCGGAGCGGACTTCGCCTACGTCGGTTCCGCGTTCCTCTCGACCCATGAGGCCAACGTCGTCGACGCGTATCGGCAGATGATCGTCGACTCCGCCGCCGACGACGTCGTCTACTCGAACTACTTCACCGGGGTCAAGGGCAACTACCTGCGCGGGTCGATCGTCGCCGCCGGCCTCGACCCCGACGACCTGCCCGAGGCCGATCCGACGAAGATGGACTTCGGCACCGACCCGGAGTCGGGAACGAGCGCGAAGGCGTGGAAGGACATCTGGGGTTCGGGTCAGGGCATCGGGGCGCTCGGCCTCCAGCGCTCGACCGCCGAGCTCGTCGACTCTCTCGTCGCCGAATACGACGCAGCGCAGCGACAGCTCGAGGCCAGGGTCGCGCGCACCCGGTCTGCTCCGGCCGCCGCACTCTGACCTCGACGCCCTGGCCTGCGCCTACGTGCAGTCGATGCCGAGGCCTGAGAATCTCTCGACGCCCAGCGGGGTGATCTCCAAGGATCGTCCGGCTGGGCGTCGTCGCACGAGCCCCAGGCCTTCGACGACCGTGAGCAGGCTCCGCCCGAACCGGCCCGAGGCGTGGATCTCGCGCTGCGACCAGTCCATGCACGCCCCGATGCCGCGCCCGCGCCCAGGCGGCAGCTCGAACCGGCTGCCGAACATCTCCGCGACGACGTCGTCGACCTCGGGTGTCAGGTGCAGCGGACAGTCGGCGCCGGTGACGCGGTCGGGGTCGTCCGGGTCGATGTCCTCGCATTCGATTCCCCTGCGGTCGATGAGCACGCGGAGGAGGTCGACGCCGAGGCGACCGGCCAGATGGTCGTAGCAGGTGCGGGCCCGGGGGAGTGCGGCGAGTTCGCGGTGGCTGTTCAGCGACGACGCCTCCGGTGGGGCGCAGAGCGCGCCGAGGTGCTCGATGACGGCGGCGATGTCGGCGTGCACGCTCGGCTCGATCTCGACGTAGCGGTAGCGGCCGCTGCGGCGCACCGTGACCCAGCCGGCGTCCCGCAGCACCGCGAGATGTCCCGTCATCGTCTGCGCGCTCACTCCGCAGTAGCCGGCCAGATAGGACACGGGGGTGCGGGACCGGTCGAGGAGGAGGTCGAGTGCCTTTGCCCGCGTCGGATCGGCCAGCAGCTTCGCGAGCTCCCAGAACGGCGGGACCACGACGGGCACGGTCCGTGTTGTGCTCATGACCGGCAGTCTACGCCGCTGACACTTCGGTCAGGGCCGAAGTGTTCTCGCCCTAGGCTTCGAGCATGCAGATCATCGCCTCACTCGTCTTCGTCCTCATCTGGTCGACCGGGTTCATCGTCGCCCGGGCGATCGGCGACGCCCCGCAGACTTTTCTCTTCTGCCGCTTCCTCGGCGCCGCGATCATCCTCGGTCTGGCCTGCGTGGGACTGCGCATCGTCGTCACCCGTCTCCCCCACCGGGCGCGCCTGTGGAAGCCGGCGGCAGCTCTCGTCGGGGAGTCGACGACCGAGCCCGGAGCCGGCGTCCGGACGGTGTGGACGATGCTGCTCATCGGCGCCCTGGTCAACGGCGCGTACCTGTGCCTGTCCTACTTCGCCGTCGTCGACGGCTTCCCGGCCGGGATCATGGCGCTCGTCGGCGGGTGGCAGCCGGTGCTCACGCTTGTGCTCACCGCCCTGCTCGTCCGCCGCGGCCCGAACCGCTCGGTCCTCCTCGGCGTCGGCGTCTCCCTCATCGGCATCGCCTTCGTCCTCGTTCCCGGGCTGGTGGGCACGACCGGTGACGTCTCTGTCGCCCACGTCCTTCTCGCGTTCACCGCGGTGACGTGTCTGAGCCTGGGCACGATCGCGCAGAAGCACGTGGCCGCTCATCCCCTGCTGCCGACGCTCGCGTGGCAGTCGCTCGGCGCCGCCGGGGTGGCCTTCGTCGCGGCGATGCTCGCCGATGAGGCGGGTGCGGACTTCGGACCGGCGTTCGTCGCAGGCCTCGTCTGGTCGGTGCTCGGCATCTCGGTCGTCGCGATGCTCATCATGGTCCACCTCGTGCGGGTGCGCTCGGCGAGCTACGTCTCCGCGCTCGTCCTCGGCGCCCCTCCCCTGGCCGCGCTCGAGGCGGCGCTGCTCTTCGGGGAGCGGCTGAGCTTCGTCCAGTGGACGGGCACGGTGCTCACCCTCGTCGGGGTGGGACTCGTCGTCCTCGTCCCGCAGGGCAGTCCGCCGGAGAAGGACCTCAGACCGTCGAGATGATCCCGCGCTCGGTCAGCCGGGAGGCCAGGCCCGCGCCGTCGGGTGCGTAGATCCACGGCACTCCCTGGCCGCGGCCGTGGCGCTTCGAGCGACCACCTGCCCACACGGCCTCGCCGACGGTGAGCTGGCGGATCGCGACGGCGGCGACGTTGTTCGGGTGGTTCTCGACGAACTCGCCGTAGATCTCCTCGTCGTTCTGACCGTCATCGCCGATGAGCAGCCACTTCATCCACGGGAAGTCCCGGGCCAGGCGCTCCAAGCTGTTGCGCTTGTGCTCCTTGCCCGACCGGAACACCCGCGTCGTCGTCGGACCCCAATCGGTGAGCAGGAGCGGACCGATGGGATAGAGGTTGCGGGAGAGGAACCGCTTGAGCGTGATCGCGGAGTTCCACGCCCCCGTGGAGAGGTAGAGGATCGGGGTGTTCGGCCGCATGTAGGTGATCCGGTCGTAGAGGACCGACATGCCGGCCACCGGGGAACGGGCGTGCTCGGAGAGGACGAAAGTGTTCCATGCGGCGAGGAAGGGCCTGGGCAGGGAGGTGACCATGACCGTGTCGTCGATGTCGGAGATGATCCCGAAGGTCGAATCCTCCCCGATGATCCGCACCGCCGCCGAATCGACGAGCGAACCGTCGGTCCACAGCTCGATCTCCGTCTCACCGGGGGTGAAGTCGCCGGGGATGACGGTGTCGATGATGCCGCCCCGGTCGGAGGTGACCATGTGCTCTTCGTCGTTGATGCGCACCCAGGCGGTGTCGTTGGGCAGCGGCACGCTGACGAACGAACGCCACCCCCGCACGCTCGACTGCGCGTCGGCCGAAGGATGGCCGTCCGGGGTGAGCACGAGCCGGGCGAGCACGCGCACCCAGTCGGTGCCGCCGTACGTGTCGTAGGCGAGCACGGTGCGCTGGTAGCTGTGATCGGTCGCCCGATTCTGGATCCAGCCGTTGAAGCGGTCCTCGAGCCGGGCCGCGGTGTGCAGCATGTCCGGAGTGAGGTTGAGCGGTCCCTCGTCAGGCTTCCTCTTCGTCACAGAAGCTCCTTTCAGATGAAACCGACCTTGTCATAGACTTCGCGCAGTGTCACCTCGGCGATGCCGTTCGCCTTCTCCGCGGCACGGTCGAGGATCGCCTGCAGCTGTGCCCGGTCCTCGAGGAGTTCGAGGGTGCGTTCGCGGATCGGGGCGAGCGTCTCGACGACCACCTCGGCGAGGTCGACCTTGAGGTGGCCGTACATCTTCCCCTCGTAGTCGGCGACGATGTCGTCGATGGGCCGCCCGGTCAGGGACGAGTAGACGGTGAGCAGGTTCGAGACCCCCGGCTTCTCCTCGGGGTCGTAGCGGATCTCCGTGCCGTCGTCGGTGACGGCGGACTTGATCTTCTTCGTCAGCGCCTTCGGTTCGTCGAGGAGGTCGATGCGTCCGGCCGGGCTGGGCAGGGACTTCGACATCTTCGCCTCGGGGTTCTGCAGGTCGTAGATCTTCGCCGTCGTCTTCAGGATCTGCGCTTCGGGGACGACGAAGGTCTGCCCGAACCGGTGGTTGAACCGCTCGGCGAGGTTGCGGGTGAGTTCGAGGTGCTGGCGCTGGTCCTCGCCGACGGGGACCATCTGCGGGTTGTAGAGGAGGATGTCGGCGGCCATGAGCGCCGGGTACGTGAGCAGGCCGAGGGAGACGTGGCCCTGTTTGGCCGACTTGTCCTTGAACTGCGTCATCCGGGTGGCCTCGCCCATCGAGGTCGTGCATTCGAGCACCCAGCTCAGGCGGGGGTGGGCGGGGACCTGCGACTGGACGAAGATCGTCGACTTCTCCGGGTCGAGTCCGGCGGCGATGAACTGGGCGGCGGTGCGCAGAGTGCGCTCCCGCAGCTCGTGCGGATCCTGCTCGACCGTGATCGCGTGCATGTTCGCGATGAAGTAGAACGCGTCGTGGGACTCCTGGTGCGTGACGAACTGCTGCAGCGCCCCGATGTAGTTGCCGAGATGGAGGGAATCCGAGGTGGCCTGGATTCCGGACACAGTGCGAGGCAGAGAAGTCGAGGTCATAGCTCAATGATGCCATCTTCGGCCCGCGGCCCGAGCCCGTGCAGCCATCGCGGCAAGGACCCTGGGCACGTGAGCTTGCGCACACCTCGGCGAGTATAGTTACGATGCAGAACACATGATTCGCCAAGGCTGCTCACATGTTGTGGGAGGTCAGACCGGCAGACGGGCACCGTCCCCGGGTCGGAGGGTCATCATCGCACCCAGCTCAACGAGGAGGACTCAGTGTCGGTCGAGTACGTGAGAACCGAAGAGGATCTGCCGCCCGTCGCGGTGGTGGAGCGGCCGCGCTGGACGCCGGCCAAGATCGTGCTGTGGGTGGCCATCGCCCTCATCGCCGGCGCCGGGTGGACGATGGTCGCCTTCGTCCGCGGCGAGCAGATGTCGGCGAGCTGGTTCGTCGCCGCCGCGGTCGGCAGCTACCTCATCGCCTTCCGCTTCTACGCGAAGTTCATCGAATGGAAGATCGCCCGCCCCGACCCGAGGCGGGCCACCCCGGCCGAGCTCAACGACAACGGCCGCGACTTCGCCCCGACGGATCGTCGGGTGCTCTTCGGTCACCACTTCGCGGCGATCTCCGGTGCCGGCCCGCTCGTCGGCCCGATCCTCGCCGCGCAGATGGGCTACCTGCCCGGCACCCTGTGGATCGTCTTCGGCGTCATCCTCGCCGGCGGCGTCCAGGACTACCTCGTGCTCTTCTTCTCGATGCGGCGCAACGGCCGGTCCCTGGGGCAGATGACCCGTGACGAGCTCGGCCGCACCGGCGGCATCATCGCCTCGATCGGCATCATCCTCATCATGGTCATCCTCATCGCCGTCCTCGGCGTCGTCATCATCAACGCGCTCGCCGAGAGCCCGTGGGGCGTCTTCTCGATCGCCATGACGATCCCGATCGCGATCTTCATGGGCGTCTACATGCGCTACCTGCGCCCCGGCAAGGTCGTCGAGACCTCGGTCATCGGCATCGTCCTCCTCGTCGCGGCGATCGTCGCCGGCGGCTGGGTCAACTCCTCGGCCTACTGGTCGGAGCTCTTCACCCTCGACAAGGTCACGCTCGCATGGTGCCTGATGATCTACGGCTTCCTCGCCGCGGTCCTGCCCGTGTGGGTGCTGCTCGCCCCGCGCGACTACCTCTCGACGTTCATGAAGATCGGCACCATCGTCCTCCTAGCCGTGGGCATCCTCATCGTCAACCCGACCGTGCAGATGCCGGCGTTCACCGAATTCGCCTTCAACACCGCAGGTCCGGCGTTCGCCGGTGCCCTCTTCCCGTTCCTCTTCATCACGATCGCCTGCGGTGCGCTCTCCGGCTTCCACGCGCTCATCTCCTCGGGCACGACCCCGAAGCTCATCGAGAAGGAATCGCAGGCCCGCCTCATCGGCTACGGCGGCATGCTCATGGAGTCCTTCGTCGCGATCATGGCGCTCGTCGCAGCGATCTGCCTCGACAAGGGCCTCTACTTCGCGATGAACGCCGCCGAGCCGCTGACCGGAGGCACCGTCCAGGGGGCCGCGGACTTCATCAACAACTCCCTCGGCATGTCCGGGGTCCAGACCTCCCCGGAGTTCCTCCAGCAGGCGGCTGAGAACGTCGGTGAGGAGAGCATCGTCTCCCGCACCGGCGGCGCCCCGACGCTCGCGATGGGCATGGCCCAGATCCTCCACAGCGTCTTCGGGGGTCCGGCGTGGATGTCGTTCTGGTACCACTTCGCGGTGATGTTCGAAGCGCTCTTCATCCTCACCACGATCGACGCCGGCACCCGGGTCGCCCGCTTCATGCTCAGCGACGCCCTCGGCAACTTCTCCAAGCGCTTCCGCGATCCCTCGTGGACGCCGGGCGCATGGCTGACGACGGCGATCATGGTCGGAGCGTGGGGGTCGATCCTGCTCATGGGCGTCACCGATCCGCTCGGCGGCATCAACACCCTGTTCCCGCTCTTCGGCATCTCCAACCAGCTGCTCGCCGCGATCGCCCTGGCCGTGATCTTCGCGATCGTGTGCAAGATGGGTCTTGCCCGCTATGCGTGGATCCCCGGCATCCCCCTGGCCTGGGACCTCGTGGTGACGATGACGGCGTCGTGGCAGAAGATCTTCTCCTCCGATCCGAAGCTCGGCTACTGGGCCCAGCACTTCACCTACCGTGACGCCCTCGCCGCCGGGGAGACCTCGGTGGGCAACACGCAGGGCGTCGAGGCGATGAGCGCGGTCGTGCGCAACACCTTCGTCCAGGGCACCCTGTCGATCATCTTCGCCGCCCTCGTCGCCATGGTCGTCATCATGGCGATGTGGAAGTCGATCGAAGCCATCCGCAAGGGCTCGATGCCCACGAGCGAGGAGCCGTTCACCGAGTCGAAACTCTTCGCCCCGGCCGGTCTCATCGCCCGTAAGGCCGAGCGCGAGGTCCAGGCTCAGTGGGACGAGCGCTCAGGACCGAGGCGATCATGAGCGAGACCCTCGCACCGCTGTCCCGCCTGGTGAAGGATCCGTGGGGGTCTCTGCGCCGAGGCGGGGCCTGGCTGCTGTGGTATCTCAAGGAGATCATGGGCGAGAACGCCTACATACACTACCTCGAGTCCTACGAGCGCCGCCACGGCACCACCGAGGGCGCGATGGGTGAGAAGGAGTTCTGGCGCGACCTCACCGACGAGCAGGACCGCAACCCGAAGGTCCGCTGCTGCTGAGACGCCCGCCGCTGAGACGGATTGCCGCCCCCTGCCCCCATCGTCGAAGATGGGGGCATGCGGACATGGGTGTTTCTGGCGGGGGCGATCCTCGCCGAGGTGACAGGGACGCTGTCGATGAAAGCGGCACTGACGCAGCCGTGGCTCTACGTGCTCATGGGACTCGGGTACGCGTGTGCGTTCGTGTTCCTCAGCCTCACCCTGAGATCCGGGATGCCGCTGGGCATCGCCTACGGCATCTGGGGTGCGGCCGGGGTCGCGCTCACCGCCGCCGCCTCGGCGCTGCTCTTCGGTGAGACGATCACCCCGGTCATGACCGTCGGGATTCTGGCGATCATGGCCGGGGTCGTCCTCGTCGAACTCGGTCACCGCAGCAGCGGGAAGGACACGGCCGCGCAGATCGAGCTGCCGCCTCGGCGGGAGGAGGGTGAGGCATGATCGGCTGGCTCCTCCTCATCGGCGCGATCCTCCTCGAGGTCTTAGCGACCATCTGCCTGCGCATGGCCTCAGTCGGAGGCTCGAAGAAGTGGTACGCGGGTGTCGCGGCCGGCTACATCGTCTCCTTCAGCCTGCTCAGCCTCACCCTGCGCACCGGCTTCCCGCTCGGGGTGGCCTACGGGATCTGGGCGGCCACCGGGGTGGCGCTCACCGCGCTTGCCGGGCGGGTCCTCTTCCGGGAGCGGCTGACCCGCACGATGGTCGCGGGCATCGCGCTCATCATCGCAGGCGTCCTCCTCATCGAACTCGGCGCCGCGCACTGAGGCCCTGTGCCCTGAGGCGCTGTGCACCGGGGCACTGCAATGAGACGCCGCGCACGGCGAACGCACAACCCGGTCGCCTGCGGCCTCACTGCGGGGCGGGGACCTCGTAGTCGATGACGAGCGGGGCATGGTCCGACCAGCGTTCGCCCCAGCTGGCTGCGCGGTCGACGCTCGCGGCCGTGGCTGCCGCAGCGAAAGCGGGTGTGGCCATCTGGTAGTCGATGCGCCACCCGGCGTCGTTGTCGAAGGCCTGCCCGCGCATCGACCACCACGTGTACGGTCCGTCGACGTCGCCGGCCAGCTGCCGGTGGACGTCGACGTAGCCGACCTCGCCGAAGAACCGGTCGAAGTACGCCCGCTCCTCGGGCAGGAAGCCGGCCTTCTTCCGGTTCGCCTTCCAGTTCTTCAGGTCGCGTTCGGTGTGGCAGACGTTGAGGTCGCCGGTGATGAGGACATGGTCGGAGGTCTCCGCGAGCTGCGGCATGCGTTCGATCATCCGGTCGAGGAACCGGTACTTGTCATCCTGCTTCGGGGTGCCCGCCTCGCCCGAGTGGACGTAGGCGGAGACGAGCGTGAGCACGCTGTCGTCGCCGAGGCGGAAGTCCGTCTCGAGCCACCGGCCCGCCCGGTCGAAGTAGCCGTCGTCGCCGATGCCCTCCCGGGACGCCACCGGCTGCGCCTTGGCCATGACGGCGACCCCGGCCCGGCCCTTCGCCTCGGCGTCGTGGCTGATCGTCGTGTACCCGGCACCCTCGAGGACACCGAGCGCGATGTCGTTCGCGGCCCTGACCTCCTGGAGGGTGATGAAGTCGGGCGCAGAGGCATCGACCCAGGTGGGCATCCCCTTTCGCCAGGCTGCGCGGACTCCGTTGACGTTGACTGAGGCTATGCGGATCATGTCCACTATCATGGCAGAGCGAAGTACTCTTCCGCGCCTGAGCGTTATAGAGTGAGAGCAAGAACGAAGCACCTGAGGAGGCGCAATGGCTGATGAGAAATTCGACCTGGAAGAGCTGAGCATCAGTCCGCTCGACGAGGTCGACGCCCGGGAGATGCGCGAGTTCCTGCTCAGTGCACAGGAGAACTTCTGGGGAGACCGCGACCTGCGCGCCGACCACGACGCCTACTGGTTCCGCCAGTTCGTCGCCTCCGGCCTCGTCGCCCGTTTCCGCTCGGACATCGTCGGCTACCTGCTCGGCGAGATCCCGGCGCAGGGCCCCGCCTACATCCACCTCGTCGCGGCCCGCTCGGACTTCCGTCACCTCGGCATCGGCCGTGAGCTCTACCGCGATTTCATCGACCACGTCCGCAAGCTCGGCGGCGACTCCGTGCAGGCGACGACGATGCCGGAGCAGACCGGGGCGATCTCGTTCCACTCGTCGATGGGCTTCAGCGGGGAACTCGTCGAGGACTACGCCGGTCCCGGCAACCCGCGCGTGTTCTTCGAACTCAAGCTCGACCAGGACTGAGCCTCCCGGCTCCGACACGGAAACGGCCCGGTCACCTCTAGGTGACCGGGCCGTCGTCATCGCTCACACCGAGGCGAGCAGACGCAGCGCCAGAGCGGTGATGATCACCGCGGAGACGATCGCTGTGATGCGGCGCCCCTGCCCGGACAGGAGCCTGCGCCCGGCGCTGCGGCCGATGATCACGAGCACGCAGTGCCATGAGGCCGAGGCGAGGACGATGCCGACGAGGAGCGCGACGGCCTCGGATCCCGTGCCCGTGTCGAGCAGTCCCCCGGAGACGACGACCGAGGCGAAGTAGAGCAGCGGCCACGGGTTGAGCGCGGTGAGGAAGAAGAAGAGGAGCGCCTCCCGCCAGAGGAGGGCCTGCCGGGATGAGGACTCGGGTGCCGCCTCGGCGTGAGCCTCTTCCCGCCGGTGGCCGGCGCCGGTCCCCTGTCTCGGTGCTCGACCGAAGGCGTCGATCGCGATGCGAGCGGCCATGACGAGGAGGACACCGGCACCGACGACGGTGACCGCTCCCTGCCACGGTGCGATGACACGGGCGGCGGCCGCTCCGCCGAGGACCGCGGCCACGGCGTAGAGCGCATCGGCGCTCACGGCCCCGAGGACCGCTGCGAGTCCGCGCCCCGGCGTCGAGGTCGCGCTGCGGTGGATGAGAAGGACGGCGACGGCACCGACGGGAATCGCCAGTCCGTAGCCGGCCCAGAGTCCGAGTCCGAATGCCTGCCACATACGATCACGATGACGCACCCGAACCGTTCGCGTCTATCGAAGAATTCCGAAGTCATTGTGTAGTGTTCGACTATGATCGATCCGCGTCTGCGCACCCTCCGAGCTGTCCGCGGGGCCGGGACCGTGACTGCCGCCGCGGCCGTCCTCCATATAACCCCGTCGACGGTGTCCCAGCACCTCAAGCAGCTCTCCCGCCTCGTCGGCGCCGAACTCGTCGAACCCGTCGGCCGCAACGTCCGACTCACCGAGGCGGCGGAGATCGTCCTCTCCCACGCCGCGGCGCTCGATGCTGAGTGGGAGCGCACGCTCTCGGACCTTGCGGGCCTGCGAGAGGACGAGGGCGCGCGGCTCCGCATCTCCGGGGTCGCCTCGGCGATCGTCTCCCTCATCTGCCCCGCCGTCGACCGACTCCGCGACCAGTCTCCGCGGGTCACTGTGGAGATCGGCGAGGACGCGGCCCGGGACCGATTCCGGATGCTCGCGGACGCGGAGACCGACATTGTCGTGACCGTCACGGGCTCTCACCCGCTCGCGGCGGCAGAGGAGCCGATCGGCGAGGCGCACGACCTCCTCGTCGATCCGCTCGACGTCCTCGTCAGCGCCGACCATCCCCGTGCCGGGGCGATGTCCGTCGGACTTGCGGAGCTTGCCGAGGAGACGTGGATCGGGGCCGGTGACATCCGGGACCAGCAGGTGGTGTTCGCCGAGCTCTGCGCGCAGGCGGGCTTCCGCCCGCGAGTGCGCCATGACGCCCTCGACTGGTCGGCGGTCGCGGCGCTCGTCGGCGGCGGCCACGGCATCGCCCTGTTCCCACGCACCGTTGCACTGCCTGCCGGCGCCGCCGTGTCGAGGGTCCCGGTGACGTGGCCCGACACCCCTGCCGTGCCCCATCGGCTTCTGCGCGCCTACGTCCGCCGCGGCAGCGCCGACCATCCCGTCATCGCCGCCGGACTCGCGGCCCTGCAGGAGCAGGGCAGGATCCTCACCGGCGCGATGGTGGACTGACCGACGACCGCGGCCCGGTCAGTGTGACCGGGCCGTTGAGCGTTGCCGATCAGCGTGTCACTGGGCGGAGCGCTGTGCGGTATCGACGACGTTGCGCAGCAGCAGCGCCCGGGTCATCGGACCCACCCCGCCGGGGTTGGGTGAGATCCAGGCGGCCACCTCGGCGACACCGGGATCGACGTCGCCGACGATCCTCGACTTCCCCGTCTCCGGGTCCTCCTCCCGGGAGACGCCGACGTCGAGGACGATCGCACCCGGTTTGACGTCCTCGGGCCGCACGATGCGCGGGGCACCGGCGGCGGCGACGATGACATCGGCCTGCCGCAGCAGCTCGGGCAGGTTCGTCGTGCCCGTGTGGGTGAGGGTGACCGTCGCGTTGTACTCCCGGCGCGTGAGCAGGGAGCCGATCGACCGGCCGACAGTGACCCCGCGGCCGATGACGACGACATGCTTGCCGTCCAACTCGATGCCGTTGCGCAGCATGAGCTCGATGACCCCGCGCGGGGTGCACGGCAGAGGCGTCGTGATCGGTCGGTTGACGTTGAGCATAAGCCGGCCGAGGTTCGTCGGGTGGAGCCCGTCGGCGTCCTTGGCCGGATCGATCCGCTCGAGGATCGCATCGGTGTCGATATGCTTCGGCAGCGGCAGCTGCACGATGTAGCCGGTGCACGCATCGTCGGCGTTGAGCTCGTCGATGACCGCTTCGAGCTCGTCCTGCGTCACCGATTCGGGCAGGTCGCGGCGGATCGACTCGATCCCCACCTCGGCGCAGTCGCGGTGCTTGCCGGCGACGTACCACTTCGACCCGGGATCGTCACCGACGAGGACGGTGCCGAGGCCCGGCACGATCCCCCGGGAGGCGAGATCAGCCACCTGGGCGCGCATCTCGTCCTTCATCGCCGCAGCCGCAGCCCGGCCGTCGAGGATCTGTGCGCTCATCAGTACTGCTCCAGCCCTTCGTAGAGCGGGAAGTCGTCGCTGAGCTTCTTCACCCGAGCGGCGAGGGCCTCGACGTTCGCACCCGGCTTGAGCGCCTCGGCGATGACATCGGCGACCTCGGTGAACTCGGTGTCGCCGAAGCCGCGGGTCGCCAGCGCCGGGGTGCCGATGCGCAGACCCGAGGTGACCATGGGCGGGCGCGGGTCGAAGGGCACGGCGTTGCGGTTGACGGTGATGCCGACCTCGTGGAGGAGGTCCTCGGCCTGCTGTCCGTCGAGGGCGGAGTTGCGCAGGTCGACGAGGACGAGGTGGACGTCGGTGCCGCCGGTGAGCACGGTGGCTCCCGCCTCGGCGACATCGGCTTCGAGGAGACGGCCGGCCAGGATCTGCGCACCGCGCAGGGTGCGCTCCTGACGGTCCTTGAACTCCGCGGTGGCCGCGAGCTTGAACGCCACGGCCTTCGCCGCGATGACATGCATGAGCGGGCCGCCCTGCTGACCGGGGAAGACCGCGGAGTTGAGCTTCTTCGCGTACTCCTCCTTGCCGAGGATGAAGCCCGACCGGGGGCCGCCGATCGTCTTGTGCACCGTCGAGGAGACGACGTCGGCGAACGGAACCGGGTTGGGGTGGAGGCCGGCGGCGACGAGACCGGCGAAGTGGGCCATGTCGACCCACAGCTTCGCCCCGACCTCGTCGGCGATCTCGCGGAAGGCCTGGAAGTCGAGCTGACGCGGGTAGGCCGACCAGCCGGCGACGATGACCTCGGGACGGTGCGTCAGCGCCCGCTCACGCACCTGATCCATGTCGATGCGGTACGAATCAGGGTCCACCTCGTAGGAGGCGACGTCGTAGAGACGGCCGGAGAAGTTGATCTTCATCCCGTGGGTGAGGTGACCGCCGTGGGCGAGCGAGAGCCCGAGCATCTTGTCCCCGGCGCGGGCGAGCGCATGCATGACCGCGGCATTGGCCGAGGCGCCCGAGTGCGGCTGGACGTTCGCGTACTCGGCGCCGAAGAGGCTCTTGGCCCGGTCGATCGCCAGGTTCTCGGCGATGTCGACGAACTCGCAGCCGCCGTAGTAGCGCTTGCCCGGGTACCCTTCCGCGTACTTGTTCGTCAGCACCGACCCCTGCGCTTCGAGGACCGCACGGGGAACGAAGTTCTCCGAGGCGATCATCTCCAGCGTCGAACGCTGCCTGCCCAACTCGAGGTCGAGGACTTCGGCGATCTGCGGGTCGATGTCTGCAAGCGAAGCCTGCAGCGAGGTGTCGGACATGTGCACTCCTGTGGCGTCGAGGACCGGCGGCGCGGATCCAGCCCACGCGCATTCCGAGGCAATGCTAACAGCGTTGTCCAGGGTCGAGGCAGGCCGCCCGCCTGCCGGATCCCGGACACCGGTGGGGCGCTGCGGGCCCACCCCGCTAGGATCGCGGTCATGACCCGAGACTGGATACTGTCAGTGACCTGCCCCGATGCGACCGGAATCGTCTACGCCGTGACCGGCGCGCTGGCCGGGATCGGGGCGAACATCACCGGATCCCAGCAGTTCTCCTCGCCCGATTCGCACCAGTTCTTCCTCCGCCTCGAACTCACCGCCCCGGATTCGGTGGGCCCGGACGACCTCGGCTCCTCCCTCGCCGAGGCGGTCGACCGGTTCGCCATCGAGCTGCGCCTCCAGCCCGCTGAGTCCCGCACACGCACCCTCGTCCTCGTCTCGACGGCCGCGCACTGCCTCAACACGCTGCTCTTCCAGCAGAGCACCGGCCGCCTGCCCATCGACATCGTCGGGGTGGCGGGCAACCACGAGGTGTTGCGGCCGCTCGCGGAGTTCCACGGCCACGACTTCCACCACATCCCCATCACCCCGGAGACGAAGGAGACCGCCGAGGCGCAGCTGCGTTCGCTGGTCACCGACTTGGACGTCGAGCTCATCGTCCTCGCCCGCTACATGCAGATCCTCTCCCCCGACCTCTGCGCGGCCCTCGAAGGTCGGGTCATCAACATCCACCATTCGTTCCTCCCGAGCTTCAAGGGCGCCCGCCCTTACCATCAGGCCCACGCCCGGGGTGTGAAGATCATCGGAGCCACCGCCCACTACGTCACCTCCGACCTCGACGAGGGTCCGATCATCGAACAGGACACGATCCGGGTCGATCACAACCACAGCACCGCCGACTACGTCGCCCAAGGACAGGACGTCGAGGCCGCGGTGCTCGCCCGGGCCGTGCGCTGGCACGCCGAGGGCCGGGTCCTCATGGACGGCCACCGCACGGTCGTCTTCGACTGACAACCACCTCGGCGCTCTGATGCGGTTCTGGCACAAAACCCGCAGAACTCTCACGCCCGGGCCGAGGCTGGGCTACTGTCGCACTATGAGTGAGACTCAGCCCACAGGCCTGCGCCGCCTGCCGATCCCGCGCGGACCCATCAACCTCGCCCGGCAGGCGCTGCTGCGCACCGCGAACCTCGGGCTCACCGCCGCCTACGGCACCTACCGGATGCACCCGGCGATCTGGCGCTTCACGGCCCGCCGCTACTCACCGAAGCTCGAACCCTTCGCCCGGCTGAACGCGTGGATGATCTGCCAGCAGGCCTCCCTCGACGTCCCCGCCTACCAGGACTACCTCGCCCGCACCGGCTACACGTTCACGTGGTGGGACTTGGAGGCGTACACGCCGACGTCGAAGGACGACTTCGTCCGGAAGTACTCGGAGGAGCACCGCTGCTGGGGCGGGCGGATCGACCGCGTCGGCACGGTCGTCGACGAATCCTCGGGCTCCTCGGGCACCCCGTTCAACTGGATGCGCTCGAAGCGGGAGCTCGACACCGTCCACAAGAACGTCGCCGGCTACGTGACGATGCTCTTCGGCGACGCCGACCTCTTCTGCATCAACGCCTTCTCGATGGGCGCATGGGCGACGGGGACGAACACGGGCCTGGCGATGGCGAAGGTCGCGATGGTCAAGAACACCGGACCCGACCTCGAGAAGATCCTCGACACGATGCGTCATTTCGGACCCGGCCACACGTACCTCATCAGCGCCTATCCCCCGTTCCTCAAACACCTCGTCGACCGCATGGACTCAGAGCCCGGGGTGTGGGACGACTACCGGCTCAACGGCTTCGTCGGCGGGGAGGCGATGACGGAGGGTCTGCGCGACTACCTCGAGCAGCGCTTCGACCGGGTCTACTCCGGCTACGGAGCCTCCGACCTGACGATCGGCATGGCCGGGGAGTCCGACCTCTCCGTCGTCATCCGCCGGGCGCTCGCTCATGATCTCGACTTCCGCGCCGAGGTGCTCGGACCCGACGAGTCCCGTGTGCCCATGGTCTTCCAGTACAACCCGCTCGAGACGTACCTCGAGACGACCGAGGACGGCGAGCTCGTCGCGACGATCAACTCGGCCGCGGTGATGAGCCCCCGGCTGCGCTACAACATCGGCGACGAGGCGAAGCTCATCGACTTCCCGACGATGGTCGGCCTCACCCGCCGGCATCCGGAGCTGGCCCGCGAGTGCTCCCGGGCGTTCGCCGGCAACGGGATGAAGCTGCCCTTCGTCCTCCTCTTCGGACGCGCCGATTCGACGATCTCGTACATGGGCGCGAACATCTACCCCCTCGACATCGAGAACGGCCTCTACCGGGACAACCCGCGCGCCCACCTCATCGAGTCCTTCCGGATCGAGCTGCGCGAACTCCCCGACCACGAGCACCGGCCGGCCCTGCACATCCAGCTGCGCGAGACCGCGCCGGCGCTCGACGACGCCGACCGGGCCGAGCTCGCCGAGACGATCCGGGCCGGGGTGCTCGGCCACCTCGCCTCGGTCTCGCGTGACTTCGCGCAGAGCATGAAGGAGGATCCGACGACCGCGGAACTCGAGATCGAAGTCCACGACTTCGGGACCGGGCCCTTCGCCGAGGCGTCGACGAAGATCAAGAACGTCTACCTCCAGACCAGACCCGCCGCACCGTCAGAGACCGCCGCACCGTCGGATCCCGCCGCATCGAAAGAGGAGACCCATGCGATCGAATGACTTCTCACTCGCCCCGCCGCAGGCTCAGGCCGGCGCGTACTTCCTCGGCGCCAACCGCTACCGGTCTCCCCTCCACATGCTCGGCCAGCTGCGCCGCTGGCCGCCGCTGGCCAAGGCGCTGCGCCGGGCACCCGGATACCTGTGGCATCGCAGCTACTTTGAGTTCCCCGACCGGATCGGCCTCTTCGTCGCCTTCGCCACCCGCGACGACCTCATGCGCTTCGCCCGCACCCCCGAACACGTGACGATCATGCGCTGGCTCATTGGTGACGGTGAGTCCTCCCCGGCCCGCGGCGGGTTCATCCGCATCCTCACCGCCGACGAGTGGGGATACACGAACGGCGAGTTCCGCGCCGAGGACGGCCGGCTGGGCATGATCGAGAACTTCACCCCGACGAGCGAGGAGTGAGCGGGCAGGAGGCGCGTCCCGAGGATCCGACCTCCCGGGCGCGCCTGAGGACTTACCGGGTCACGACGAAGCCCGAACTGCGTGACTTCATCCGCCTCACCGCCCGCATCGCAGACCTCCGCGGGGAGTCCGACCAGGTCGTTCCCCTCTTCGCCTCCGACATCGCCGACTGGTCCTCGGGGTCCGGCTGGTTCGCCGAGGAGGTCGAACTCTGGCTCCTCACCGACGACTCCGGTGCGGCCGTGGGCCGGGTGATGTGCCACCGTTCGCGTCTCCTCGCCGAGCGGCTGTGCGACGGTCCGGGAGCGCAGGCACCGCAGACTCTCTTCTTCGGTGCTCTCGAAGCCCTCGACGGCTCTGTGCTCGAGGAGATCATCGCCCTCATCCTCTCCCGGGCCCAAGCGCTCGGCGCCACCCGGGTCTTCGGTCCGGTCTCCCCTCTGCCCAATGTCACCGGCGGCCTCGTCACGGCGGGCTTCGAGCACCCCGGGTTCTTCGACACTGCGTGGAACCCGGCGTTCGTCGCCAGCGGCTTCGCCGACGCCGGCTTCTCACCGTGGGGTCCGGCGCAGACGTGGGAGGTGCGCGTCGACCGGATCCCCCACGCCCGCGCGACCGCGGTCAGCCCTGCCGAATGGGCCGAACGGGGTCTGCGCCGCCGTCCCGTGTCCCGGCTGCGCATGCGGGCCTTCGCCGCCCGTCTGCTGCCGACGCTCAACTCCTCCTTCGCCGCCCTGCCCTACTTCACGCAGATCTCCCCCGCGCAGCTGCACGCGCAGATGGCAGGACTCTCGGCACTGGCCGATCCGTCCCTCATCGTCGACGTCGTCGGCGCCGATGAGGACGACGACGCTCCCACCCGCTGCTTCGCCCTCGTCATCCCCGATCCCGTGCCGGTGCTGCGCCGTCACGGCGGCCGCCTCGGGCCTGCGGCGATCGGGGATCTCCTGCGCCACCGGTCACGGCTGCGCGACGCGGTGCTCATCATCCAGGGCACGGAGCCGCGCTTCCAAGGCCAGGGTCTGCTCTCGCTGGTCACCCGCGAGGTGTACTCGGCGCTCGCGGCGGGAGGCTACCGGCGGCTGCGGGTGACGTTCATCGCCGAGGACAACCCAGCCTCGGCTGCGGTCTTCTCAAAGGCCGGGGGCACACCGCTGCACGGATTGTGCTTCCTCGACCGCCGCCTCGGCGAGGACGAGCCCGCGCCCGCCCAGACGACGGCAGGTGCTCCGGTGGCGCGAACGACGGCAGGTGGTCCGGTGGCACAGGCCTCACCGGTGACCGTCGACACCGAGCGCCTCGCCTCCCTTTTCCGAACGGCTGGGCGGGCGCCCTCGGCCCACAACACTCAGCCGTGGGTGCCCACTGTCACCGTGATCGCCGAGGATGCCGCCCGCGCCGAGGTGGTCCTCACCGTCGACCCCGACCGCACCCTGCCCGTCGGCGACCCACGGTCCGAGGACCTCCACCTCTCGCTCGGCTGCTGGGTCGAGGCGCTCTCGATCGCCGCCGCCGAGGAGGGACTGACCGTCGAGGTCGCTGCCGTCGACGGCTGGGGGCCGGATCTCCGGGTCGGACTGCACGTGGGCCGACTGGAGGCGGGCCGAGGTTCACCCGGGCAGCCTCAGTTCACGGTCGCCGATCTCGAGCACCGGCAGGTCGACCGCGGGCCGCTGGCCCGAGACGAGACCGCGTTCGCCGACGCTCTGAAGACGGCGAACACGGCACTCGCGGCCTCCGGTGCCCGACTCGTCGAGATCCCCGACGGCAGGTGGACAGGGCTGCTCCGGGCGGCCGAGCACTGGTCGCTGTCGACCGCGCCGGTCTTCGCCGAGACTCTGGACTGGCTGCGCTTCGACCCGGCCGATCCTGCCTATCGGGAGGACGGCCTCAATGCCGAATGCCTGCGGATCCCTCCCGCGGCGGCTCGTGCTGCCGCCCTGCTCAACCGCAGACGTCTGCGACCCGGCATCGCCCGAGTGCTCTCGGCGGCACTGGCACCGGCAGGATGGCTGCACCGCATGCGACCGGGCCCCGACACTGCTGACGCGGACCTGCCCACCGGGGCGCCACACCATCTCGTCCTCGCCGTCACCGAGACCGGGGAGCCCGACGCCGCCCGTGAACTCGACCTCGGTCGCGCACTGCTGCGCACGTGGCTGCTGCTCGATCGGGCAGGTCTGCGTGTCGACGTCCATTCGGAGATCAAGGACTGCCCGGACACGCACGCGCTCCTCCGCGACCACCTCGGCGAGGGTGAGCATCGGCGTCCGCTTGCGACGTTCTCGGTGGGTCGGTCGACGACACGGGTGCCCCGCTCACCTCGGCGGAGGACCTGAGGCCGATCACCGGACCGAGGTCACCCGCTATACGGCACGATCGTGACTTCATTCCAGTGTTCTAACGGTTCTCCCAAGGTATTCACACCTTGCGCTTGCTTTACTGTAAAGTCTCCGGTGCTGATCAAAGGAGACGAAACATCATGTCGGAGACAACGTTCCGCACCATCGCCATCATCCTCTACTTCGCGGGGATGCTCGCGATCGGCTGGTTCGCGTACCGGAAGACCAAGGACAACCTCGACGATTACATGCTCGCGGGCCGCGGTCTGCGACCGAGCGTCGCAGCGCTGAGCGCCGGCGCCTCCGACATGTCGGGCTGGCTGCTCATGGGCCTGCCCGGCGCCATCTACCTCTCCGGCCTCGTCGAGGCGTGGATCGCGATCGGTCTGACCGTCGGGGCCTGGGTGAACTGGAAGTTCGTCGCCCCCCGGCTGCGCGCGTTCACGGAGACCGCGGGTGACTCGATCACCATCCCCAGCTTCTTCGAACAGCGTCTCCAGGACCGCACGCATCTGCTGCGCATCGTCTGCGGGCTCATCATCCTCGTGTTCTTCACCTTCTACGTCTCCTCCGGCATGGTCGCGGCCGGCAAGTTCTTCGAGTCGAGCTTCGGCCTCAACTACCTCGCGGGCATGCTCATCGTCGCAGCGATCACCATGGTCTACACGCTCTTCGGCGGCTTCCTCGGCGCGACCCTGACCGACGTCGCGCAGGGTCTGCTCATGTTCGCCGCCCTCATCGCTGTGCCCATCGTCGCCGTCATCAACGCCGGGGGCCCGGCCGAGGTCATCGCCAACGTCCGCGACATCGACCCGAGCCTGCTCAGCCTCTTCGGCTCCGGTCCGTTCTGGGCCGGCGGCACCTACCTCGCGGTCATCTCCTCGCTCGCGTGGGGGCTCGGCTACTTCGGTCAGCCCCACATCATCGTCCGCTTCATGGCGCTGCGCACCCCGGCCGACGCCACCGTCGCCAGGCGCATCGGCGTGGGCTGGATGGCGATCTCGGCGGCCGGCGCGATCGCCACGGCCATCGTCGGCATCTCGTACTTCTCCCAGCACAAGGATCAGGCGCCCACGGACCCGGAGACGGTCTTCCTCGACCTCGCGCAGATCCTCTTCCACCCCTTCATCGCCGGTCTCGTGCTCGCCGCGGTGCTCGCCGCGATCATGTCGACGATCTCCTCGCAGCTCGTCGTCACCTCCTCGGCGCTCGTCGAGGACCTCTTCAAGATCGTCGCGAAGCGGGCCGGGTCGACGCGGACGCTCGCGGACAAGACCTATGTGCTCCTCGGCCGCCTCGGCGTCCTCGTCGTCGCCGTCATCGCGGTGCTGCTCGCGGTCTCGCCGTCGAACAGCATCCTCGACCTCGTCGCCTTCGCGTGGGCGGGCTTCGGCGCCTCGTTCGGACCGATCGTCCTGCTCACCCTGTTCTGGAAGAAGCTGACGAACTGGGGCGCGCTCTTCGGGCTGATCTCCGGCGCCGTCGTCGCCTTCGTGTGGGGTCAGCTCAACACGCAGCTGACCGATTCGATCTACGAGATCATCCCCGGCTTCGCGATCAACCTCATCGTCGCGATCGTCGTCAGCCTCGCCACCTACAAGCCGAACCCGGAGATCGACGCCGAGTTCGACGAAGGCGTGGAGCTCTCGAAGGTCAGGTGATCACCTCGGCGCTCCCGAACTGATCGGCCCGCCTCCCCCTCACCGGGGTGGCGGGCCGCTTCTCTTCCCGACCCCGCGGAAACCGAGTACGGCGCGGTTCGGCGAACCCGCGGAAACCGGGCCACGCGTGGATCGAGTACGGTCTGGAGGAGCCCCTTTCGCTCGATCCACAGCTGCACGGAAATCCGCGTCCCGGGCGACGCGGAATTCAAGCCTCGCGTGGATCGAGTACAGCGCGGTTCGTCGAACCCGCGGAAACCCAGCCCCGCGTGGATCAAGCCCGGCCATGCGTGGAACGGACGACGTCTCGCCCTCCCCCTGCTCGATCCACAGTTGCGCGGAAATCCGCGTCGGGCGCGACGCGGAAATCGAGCCCCGCGTGGATCGAGTACGGCGCGGTTCGTCGAACCCGCGGAAACCCGGCCACGCGTGGATCGAGCACGGCCATGCGTGGAACGGACGAGGTCTCGCCCTCCCCCTGCTCGATCCACAGTTGCGCGGAGATCCGCGTCCCTGGCGACGCGGATTTCGTACCCCGCGTGGATCGAGAGAGGGCCGGTTCGTCGAACCCGCGGAAACCCAGCCAGGCGTGGATCGAGCACGGTCTGGCGGAGCCCCTTTCGCTCGATCCACACTTGCGCGGAAATCCGCGTCTTGGGCGACGCGGAAACCGAGCCACGCGTGGATCGAGCAGCCACGGGCGCGCAGCCCCGTGAATGCACCGCAGGCGGACACCCAGTGGGTGCCCGCCTGCGGTGTCGGAACAGTCCGACTCTAGATCAGAGTCACTTGTCCTTGCCGGCCTCGGGGTCGACGGTCTCGACGGTCTCGTCGACCTCGATGTTGCCTTCGGCGTCCTCGGTGACCTCGACCTCGTCGACGACGACGTCGCCGTCGGCATCCTCGGTGACGGTGACGTCATCGGAGACGACGGTCTCGTCGGCAGCGGCGGCGGTGGCCTGCTCGGCCTCCTTCACCGTGGCCTGCTTCGGCGAGTACGGCTCGAGGACGAGCTCGATGACGGCCATCGGCGCGTTGTCGCCGTTGCGGGGCCCGATCTTCGTGATGCGGGTGTAGCCGCCGGGACGCTCGGCCATGGTCTCGGCGATCGTCGTGAAGAGCTCGTGGACGATCGACTTGTCGTTGATCTGCGCGAGCACGCGACGACGGGCGGCGAGGTCGCCCTTCTTCGCAGCGGTGATGAGGCGCTCGGCCACCGGGCGGAGGCGCTTGGCCTTCGTCACGGTCGTCGTGATGCGCTTGTGCTCGAACAGCTGGGCTGCCAGGTTGTTGAGCATGAGACGCTCGTGGGTGGGCGATCCGCCGAGGCGGGGACCCTTCGTTGGGGTAGGCATAGTGGAAAACTCCTAGGTCTTGATCAGTACTGTTCGTCTTCGACGTAGGACTGGTCCTCTTCCGCGAGACCGGATTCGAACCCGGCAGGACTGTCCTTGAGGCTCAGACCCAGCTCGTTGAGCTTGGCCTTGACCTCGTCGATCGACTTCGAACCAAAGTTGCGGATATCCATGAGGTCGGCTTCGCTGCGGGCAACGAGCTCGCCGACGGTGTGGATGCCCTCACGCTTGAGGCAGTTGTAGGAGCGCACGGTCAGATCGAGGTCTTCGATCGCCAGAGCCAGATCGGCGGCGAGAGCGGCGTCGACCGGCGACGGGCCGATCTCGATGCCTTCGGCTTCGACGTTGAGCTCACGGGCGAGGCCGAAGAGCTCGACGAGCGTCTTGCCCGCGGACGCGATGGCGTCGCGCGGAGTCATCGACGGCTTGGTCTCGACATCGAGGACGAGACGATCGAAGTCGGTGCGCTGCTCGACACGAGTGGCCTCGACCTTGTAGGTGACCTTGAGAACGGGCGAGTAGATCGAGTCGACCGGGATCCGGCCGATCTCGGCATCGGCGTTCTTGTTCTGGGCGCTCGACACGTAGCCGCGTCCGCGTTCGATGGTGAGCTCCATGTCCAGACGGCCTTCGCCATTGAGCGTGGCGATGTGCAGGTCCGGGTTGTGGATCTCGACTCCGGCGGGAGCGGAGACATCGGCAGCGGTCACGGTGCCAGGGCCCTGCTTGCGCAGGTACGCAACGACAGGCTCGTCGAATTCAGACGACACGACCAGCGACTTGAGGTTGAGGATGAATTCGGTGACATCCTCCTTCACGCCGGGGACGGTGCTGAACTCGTGGAGGACGCCGTCGATCCGGATCGAGGTGACGGCGGCTCCCGGAATCGACGACAGCAGGGTGCGACGAAGCGAGTTGCCGAGGGTGTAGCCGAATCCGGGCTCGAGGGGCTCGATGGCGAACCTGGAGCGGTTGTCGGAGACGACTTCTTCCGTGAGTGTTGGGCGCTGTGCAATGAGCACGTGGGCTTCCTTTCAGCGAACATCCGCTATATGACGTTCGCACTGCACGTCATGGCCGCAGGCCATGAAGAACGGTTCGGTTTATGCAAAGAATCCGCATCGCCGAAGGCGGCGGGCCGAGCGGCCCGTCACCTGCGGCGGTGTCACGGAAAGGGTCAGCCGCGGCGGCGCTTGGGCGGACGGCAGCCGTTGAACGGAACCGGGGTGACATCCTGGATGGTGCCCAGTTCCAGGCCGGCGGCCTGCAGGGAGCGGATCGCGGTTTCGCGGCCCGAGCCCGGTCCCTTGACGAACACGTCGACCTTCTTCAGGCCGTGTTCCTGTGCGCGGCGGGCAGCGGACTCCGCAGCCATCTGAGCGGCGTAGGGAGTCGACTTGCGCGAACCCTTGAAGCCGACCTCACCGGAGGAGGCCCAGGAGATGACAGCACCGGTCGGATCGGTGATCGACACGATGGTGTTGTTGAAGGTGGACTTGATGTGGGCCTGGCCGGCAACGATATTCTTCTTGATCTTGCGGCGAGGCTTGCGCGCTGAAGCGGCGCGTGACTTGGGAGGCATATGTTTTACTCCTGATCGAGGTGGTTGACGCCGGTCAACCGGGTGAGCATGTTACTTCTTCTTACCGGCCACGGTGCGCTTGGGTCCCTTGCGGGTGCGCGCATTGGTCTTGGTCCGCTGACCGCGAACCGGGAGACCGCGGCGGTGGCGCAGGCCTTCGTAGCTGCCGATCTCCACCTTGCGGCGGATGTCGGCGGCAACCTCACGGCGGAGGTCGCCTTCGACCTGGAACGTGCCCTCGATGTAGTCACGCAGCTGAACGAGCTCGGCGTCGCTCAGGTCCTTCACACGGGTGTCGGGGTTGATCCCGGTCTCCGTCAGGGTCTGGCGCGCACGGGTGCGGCCCACACCATAGATGTATGTCAGGGCGACCTCCACGCGCTTTTCGCGCGGGATGTCGACTCCGGCAAGACGTGCCATAGGTTCTTACTCCTGTTGTTGTTTCGGAGGTGCTGATGCAGACCTGTCCTCAGTGACCTGAGGTCCTCGGCCCCCGACCGAAGGTATCGTCCTGCGCTTGAGCGCAGGGGGCGAGGTCTGCGTGGGTGTGGTGCTGCGAAGAGTCCCCGATCGGGGACTCCGTCTGCTCGAAGAGCTGCTCAGCCCTGACGCTGCTTGTGGCGCGGGTTGGAGCAGATCACCATGACTCGACCGTGGCGGCGGGTCACCTGGCACTTCTCGCAGATCTTCTTGACGCTGGGCTTAACCTTCATCGTTTTTCCTTCTCTCGGCCGGTCTCCCTTCCCAGGGAGTCCGGCGCGAATGATCGAAGATCCTTACTTGTAGCGGTAAACGATTCGTCCACGCGAGAGATCGTAAGGAGACAGCTCCACGATGACTCGGTCCTCGGGCAGGATTCGGATGTAGTGCTGCCGCATCTTCCCTGAGATGTGCGCAAGCACCTTGTGCCCGTTGCTCAGCTCGACCCGGAACGATGCGTTCGGGAGAGCTTCGACAACGGTGCCCTCGATCTCAATGACCCCTTCTTTTTTGGCCATATCGTTCGCTAACCTCGTATTCCCGCGAAACCTTCGCGTTCGACGTAATCGTCGATCGCCGGTCGGCACCGGCGATCCCCACGGACTGCTCCTGCTCTCCCCCATCACATGAAAGGCTGTGGATGGCGTGACGCCGCCCACAACCGTCAGAGGATGAGTTGAGTGAGAACAGACCAATCATCTACTCTACACCACGAGTCGAGGATCTTCCAGGCGGTCCTGGATTCCCGGCGTGACTTCCCCTACAATCACCGTTCCCCCGCCGAGGCGGCCGACCTCACCGTGGTCCGCGCGCCCCGTATCCGGTGCGGATGCCCGCGAGAACGCTGAGGGAGAGGACGACGAAGCCGAGCACGGTGATCCACGCGAACCCGCCGATCGCGAGCAGTGGGCCCGCCAGAGCTGCGACAGCGGCGGCACCGAGGTTCATCCCCGCATCGGAGAGTCCCTGCACGGGGATCCGGTGGGCCGGGTCGATCTCCTGGGTGAGCAGGGTGGAGCCGGCGATGAGGCACGCGGACCATCCGAGGCCGAGGAGGAAGAGGGCGATCGAGAGCCGGAGGAACGACGACTGGCCCACCGCGTCGATGAACCCGAGGACGAGCGCCGCGGCGAAGAGGACCTGGCCTGCGAGGATGACCCGGCCGGGCGAGAACCGGTCGGTGAGGTATCCGAAGACCGGTGAGAGTCCGTACATGCCGAAGATGTGCCCGGCGATCGTCACCCCGATGAGGCCGAGGCCGAACCCGTGGTGGTCCATGTGGACCGGGGTCATGACCATTGTGGCGACCATGATCATGTGGCCGCTGACGACCGAGAGCAGCCCGAGCATCGCGCCGGGGCTGCGGCGCACGGCCGTCCAGGTGCCGCCTCGGCGGGAAGCGGGGAGCGGCCGTTCTGCCGTGGAATCGGGCTCGCCATCATCGGCGTCGACTGCCTCAGACCCTGTTGTGGTGGGAGGCGGGGTGCGGAGGAAGAGCACGCAGACGAAGGAGAGGAGGTAGCCGCCGACGGCGATGAGGAAGGGCCCGGCGAAGGGGTCGATGCCCAGTGCCTCGCCGAGGCGGGCGCCGGGTTGGGCGAGGTTGGGTCCGAGCACCGAGCCGACGGTCGTCGCCCACACGACGATCGACATCGCCCGGGCCCGCAGCCGCTCAGGGGCTGAGTCCGTGGCGGCGTACCGGCTCTGGAGTCCAGCGGCGGTGGCCGCGCCGAAGAACCCCATGCCGATGAAGAAGAGCGGGGCGAGGCCGGCGAGGATGGCTGCGACGATGAGCAGGGCCCCGGTGAGCGCGAGGCCGTAGCCGAGACCGAGCGCCCACCTCCGGTTCCGCACCTCGGCGAGCCTGGCCAGCGGCAGCGCGAGGAGGCCGGCACCGAGGATCGAGGCGGTCTGCGCGAAGCCGGCGAGCTCGGTGCGGCCGGTGAGGTCCTCGGCGAGGATGCCGCCGACGGCGAACCCGGTGGCCACGCCGATGCCGGCGAAGAGCTGCGCTGCGCACAGCGCCCATTGGTTGCGTGCGAATGTGCTCGCCACGTCGGTCCCCTCCTTTGTCCGCATCGTCTCTGCTCAGTCGGCTCCGATGCTAGTCGACCCCGGCAGACGCCGAGGCGGCCGGGCGCAGATCTGAGATCCGCGTCCGACCGCCTCGGCTCTGCTCAGGCGCTCAGTGCTTCGCGCCCCTGCCGCGGGTGGCGCGGTAGACGAGCCCGCCGGCGCCGAGGAGCACGAGCGCCCCGGCGAGCAGAGGCCAGATGTCGGCACCGGTGCGCGGCAGACTGCCGCCCGATCCGCCGCCGGAGCCACCGCCCCCGGGCACGTCACCGCCGCCCTTCGGATCCTCGTCATCGCCGCCGCCGGAGCCGTCATCGCCGCCGGAACCGCCATCGGAACCGACGGAGCCTCCGCCGTCGTCGCCGGTGACGGTCAGCGTCGTGTTCGCCGTCGTCTTGCCCGTCTCGTCGAGGAGCTGGACGACGTAGGTGCCCGGCTTCGCGTCCTTCGGCACGACGAGCTTCGCCGCGGCGTTGCCGCCGTTGTCCGTCGTCAGGCGCCCCAGGGTGCCTCCGGTCTCGAAGGCGACGGTGTAGTCGGCCTCCGAGGCCTGGTGCTTGACGCTGGCGAGCACGCTCTCGCCCGCCTTGACCGTCTCCTTGTCCAGGGAGAAGTCGTCGGCCCGGAACGTGTCCATCCGGCACCGGTTGGGCAGCTGGATCGTCTCACCGCGGTCGTCGACGGCGGTGTCGGGGCTCGGCAGCTTCGGTCCGAAGTCCCCTACCTTGGGCAGGGTGCCCTTCGCCAGGAACGCGTTGACCGTCTCGTCCGTGCACGCCTTGTTCTCGTCCCGTGACATGTACGAGGTGTGCGAGGCACCCGAGACCGAGAGCAGGCTGCCGTCGATCGTGCGGGCGAGCTTGACGCCCGAGGCGTACGGGGTCGCCGAGTCGTGCGAGGTCGAGACGACGAGGATGTTCGGCACGGCCGTGAGCTTCTGCGGTTTGGGCAGGGTGCCCTTGAACTTCCAGAAGTCGCAGTAGTCGTAGACGCCCGGGGAGACCGATGCCGCCTGGAACGGTCCGGCCTCGTCGTAGCGCTTCGCGAGATCGCGCAGGGCGTTGAGATCGGGCTTGTTCCCGGAGTTGTTCTCGTCCGTGCAGCGGATGTTCGTGAACGCCTGGAGCATCGGATCGTAGTGGCCGGTCGAATCCCGGGAGTTGTAGTCGTCGGCGAGCGCCATGAGCACACCGGAGGTCTCCCCCGCCTTGAGCTCGGTCAGCCCCAGGGCCAGCTGCGGCCACAGGGTCTCCGAGTACAGGGCCTGGATGACGCCGGTGCGGGCATCGCCGAAGGTGACGTCGCGGTCGTCGCCCTCGGCCCCGGTCGGCAGGGGCTTGCCCTCGAGGGAACGGAGGATGCCCTGCACCGCGGTGGTCAGCGCCTTGCGGTCGGTGATGCCGTCGCCGAGGGCGCACGTGAAGGGCTGATCCTTGAGGTCGGCGAGCCGAGCGGGGAACTCGAGATCCGGGTACGTCTGCGCCCAGGTCCTGCCCGCATCACCCTTCGCCGAGCAGTCGAGGGCGAACTGTTCGAAGGTGCCCTGGAAGCCGGCGATCTGGTTGACGGAGTCGTCGGCGTCCTCATCCGCCTCGGCGGCAGAGACGAGTTTGCCGTTGGGGTCGAGGTAGGCCTGCGGGTCCTTGTTGATGTCCTTGAGCGCCTTGTACGCCGAGACGTTGCCGGGGTCGACGGCGCCGTCGAGGACGAGTCGGCCGACGCTGTCGCCGAACTTCTGCGCGTAGACGTAGCCGAGCCGGGTGCCGTAGGAGAAGCCGATGAAGTCGAGCTTGTCGTCTCCGCTCGTGGCCCGGATGAGGTCGAGGTCGCCCACGGCGTCCCAGGTCCCCAGGTGCTTCATGAGGTTCTCCTGGCCGCCCTCGCCGAGGTCGAAGAGCTTGCCGGTGTTCTCGATGCAGTCGGCGGCGAAGCGCTCGGACTGCTTGTTGAGGATGTCCTCGGCATCGTCGCGGTCCCCGGCCCAGGCGTCTTCGGCCCGGTCGGCATCGATCTGCTCGTCCGTCGAGCACTGGGAGAAGGGCATCGAGCCGCCGGTGCCGCGCGGGTCGAAGCCGACGAGGTCGAAGTTCGCGGCGAGGTCGGGTTCGTAGAGGGCGCCGGCGACGCCGAGCGTCATGCCCGACCCGCCCGGTCCGCCCGGGTTCCAGGCCACGGTGCCCTGGGGCTTCGTCGGCTGGAACTTCCCGCCGACGACCTTGCCGGCCGGGACCTTCATCATCGCGATCGCGACGTTGCCGGCGGCGGGGTTCTTCGCATCGATCGGGGCGATGAGGTACCCGCAGACCGGGGTGCGGCCGATCCGCTCCGTGTAGTCGGGGTAGCCGAGCTTGGCGCAGTTCTCCGCGCTGAGGTCGACCTTCTGGTTGTAGTACGCCCCCAGTCCGGCGGGGATGTTGCCGGCGCCCTTGCCGCCGCTCTTCGGGTCGGGGATCCGGTAGGTGCCGTCGTCCTGCCGGAAGAGCTCCTTGGCCAGCTGCGGGTAGTACTCATCGAGCTCACCGGCCGCCGGTGCTGAGCTCGCCTCGTCAGTGGGAGTCTCGGTCGGTGCTTCGGTGGGTGTGGGGGCATCCGTGGGGGTCCCGCTCGGGGTCTCGGAGGGAGTCTGCCCGGGGGCGGTGCCCTCTGCGGGTGAGACCGTGAAGTCCTCGCTCGTCTTCAGTCCGTCGGCGGACTTGACGATGTAGGTGCCGGGTTCGAGGCCCGAGCCGTCGAGTTCGGTCTCGACAGCGCCGGAGCCGGCGGCCACCTCGGTGTCGGTGCCGGGCACGGCTTCGTTGTTCGTCGCGCGCACGATGCGCAGCGTCGTCGCTGCCTCGGCGGCGCGGACGGTGACGGGGATGACGAGCGAGGACGAGGCGGCCACCTCGGCGTCGATGCCGAGGACGATCTCGAGTTCGTCGACGTCCGAGGTCGTTGTCTGCTGGGTGGACTGTGCGGGCGACTCCGCGGGACCGGTGGCCGCAGCGGGCAGAGCCCCCGCGAACAGCAGTGAAGCGCCGATGATCGACGCTCCCAGGACACGCGAAGACCCTCTGAATGTGATTCGGGTCATAATCGCCATAGTAACGCACAGATAACGGTCAGGAATCTTTCAAGATCTTCGTTATCGTTTCGTGACCATCGCGTTCGTCCGGGCTGTGACCTCCGATGTCGGATGCCCCTGCCCGGCCGCGTGCTCCCCTGCTAGCGTGTCTCGGGTCACCGTCGCCTGAGGAGAGCTGAGCATGCACGATCTGGACGCCATCACCGAGGAGTCGCTCGTCGCCAAGGGCGGCCGCAAATGGTCCTCGTATCCCGGCAGCCTCGGCGCCTTCATCGCGGAGATGGACTTCGGCGTCGCCCCCGTCATCCGGGACGCGCTGGCCGAGATCGACGAACGCGACCTCTACGGCTACGCCCCGACGCAGATGGTCGCCGACCTCAGAGTCGCGACCGCGGAGTTCTGTGCCGGCCGCTACGGCTGGCGGTTCCCGGCATCCCACGTCGAACCCGCCAGTGACGTCCTCGCCGCGTTCCTCGGGGTCCTCGAGTTCCTCACCGAGCCCGACACCCCGATCGTCCTGCCCACTCCCGCGTACATGCCGTTCTTCGACGTCGCCCGGGTCACCGGTCGGCAGCTGATCGAAGTGCCGATGCTGCGCACGGAGACCGAGTGGACGCTCGATCTCGAGGCGATCGACGACGCCCTGAGCCCGGGTGCGACCCTCGTGCTGTGCAATCCGCACAACCCGATCGGGAAGGTCTACGACTCCGGTGAGCTCCTCGCCCTCGCCGAGGTGGTCGAGGCGAACGGGGCCCGCGTGTTCTCCGATGAGATCCACGCCCCGCTCGTCTACGACCCCGCCCGACACGTGCCCTATGCGAGCCTGAACGATCTCACCGCGGGGCACACGGCCACGGCCACCGCGGCATCGAAGGCCTTCAACATCCCCGGCCTCAAATGCGCCCAGCTCATCCTGTCGAACCCTGAGGACCGGAACGTGTGGAAGCGGCGCGGGCATTTCGTCTCCGGGGCCGCATCGAATCCGGGGATCCTCGCGACCACTGCCGCGTACACGCGCGGCGGCGAGTGGCTGACGGAGATCACCGCCTACCTGCGGGGCAACCGGGATCTGCTCACCGAGGTGCTCAGCACGGAACTGCCGAACGTGCCCTTCATCCCGCCCGAGGGCACGTATCTGGCGTGGCTCGATCTGCGCGGCTACGGCTTCGGTACAGGTCTCACCGAGCACTTCGCCGACACCGCGAAGGTCGCACTGACCGAGGGGCGCCTGTGCGGGGAGGTCGGGGCGGGGCATGTGCGCCTCAACTTCGCTCTCCCTCGCCCGCTGCTGCGTCAGACGCTCGAGCGGCTCGTCCCCGCAGTCAGGGCTGGTACCCGCCTTCGGGGAGCCACTCGATGAGGTCGACGACGGAGCTCTCGGCTGCGGCCTGTCTCACCTGCTCGTCGTAGCGCACATAGTACTCGAGATTGCAGCGGTCCATCGCGGTGCGGAAGTGCTGTGAGGGCTGGCAGTCGCCGACGATCTCGGCGGGCAGCAGAGGGTGTTCGAGGACGGCGCGGCCGATGCGGAAGTAGAGGTCGAAGAAGCGCCCGATCGGCAGATCGGGTTCACCCGAGCCCGGCACACCGTGCGGGCCGGCGAGCACGGCGAGTGCGTCCTCGAACTCCTCGACCTGTCGGTGGGCGTCGGCGAGGCCGAACGCGACCGCCGTCATCCGCTTCGCCGTCTCGAGGCTGTCCGGCACGATCTCGGTGCACTCGTACCAGCCGCCGTCGACGGTGTCGGGCAGTTGGGCGCACAGGTCACCGCTGCGGTCGGCGAAGCCGATGAGCACACCGGGGCGCAGCTGTCGGTAGCCGAGCATGCGTGCGACGTACTGGACGCGATCGCGCAGCTGCCGCGAGGATTCGGGGATCGTGTAGATCGCGGCATGGAAGCGACCGTCGTAGCTCGGAGGGGTGCGTTCGCCGCTGATGTCCCGGAACTGGGAGAGGATGCGCTCGCTCAGCCGATATTGCGTCACCCGTCCGCGCCGTTCGGAAGAGATGAGCCCGCGTTGGACCATGCGCGTGAGCTGATTGCGCACACTCGAGGCCGAATACCCGTGATCGGCGAGGACCCGGACGATGATGGGCCCGGGGACGGCGCCGGCGCGCAGGCACCCGAACACGGAGACGACGTCGAAGGCGATGCGGGTCAGCCGGTAGCGATCGCCCACATCTGAGCCACGTTTCGTGAGATCGTGGATTTCGCCCATGGCCCGATCGTACCTTGGGACCAGGCAGTCCCCGACTGCTCAGGCCCCGCGGATCTGGGGGTGGTGACCCTTCCCCACCTGCGACGATGAGAAGAGAGGTCAGTCATGGACGATGAGAAGCACACCCAGAGCCTGCGCTCCTACCAGATGGCGCGGACGAGCGCGATGATCGCCGGAGGGATCGCGACCTTCGTCGCCTTCGCGATCTTCCAGATCGTCGGCGCCGGGATCCTCGAGACCGCGGCGTGGATGTTCGCGCTCGGAGCGATGACGTTCTCCGGCACCTTCGTCGCCTGCTACATCGGCTATGCGGCGGCGGCCAAACGCTCGGTGGTCGGCCAGACCGCCTGACCCGGTCCTCGCCCCACTCCCCTTCTTCGCGCGCCGGTCGGCCAATCGTCCGGCTGCGGGACTACCCGGCCACAGGAGGCACGGGCACGATCCCGTACGGCGCGAGCCCGGCCGCTCCCCCGTCGGCGGCGGTGAGCACCCACACGCCGCCGTCATGCCTGGCGACGCTGTGCTCCCAATGGCTGGCCCGGGAGCCGTCGGCGGTGACGACCGTCCAGTCATCGGCGAGTGTGCGGGTCTCCGGGTTGCCTGCGGTGAGCATCGGTTCGATCGCCAGGCACATGCCCGAGCGGATCTTCGGACCGTTGGACTTCGCCCGGTAGTTGAGCACCTCGGGGGCCATGTGCATCGCGGTGCCGATGCCGTGCCCGGTGAACTCCTCGACGAGGCCGAGATCCGGGGCGATCTCGGTGACGCAGTCGTCGATGGCGTCCCCGATGTCGCTGACCTTCGCGCCTGTGGCGAAGGCGGCGATGCCCGCCCACATGGCGGCCTCGGTCGCCGCCGAGAGCGCGCGGTCGGCCTCGGTGCCGGCCTCATCGCCGCCGACGATCATCGTGAACGCCGAATCCCCGTGGAAGCCCTCGACGATCGCCCCGCCGTCGATCGAGACGAGGTCGCCTGCCGCGAGCACCCGGTCTCCGGGGATCCCGTGGACGATCTCGTCGTTGACGGAGATGCACAGGACGGCCGGGAAGCCCTGGTAGCCCTTGAAGTTCGACGTGGCTCCGGCTGCGAGGATCGCCGCCTCGGCGGCCGCGTCGACCTCAGCGGTCGTCGCCCCCGGAACCGCGGCATCCCTGGCTGCGTCGAGCGCTGCCCGGGTGACGAGCCCGGCTCGGCGCATGGTCGCAAGCTCCGCCGGAGTCTTCAGCTCGATCCGGGGACCGAAGATCATCGCAGGGAGGAAAGGATGCGGTCGGTGATCTCGGCGACCTCGCCGAGGCCGTCGACCTCACGCAGCAGTCCGCGTTCGCGGTAGATGTCGGTCAGCGGCTGGGTCTGCTCGGCGTAGACGTCGAGGCGGTGACGGATGACGTCCTCGCTGTCGTCGGTGCGGCCCTCGGTCTGCGCGCGGGCGAGCAGCCGGGCGACGACCTCGTCGGTGTCGGCGGTGAGCTCGACGACCGCGGAGAGCTCGTGTCCGGATCCCTCGAGCATCCGGTCGAGTTCGGCGACCTGGGCGGCGGTGCGCGGGTAGCCGTCGAGGAGGAAGCCCTCACGGGCGTCGTCCTGGTCGAGCCGGTCGGCGACCATCTTGTTCGTCACCTCGTCGGGGACGTACTCACCGGCGTCCATGTAGCGCTTGGCGAGCGTGCCGAGCTCGGTCTCGCCCTTGACGTTGGCGCGGAAGATGTCGCCGGTCGAGATCGCCGGGATGTTCAGGGCTTCGGCCAGGCGCGCGGCCTGCGTGCCCTTTCCCGCTCCGGGCGGGCCGATGAGGATGATGCGTGAACTCATAGTTGTCCTTCCAAGACCTGTCTGCGCGGGATCAGCGCAGCAGGCCCTCGTAGTGGCGCTGCTGCATCTGCGCGTCGATCTGCTTGACCGTCTCGAGGCCGACTCCCACGATGATGAGCAGCGAGGTGCCGCCGAACGGGAAGTTCTGGTTCGCGTTGATCAGCACGAGGGCGATGAGCGGGACGAGCGCGATGAAGGCGAGGTAGAGCGATCCCGGGAAGTTGATCCGGCTGAGCACGTAGCTCAGGTAGTCCGCGGTGGGACGGCCGGCCCGGATGCCGGGGATGAAGCCGCCGTACTTCTTCATGTTGTCCGCGACTTCCTCCGGGTTGAAGGTGATCGCGACGTAGAAGTAGGAGAAGAAGATGACGAGCACGGCGTAGCAGGCGATGTAAATCGGGTGGTCGCCGCGCGTGAAGTACGTGTTGATCCACTCGACCCACTTCGACTGCGGGTCGAAGAACTGCGCGATGAGGCTCGGCAGGTAGAGCACCGAGGAGGCGAAGATGACCGGGATGACGCCGGCCATGTTGACCTTGATCGGGATGTAGGTCGAGGTGCCGCCGAACATCCGGCGTCCGACCATGCGCTTGGCGTACTGGACGGGGATGCGGCGCTGGGACTGCTCGACGAAGACGACGAGGGCGACGAGGACGAGGCCGACGGCGATGACGATGAGGAAGACGTCGACGCCCTGCTCGCGGAGGATCGCGCCGAGGGAGGACGGGAACGCCGAGGCGACGGAGGTGAAGATGAGGATCGACATGCCGTTGCCGACGCCGTGCTCGGTGATCTGCTCGCCGAGCCACATGATCAGACCGGTGCCCGCGGTGAGGGTGAGGACGATGACCGTCAGGCCCCACCACGTGTTGTTGACGATGAGGTCGGTGCAGCCCTGGATATTGCCGAACAGCGCACCGGATTCGACGGTGGCCACGAGCGTCGTCGAGTTCAGGACGGCGAGGCCGATCGTGAGGTAGCGCGTGTACTGGGTGAGCTTCGCCTGCCCGGAGGCGCCCTCCTTGTGGAGGGACTCGAAGCGCGGGATGACCACGCGCAGCAGCTGGACGATGATGCTCGCCGTGATGTAGGGCATGATGCCGAGGGCGAAGATCGACAGCTGCAGCAGGGCGCCGCCGCTGAAGAGGTTGATCATCGCGAACCCGCCCTCATTGAGCTGCGGGGAGGCCACGCACTGCTGGACCTTCTCATAGTCGATGCCGGGCGAGGGGATGAACGAGCCCAGTCGGAAGATGACGATGATGCCCAGGGTGAAGAGGAGTTTGTTCCTCAGGTCAGGCGTGCTGAAGGCCCTCCGAATTGCGCCGATCAAGCGTCCTCCTCGTGGGGATGGATATCAGGGTCGCTGTCACGACCTGGCGAATGAGACAAATACCTGCAAAAGACTACCAGGGTCTCCACCCCGAACCGAAACCGAGCGGGCCCCTCTCCCCCGGTTTCTCGCCGTTCTCCCCGCCCCGCCGTGACCGGCGTCTCGCCGCCGAGGTGGGGCCGCCTCGGCGGTCGTGTGCCCCATCCCCGCCGAGGCGGTGGCTGGGTGTGCGGGGACGACGAAGGGGACGGTCACCGGAGTGACCGTCCCCTCTCAGCCGTGGTCCGACTCAGCGCGAGGCGCCGAGCGGATCAGGCCTCGGTGGCGTTTCCGCCCGCAGCCTTGATCTTCTCGAGCGCGGAGCCCGAGAACTTGTCTGCGGTGATGTTGATCGCCACAGTGATCTCGCCCGTGCCCAGAACCTTGACCGGCTGCTTCGGGCGCACAGCGCCCTTGGCGACCAGATCGGCGACGGTGACGTCGCCGCCTTCCGGGAACAGTGCCGACAGCTTGTCGAGGTTGACGACCTGGAAGGTCACCTTCGCGGGGTTCTTGAACCCACGCAGCTTCGGCAGACGCATGTGCATCGGCGTCTGGCCGCCCTCGAAGCCGTGCGGAACCTGGTAGCGGGCCTTCGTGCCCTTGGTTCCGCGTCCGGCGGTCTTGCCCTTCGAGCCCTCACCGCGACCCACGCGGGTCTTCGCGGTCTTGGCGCCCGGGGCCGGACGGAGATCGTGGAGCTTGAGTGCGTCGTTGTTCGCCATATCAGTCCACCTCTTCCACAGTCACAAGGTGACGCACGACGTTGATCATTCCCCGGATCTCCGGACGATCCTCGTGCACCACCACATCGTTGATCCGCTTGAGGCCGAGCGAACGCAGCGAGTCACGCTGGTTCTGCTTGCCGCCGATCTCGGACTTCTTCTGAGTAACCTTGAGCTTCGCCATCAGGACTTCGCCCCGCTTTCGGCGGCCGCACGCAGGAGAGCGTGGGGTGCGACCTCGTCGACGGGGAGACCGCGGCGGGCCGCGACTTCCTCGGGACGCTCGAGGTTCTGCAGAGCCTTGATCGCAGCGTGGACGATGTTGATCGCGTTCGACGAACCGAGCGACTTGGACAGGATGTCCTGGACGCCGGCGGCATCGAGCACGGCGCGGACCGGACCACCGGCGATGACGCCGGTACCCGGAGCGGCCGGACGGAGCAGGACGACGCCTGCCGCTTCCTCACCCTGGACGGGGTGCGGGATCGTCTTCTGGATGCGGGGGACGCGGAAGAAGTTCTTCTTCGCCTCCTCGACACCCTTCGCGATCGCGGCGGGGACTTCCTTCGCCTTGCCGTAGCCCATGCCGACCATGCCGTCACCGTCACCGACGACGACGAGGGCGGTGAAGGAGAACCGACGTCCACCCTTGACGACCTTCGACACGCGGTTGATCGTGACGACGTGCTCGATGAACTGGCTCTTCTCCTCGCGGTCTCCGCGACCGCCGCGTCCACGGCCTTCGCCGCGTCCGCGACCCTGGCCGCGTCCGCCGCGGTTGTCACCGCCGCGGTTGTCGCCGCCGCGGTTCTCCGCAGTCTCCTGCGATTCCTTGTTCTCTTCAGTGCTCATAGGGCCAATCCTCCTTCACGGGCACCTTCGGCGATGGCCTGCACTCGGCCGTGGTAGGCGTTGCCACCACGGTCGAACACGACAGCCTCGACGCCGGCTTCCTTGGCGCGCTGAGCAACCAGCTCGCCGACCTTGCGGGCCTTGCCGGTCTTGTCTGCTTCGAGTGCGCGCAGCTCGGCTTCCATGGTGGACGCCGATGCCAGGGTCTTGCCGACGGTGTCGTCGATGACCTGGACGAAGACGTGGCGCGTGGAACGGGTCACTGAGAGACGAGGGCGCTCGGCCGTACCGCTGACGTGCTTGCGCAGACGAGCGTGACGACGCTTGCGAGCAGCTGCCCTGCCCTTGCCGTAGCTTTCCTTCTTGCCAAAGGCCATCTCTACTTACCAGCCTTTCCGACCTTGCGACGGACGTTCTCGCCGGCGTAGCGCACACCCTTGCCCTTGTACGGCTCGGGCTTGCGCAGCTTCCGGATGTTCGCAGCGGTCTCGCCGACCAGCTGCTTGTCGATGCCGTGGACGGCCACCTTGTTCTGTCCGTCGACGGTGAACGAGATGCCCTCGGGCGGTTCGACGGTGATCGAGTGGCTGTAGCCGAGAGCGAACTCGAGGTTCGATCCCTTCGCCTGCACACGGTAACCGGTGCCGACGATCTCGAGGCCCTTCGAGTAGCCTTCGGTGACACCGATGATCATGTTGTTGATCAGGGTGCGGGACAGTCCGTGGAGCGAACGCGATTCGCGCTCGTCGTCAGGACGGGCCACGGTCACGACGCCATCTTCGAGCGACACGGTGATCGGCTCGGCGATGGTCACGGACAGTTCGCCCTTGGGTCCCTTGACGGCGACATCCTGGCCGTCGATCTTCACCTCGACACCAGAGGGAACGGAGATCGGGTTCTTGCCAATGCGTGACATGCTCTTCTCTCCTTTCCTTACCAGACGTAGGCGAGGACTTCCCCACCCACACCCTTCTTGGCGGCCTGTCGGTCGGTCAGGAGACCTGAGGACGTCGACAGGATGGCGATGCCGAGTCCACCGAGGACCTTCGGCAGGTTGGTCGACTTCGCGTAGACGCGCAGCCCGGGCTTCGACACACGGCGGAGGCCGGCGATCGAACGCTCACGGTTGGGGCCGAACTTGAGATCGAGGCGAAGGGTCTTCCCGACCGTCGCGTCTTCGACGCTCCACCCGGTGATGTAGCCTTCCTCCTTGAGGATCTCGGCGATGTTCGACTTCAGCTTCGAGAACGGCATGCTGACGTCCTCGTGGTAAGCCGAGTTGGCGTTGCGCAGACGCGTGAGCATGTCTGCGACTGGATCAGTCATTGTCATTGTGGGCTCATGCCCTTCCTCGTTACGGTTTCCGCCCGCGACGTGCGCGCTTGGACCTGCAACGTAGAGATCATTTTGTCTTGAACGGGAACCCGAGGTGACGCAGCAGCGCCCGTCCCTCATCGTCGGTCTTGGCGGTGGTGACGACGGTGATGTCCATACCGCGGACGCGATCGATGCGATCCTGATCGATCTCGTGGAACATCGACTGCTCCGTGAGACCGAAGGTGTAGTTGCCGTTGCCATCGAACTGACGGTCCGAGAGTCCGCGGAAGTCGCGGATGCGCGGAAGCGCCAGGGAGATGACACGGTCGACGAACTCCCACATCCGGGCGCCGCGCATGGTGACGTGCGCACCGATGGGCTGGCCCTCGCGCAGCTTGAACTGGGCGATCGACTTCTTCGCCCGCGTCACGACCGGCTTCTGGCCGGTGATGAGGGTGAGGTCGTTGATCGCACCTTCGATGAGCTTCGAGTCACGCGCAGCGTCACCCACACCCATGTTCACGACGACCTTGGTCAGGCCGGGAACCTGCATCGGGTTCGCGTAGTCGAATTCGTCCTGGAGCTTACCGACGATCTCATCGCGGTAGACCTGCTTGAGGCGCGGCGCCGGACGGTTCGTGCTTGTCTCCGTCATCAGATCTCCTCCCCGGTGCGACGCGAGTAGCGGACGCGAACGGTCTTGGTGCGGCCGTCGCGCTCCACCTTCTCCTCGCGGTATCCCACGCGGGTCGGCTTGTTGTCCTTGGGATCAACGAGCGCCACGTTGGACACATGGATGGGGGCTTCGTGAGTCTCACGGCCACCGGCGGTGCCGCCGGCCTGAGTCTGGGTTGCCTTCTTGTGCTTGATCACGCGGTTGACGCCCTCGACGAGGACGCGGTTGCGCTCGGGGTAGACGGCAAGGACCTTGCCCTGCTTCCCACGATCGCCGCCGCGCGACTGACGGGCACCTGCGATCACCTGGACGAGGTCGCCCTTCTTGATCTTGAGCTTGTTCGCCATGCTCACAACACCTCCGGTGCCAGGGAGACGATCTTCATGAACTTCTTGTCACGCAATTCGCGTCCCACGGGTCCGAAGATGCGGGTGCCGCGCGGTTCCCCATCGTTCTTGAGGATGACTGCTGCATTCTCGTCGAACTTGATGTAGGAGCCGTCCGGACGACGGCGTTCCTTGGCGGTGCGGACGATGACGGCCTTGACGACGTCACCCTTCTTCACATTGCCGCCGGGGATTGCGTCTTTGACGGTGGCCACGATGGTGTCACCGATCGAGGCGTAGCGCCGACCGGAACCGCCGAGGATCCTGATGGCCAGGATCTCCTTGGCTCCGGTGTTGTCGGCGACTTTGAGTCGCGACTCTTGCTGAATCACTGTTTTCTCCTGTCGTCGCGCTGGTTCTCACGATGGTGCTGCGAGCCTTGCGGAACGGATTCATTGACATACTCACCCCGTTCCCGGTAGCCGCCCATGGCCTCGCGGACGAGACCATGGGCGGGACCAGGAGGGAGGGGCGACGCCGGCCTTACTTGGCTCGTTCGACGATCTCGACGAGCCGCCAGCGCTTCGCGGCCGAGACCGGACGCGTTTCGGCCACGACGACGAGGTCGCCGATGCCGGCGGTGTTCTCTTCGTCATGAGCCTTGATCTTGACCGACTTGCGCATGACCTTGCCGTAGAGGCGGTGCTTCATGCGCTCCTCGACCTCGACGACGATGGTCTTGTCCATCTTGTCGGACACGACGTAGCCACGCGCAGTCTTGCGGGAGTTGCGCTCGGGGGTCGTCGCCTCGGGCTTGGTGGTCTCCGCCATCACTTGTCCTCTTCCTTCGCATCAGCGGGGTTGGGACGGATGTCCAGCTCCCGCTCGTTGAGCACGGTGTAGATACGAGCGATGTCGCGACGCACAGCCTTGAGGCGGCCGTGGCTCTCCAGCTGGCCGGTGGCCGACTGGAAACGCAGATTGAACAGCTCGGCCTTGGCCTTCTTGAGCTCCTCTGCCAGACGCTCGTTGTCGAAACCGTCAAGCGCGTCCATGGACAGGTTCTTCGAACCGATTGCCATGCTCACTCACCACCTTCGCGGGCCACGATGCGGGCCTTGAGCGGAAGCTTGTGGATCGCCAGGCGCAGGGCCTCGCGAGCAACTTCCTCGGACACGCCGGCGAGTTCGAACATGACCCGACCCGGCTTGACATTGGCGACCCACCACTCGGGAGAGCCCTTACCGGAACCCATGCGGGTCTCGGCGGGCTTCTTCGTCAGCGGTCGGTCAGGGTAGATGTTGATCCACACCTTGCCACCGCGCTTGATGTAGCGCGTCATGGCAATACGTGCGGCTTCGATCTGCCTGTTGGTGACGTAGGCCGGCTCGAGGGCCTGGATGCCGTAGTCACCGAAGGCCACCGTCGTGCCACCCTTGGCGGCGCCGCCCCGCTTGGGGTGGTGCTGCTTGCGGTACTTCACTCGACGAGGGATCAACATGTCTCAGCCCTCCGTTCCGGCCTCGGCCGCGGGGGCCTCGGCGCTGTTCTCAGTGGTACGGGCCGAGTCGTTCCGGCGTGCTCCGCCTTCCTGACCGCGACCACGGCCGCCACGACCGCGTCCGCGACCACGGGGGCCGCGAGCAGCAGGAGCCTTCGCCTGCTCGGCGGCAAGCTCCTTATCGGTCATGTCGCCCTTGTAGATCCACACCTTGACGCCGATGCGTCCGAAGGTGGTGTGCGCCTCGTGGAATCCGTAGTCGATGTTCGCGCGCAGGGTGTGCAGGGGCACACGGCCTTCGCGGTAGAACTCCGACCGGCTCATCTCGGCGCCGCCGAGACGACCCGAGCACTGCACGCGGATGCCCTTGGCACCGGCGCGCTGCGCGGACTGGATGGCCTTGCGCATCGCACGGCGGAACGCCACGCGGGACGCGAGCTGCTCGGCAACACCCTGAGCGACGAGCTGGGCGTCGATCTCGGGGTTCTTCACCTCGAGGATGTTGAGCTGGATCTGCTTGCCGGTGAGCTTCTCGAGCTGACCGCGGATGCGGTCGGCTTCGGCGCCGCGACGTCCGATGACGATGCCCGGACGGGCGGTGTGGATGTCGACGCGGACACGGTCACGGGTGCGCTCGATGTTGACCTTCGAGATGCCGGCCCGCTCGAGGCCCTTGGTCATCATCTGACGGATCTTGACGTCTTCGAGCACGTAGTCGCTGTAGCGCTGCCCCGGCTTGGTCGAGTCAGCGAACCACTTCGACTTGTGGTCCGTGGTGATTCCGAGTCGGAATCCGTTCGGATTGATCTTCTGGCCCATTAGCGGTTCCCCTTCCGGCTCTTGCGCTGCGGCAGGTCGTCGCCACTGGCCAGGACCACGGTGACGTGGCTGGTGCGCTTCTCGATGCGGAACGCACGTCCCTGGGCACGCGGGCGGAACCGCTTCATGGTCGGTCCCTCATCCACGAATGCTTCCGAGATGACCAGGTCGTTCTCGTCGAACGCAACGCCCTCCTCGTCGGCCTTGACACGCGCGTTGGCGATGCCCGAGGCGACGAGCTTGTAAATCGGATCGGATGCGGACTGTTCTGCAAACTTCAACACTGCAAGTGCTTCGGTCGCCTGCTGACCACGAATGAGGTCGATGACGCGCCGAGCCTTGCGAGGCGTGACGCGCAGGTAACGCGCCTTAGCCTTGGCTTCCATCGCTTCCTTCTCTCTTGTCTAAGATCGAGAGTCCCCCGCCTCAGCGGCGGCGACCCTTGCGATCGTCCTTTTCGTGGCCACGGAACGTCCGTGTGGGTGCGAACTCGCCGAGCTTGTGCCCGACCATCGCTTCAGTGATGAAGACCGGCACGTGCTTGCGTCCGTCGTGAACGGCGATGGTGTGTCCCAGGAAGTCCGGGATGATCATCGAGCGACGCGACCATGTCTTGATTACGTTCTTGGTGCCCTTTTCGTTCTGACGAGCGACCTTCTGGTACAGGTGCTCATCGACGAAAGGACCCTTCTTGAGGCTACGAGGCATAAGTCAGTACTCCAATCAGCGCTTCTTGCCGGTCCGGCGACGGCGCACGATGTACTTGTCGCTCTCTTTCTTCGGCCGGCGAGTGCGGCCTTCTGGCTGACCCCAAGGGCTGACCGGGTGACGACCACCCGAGGTCTTGCCCTCGCCACCGCCGTGCGGGTGGTCGACCGGGTTCATCACAACACCGCGGACGGAGGGGCGCTTGCCCTTCCAGCGCATGCGGCCTGCCTTGCCCCAGTTGATGTTCGACTGCTCGGCGTTGCCGACCTCGCCGACCGTGGCACGGCAGCGGGCGTCGACGTTGCGGATCTCGCCCGAAGGCATCCGCAGCTGAGCGAAACGGCCGTACTTCGCGACGAGCTGCACGGACGAACCGGCAGAGCGGGCGATCTTCGCGCCGCCACCGGGGCGGAGCTCGACGGCGTGGACGACGGTGCCGACCGGGATGTTGCGCAGGGCGAGGTTGTTGCCCGGCTTGATGTCGGCGCCCGGTCCCGCTTCCACCTGCGCGCCCTGCTTGAGGTTCTGCGGGGCGATGATGTAGCGCTTCTCACCGTCTGCGTAGTGCAGGAGGGCGATGCGCGCGGTGCGGTTCGGGTCGTATTCGATGTGTGCGACCTTGGCGGGCACGCCGTCCTTGTCATGGCGACGGAAGTCGATGACACGGTACTGGCGCTTGTGTCCGCCGCCCTGGTGGCGGGTGGTCACGCGTCCCTGGTTGTTGCGGCCGCCGCGCTTGGGCAGCGGGCGCAGAAGCGACTTCTCCGGCGTCGACCGGGTCACTTCGACGAAGTCGGCGACCGAAGAGCCACGGCGGCCCGGGGTCGTCGGCTTGTGCTTGCGGATTCCCATGAGTCTTGTCCTTCTCTGGCGAAGGATCGCTTAGAGCGATCCACCGAAGATGTCGATCGATCCGTCCTTGAGGGCGACGATGGCACGCTTGGTGTCCTTGCGCTTCCCCCAGCCGGTGCGGGTGCGACGGCGCTTGCCCTGACGGTTCAGGGTGTTCACCTTGGCGACCTGCACATCGAAGATCGATTCAATGGCGTTCTTGATCTCGGTCTTGTTCGAGCGCTGATCGACGATGAAGGTGTACTTGCCTTCGTCCATCAGGCTGTAGGTCTTTTCCGAGACGACCGGCGCGATGATGATGTCGCGCGGATCCTTGAAGTTGAGACTCATGATGCGTCCTCCGAATTGCGGTTTCCGCCCAGGAACGCGGCAAGAGCTGCCTCGGTGAACACGATGTCATCGGCGATCAGCACATCGTAGGTGTTGAGCTGATCGGAGGTGAGCACGTGGACGTGGGGCAGGTTGCGCACGCTGAGGTAGGTGATCTCGTCGTCGCGGTCGAGCACCACGAGGGTGTTCTTCCGGTCGGAGAGGCCTGCGAGCGCGAGCTTCGCCTGCTTGGTCGACGGGGCGTCGCCGGTGACGAGGTTCTTCACGACGAAGACCTGGTCGAGACGCGCGCGGTCGGAGAGGGCACCGCGGAGAGCGGCGGCCTTCATCTTCTTCGGCGTCCGCTGCGAGTAGTCGCGCGGGACCGGACCGTGCACGATTCCACCGCCGTTGTACTGGGGAGCGCGGATCGAACCCTGACGGGCGTTGCCGGTTCCCTTCTGACGGTAGGGCTTGCGACCGCCGCCGCGAACTTCGGAGCGGGTCTTGGTCTTGTGCGTACCCTGACGGGCAGCAGCGAGCTGGGCGACGACGACCTGGTGGATGAGCGGCACGTTCGTCTGCACGCCGAAGACCTCGGCAGGCAGGTCGACCGAGCCGGTCTTCGCACCGGTGGCATCGACGACGTCGACTGTCTTGACATCAGTCATATCGTTCAGGCCTCCTTCGCGGCCGAGCGAACGAGAACGACGGCGCCCTTGGGGCCGGGAACGGCGCCCTTGATGAGCAGGAAGTTGTTCTCGGGGTCCACGGCGTGGATCGTGAGGTTCTGGGTGGTGTGCTTGACGGCACCCATACGGCCGGCCATGCGCATGCCCTTGAACACGCGACCAGGCGTAGCCGCTCCACCGATCGAACCGGGCTTGCGGTGATTGCGGTGAGCACCGTGCGAGGCGCCGACACCGGCGAAGCCGTGGCGCTTCATGACACCGGCGGTGCCCTTGCCCTTGGTCTTCGCGGTGACGTCGACCTTGACTCCGGCCTCGAACGTGTCGACACCGAGCTCCTGGCCGAGCGAGTACTCGCCGGCGTCAGCGGTGCGCAGCTCGACGAGGTGGCGACGCGGGGTCACGCCGGCCTTCTCGAAGTGACCTGCGGTCGGCTTGTTGACCTTGCGCGGGTCGATCTCGCCGAATGCGATCTGCACGGCGGGGTAACCATCGGTCTCCTCGTCGCGGATCTGGGTGACAACGTTGTTTCCGGTGGCCACAACGGTCACCGGCACGAGCTTGTTCTGCTCATCCCAAACCTGGGTCATGCCCAGCTTGGTACCCAGAAGGCCCTTGACCTTGCGGGTGGTCGGGAGAGCTGAGGAACGAGTGTTCGCCATTTTTCCCTCCCTTAGAGCTTGATCTCGATGTTGACGTCGTCAGCGAGGTCGAGACGCATGAGCGAATCGACTGCCTTCGGCGTCGGATCGACGATGTCGATCAGACGCTTGTGCGTGCGCATCTCGAAGTGCTCACGGCTGTCCTTGTACTTGTGCGGCGAACGGATGACGCAGTACACGTTCTTCTCCGTCGGCAACGGCACGGGGCCCACAACAGTCGCGCCAGCGCGAGTGACGGTGTCCACGATCTTGCGTGCAGCACTGTCGATCACAGCGTGGTCGTACGACTTGAGCCGGATGCGGATCTTCTGTCCCGCCATGGCGTCGTCTCTTTCTTCAGTTCCTTCCGGCCATCAACCATCCCCCGAGAATGCTCGGGCGTGGTCTGTGCCGGCTGACTATGACCGGCCCCCGCGGTCGGGCGTGTCGGCTGTTCCTTGCGGAGAAATCCTCAGATTTCCTCGCGCGGTCCGACGGCGCTTCTACTCATTGGCTGCTCGGTCCGAACCCGCAGTGAAGCAGATTCATCGATCCGATAGTGTTCCGGGCTGTTCGCGGCCGGGGCCGCAGTGCAGGGGTCAACACCCAGAACGCAACCTGACCATCTTGTCACAGTCCCGGTGTTCCGCGCAATTCCGGGGTTCTCGCTTGTGAGAGAAGTCTCAGCGAACCCCTCCGACTCCCCCGCCGCCGACCCCTCACGAGTGAGAAGGGTCTCACCCCCGAACATCCCCAGTCCCGAACATCCCCAGACCCGAACACTCTCGGTCCCAAAATTTCGCGTTTGCGGTCGAAGAACCGAGGCGTTTGCGCCGAAATCGCTGATTCGCCTCGGTTTTGCGACCACAACCGGGCTGGATCTTCGAAAGCAGCGGCGCTGAGGCGGTCGCTCACCACCCGCCAGCAAGGCCCCGCCGAGGCGGCCTCCGCCTCAAGCCGGAGCCTCGACTGCCGCACTTCAGTGCCCAAACAGCGCGTTTGTGGTCGAAGAACCGAGGAGAATGCGCCGAAATCGCCGAAACGCCTCGGTTTTGCGACCACAACCAGGTTGGATCTTCGAAGGCAACGTCGCCAAGGGGGTCGACCACCCGTCAGCAACGCCCCGCCGAAGTGGTCTCCCGCCATCCGCCACAAGTGCCCCGTCGAGGTGGTCGTCCGTCAGCAGCGCCCCGCCGAGGCAACCTCCCGCGTCGAGCCCGAAGAGTCAGACACAGGTCTTAGCACGCACCGAGCGACGCCTCTCAGGGTTAAGACAGCTCTGTTGTGGTCGAAGAACCGAGGAGAATGGGCCAAAATCGCCGAAACGCCTCGGTTTTGCGACCACAACTGGGGTGGTGAGTGGAGGTTAGCTGGGTGTGGGGGCTACGCCTCGGTGGTGGTGGGCCGAGTCTGGCCGCCGTTCTGCTGAGTCTGCCCACTCTGTTGAGTCTGGCCGCCGTTCTGCTGCGTCTGGCCATTGGACTGAGCCTGGCCGTTCTGCTGCGCGTGGCCGTTGCCGTTCTGCTGGGCCTTGGCTCGGTCGAGGGCCCGCTTCCGGGCGGCCTCGGACTCGGCGGCGAGACGCTTCGCGTTCTCCGGGTCGCGGGTGAGGTTCTCCCCTGTCTCGGGGTCGAAGACCATGACCTTGGCCGGGTCGAACCAGAGGTCGACGGTGTCGCCCTCCTGGACGTTCGTCGACGGGTCGAGGACGGCGACGACCTGGGTGCGCGTCCCCTCTCCGTCGAGGTCCCGGTCGAGCTCTTCGAGTGCTTCGCGCACGGCGGGCGCGGCTTCGAAGGGCAGGTAGGCGTAGACCTCGTTGCCCAGCCATTCGGTGACGTCGACCTCGGCGCTGAGCTGGGCGCCGCGGCCACGGCGCTCCTCGTCGATGGTCGCCGCGTCGTGGAAGTCCTCGGGTCGGATGCCTGCGACGAGGTACTGGGGCGCGTCGCGCAGCTTCTCCCTCTCCCCCTCGGGCAGGGTAAAGACGCCGAAGGGCGAGCGCAGCTCACCGTCGACGTTCTCCACCGGCAGGAAGTTCATCGGCGGTGAGCCGATGAAGCCGGCGACGAAGAGGTTGACAGGCTCGTCGTAGAGCTCCTGCGGGCTCGCGTACTGCTGGAGGACGCCCTTCTTGAGCACGGCGACCTTGTCCCCGAGCGTCATCGCCTCGGTCTGGTCGTGGGTGACGTAGACGGTCGTGACCGCGAGGTTGCGCTGCATCCGCGCGATCTCCGTGCGCATCTGGATCCGCAGCTTCGCGTCGAGGTTCGACAGCGGCTCGTCGAAGAGGAAGGCCTTCGCATCGCGGACGATGGCCCGTCCCATCGCCACCCGCTGGCGCTGACCGCCGGAGAGGTTCGCGGGCTTGCGATCGAGGTGGTCGCCGAGTTCGAGGAGCTTCGCCGCCCTCGACACCCGCTCGTCGATCTCCTGCCTGCTGTACTGCCCCTTGGCGAGGATGAGGGGGAACGCGATGTTCTCGGCCACCGTCAGGTGCGGGTAGAGGGCGTAGTTCTGGAACACCATCGCGAGGTCCCGCTCCCGGGGCGCGGAGTCGTTGACCCGTTCGGCGTCGATGCGCAGGTCGCCCTCGGTGATGTCCTCGAGGCCGACGATCATCCTCAGCAGGGTCGACTTGCCCGAACCTGAAGGGCCGACGAGGATGACGAACTCACCCTCGGCGATGTCGAGGCTGACGTCGTTGATCGCGGGGAATCCGTCGCCGTAGCGCTTGACGATGTTGCGCAGTTCGATCACTGACATGGTCGTGGGCTCCGTATCTGTGAGGTCACGAGGCGCGGGTCCGCAGAGCTCGGCTCTGCGCTCCCGCGCCTGATGGCTGTGGCTGCTGGGCGGATCATCCCTTCACCGCTCCCGAGGTCAGGCCGGAGACGATCTGGCGCTGGAAGAGGAGGACGATGATGATGATCGGAATGGTGACGACGATCGCTGCTGCGGAGATCGCGCCGGCCGGCTCCTCGAACTGGCTGGCTCCGGTGAAGAACGAGAGCGCCGCCGGCACCGGTCGCGCCGCCGAGGTGGAGGTCAGCGAGATGCCGTAGACGAAGTCGTTCCAGGCGATGAAGAAGGCGATGATTGCCGTGGTGAACACACCGGGAGCGGCCAGGGGGACGATGACCTTGCGGAACGCCTGGAAGCTCGTCGCCCCGTCGACCTGGGCCGCCTGCTCGAGCTCCCACGGGATCTGGCGGAAGAAGGCCGCGAGCGTCCAGATCGAGATCGGCAGGGTGAGCGAGAGGTAGGGGATGATCAGTCCCGCCCATGTGTCGTAGAGGCCGATCGCCGACCAGATCCGGAACAGCGGGGTGACCAGCGAGATGACGGGGAAGATCGAGACGGCGAGCGCCATGGTGAGGATGAACTTCTTGCCAGGGAAGTCGAGCCTGGCGACCGCGTACGCCGTCAGGGTCGCGAGGACCACGGCGATGACGGTGGCGATGAGGCAGATGCCGATCGAGTTGACGAGCGCCGGGAGGAAGAGGTCGTTGGCGGAACCGGTGAAGATGAGCTCGTAGTTCGACCAGTCGATCGCCGACGGCCAGAACCGCTTGTTCGCGATGTCGCCGGGCGACTTGAGCGAGAGGGAGACGATCCACAGCACCGGGAACAGCGCGTAGACGGCGACGATGAGGCTGATGACGATCCACCAGACTGTGTGCTTGCGACCCGACATCGTCACTCTCCCCTCGCCTGGGCCAAGTCGACCTTGAAGATCTTGATGAAGATGAAGCAGATGAGGGCGACGCTGAGGAAGAGCAGGACCGACAGCGCCGACCCCATCCCCAGCTGCAGCTGGCCGATCGACTGGTTGTACGTGAGGAAGGAGACCGTCGCCGTGTTCTGCGCACCGGCGGTCATGACGAAGACCGAGTCGAATACGCGGAAGGCGTCGAGGGTGCGGAAGAGGAGGGCGACCATGATCGCGGCCTTCATGTTCGGGATGATCACCTTCGACATCCGCTGCCACCACGATGCGCCGTCGACGGTCGCCGCCTCGAGCATGTCGCCGGGGATCTGCGCCAGCCCGGAGAGGAGGAGGAGCGAGATGAACGGGGTCGTCTTCCAGATCTCAGCGGCGCAGATGACGAGGAACGCCGACCAGAAGTCGCCGAACCAGTCGAACTCGGGCATCGAGAGCCACGTCCCGACGAAGCCGGTGCCGAGGTCGAAGGCGTACTTCCACGAGAAGGCGGCGACGACGGTGATGATGCCGTACGGGATGAGGATCGCGGTGCGCACCCACGGCCGCACCGCCTTGAGTGCGTTGAGCATGACGAGCGCGAGGGCGAACCCGAGGACGAGTTCGACGGCGACGGTGACCACCGTGAGCAGGAGGGTCACCCCGACCGTCTGCCACCACAGCGGGTCGGTGAGGATGACGATGTAGTTCTGCCCCCAGTTGACGTAGCGGTTGTCCGGGTCCGTCATCCGGTAGTTGAAGAAGGAGAAGTACACCGCTTGGAGGATGGGATATCCGGTGACGGCGAGGAGGATGATGACCGCGGGGGCCGAGAGCATCCAGCCCAGCCGCGTCTCCCCTCTCTGCCGGTTCGACACGCTCGCCTTCACAGCAGCCTCTCCCCCTGGAGGATCTCGAGGATGAACTCCTGAGATCGTGCCGGCGTCGACTCGGGGTCGACGCTGCCCGGCGGATGCCAGGACTTCTGGATGCCGCCGGTGACCTCGTTGTAGTACGGGGTGAGCGGACGGGCGGCCGAGATCTTGAGCGACTCGGCGACGGTCTGGGCGACCGGGAACTGCTTCTGGACCTCGGGGTCGTCGAAGGCGGCAAGGTTCGAGGGCGCGTTGCCGTCGGTGAGGAAGTACTCCGCCTGCTTCTCCGGCTCCCTGATGCACGACACGGCCTGGTAGGCGAGGTCGGGATGCTCGGAGAACGCCCCGACGCCGAGGTTGATCCCGCCCAACGGCGGCCGCGCCTCCTGGGATTCGTCGACCCGGGGGTAGATCGTCCAGCCGATGTCGTCGAGCACCGCCTGGTCGAGGCTGCCGGCCTCGACGGCGGCCTTCGTCGCTGGGTAGATGAAGGGCCAGTTGACCATGAATCCGCCGTCGTCGGACTGGAACTCGAGCATCGCTGCGTTCTCGTCGAGGTTGCTCAGCTGCGGTCCGCCCACACCCGTCGATCCGATCTTGGCCATGATCTCCGCCGCGCTGCGGCCCGCCTCGGAGTCGATGCCGAGTTCGACCTCCTCGGCGCCGTCGGAGTCGGGGTTCTTCACGATCGAGCCCCCGGCGGATTCGATCATCGCGTTGACCCACACCGTCAGTGACTCGGCCCTGATGCCCTGGACGCCGACCCGCTTGTCCTGCTCGGCGGCCGCGTCGATGATCTGGTCCCAGGTGACGGGCTTGGACATGTCGAGGCCCGCCGCCTCGGCGACGGACTTCCGGTACCACAGCAGCTGAGTGTTCGCCCAGAACGGGGTCGCGACGAGCTCCCCCTGCCGGGTCGAGGACTCGACGGACGAGGGGATGACGCCCTCGGTGAACTCCTCGATGTACTCGTCGGGGACCGGGGTGAGGTAGTCGGCGTTGGCCATCTCGGCGACGTAGACGGGGTCGAGGCTCATGATGTCGATCGAGGAGTCCTGCGAGGCGAGGCGGCGGATGAGCTGCTCGCGCTGGCTGGGGGCGTCGTTGGGCAGCAGGCTCGTCGAGATCCGGTAGGCCCCGTCCGCCTCGGCGGTGCACTGTTCGGCGATCTTCGCCTGTCCCCCGTTGTCGGGGTTGATGTACCACGTCAGGGTCGGTGTCGACGATCCGCTCGAGCACCCGGTGATCCCGACGAGTCCGAGCAGGGCGAACGCGGCGAGGCCCGTTCGCCAGGGCCGGTGCTTCCTTGCCGTATGCCTCATTGCCTACCTGCCAGTCTGCGACGTTGCGGTGACACTGTCATCTGAATCACAGACTACATCAAGTCGGCACTCATGCCAGTGCCACCCACACCGCGCTCTCGCCCGACAGCGCCCGACCGTCCCATGCGGCAGGGCTGCTTGCGGCGAGCAGGGTCCGCCCGGTCGCCTCGGGCAGGGCGATCGGGTCCGCCGAGAGGTTCGCGGCCACGAGCACCGGCCCGGTCTCCGTCCCCACGGTGAAGGCGATGAGTCCCCGCTCCGGGTCGTGGACCGGGTGCCACGCGAAGACTCCCCGGCCCAACCCGAGCTCCCGACGGGTCCGGAGCAGGCCCCGGTAGAGGTGGAGCATCGAATCGGCGGCGGCCTCCTGGGCATCGCGGGCGAGGGCGGCGTGGGTCTCGGGCTGAGGCAGCCACGTGTCCGTTCCCGCGGGCGTACCGAATCCCAGATTGGGCGCCGAGGCGGCCCACGGGTACGGGGTCCGGGCCCCGTCCCGGCCGAGCTCGGCTCCCCCGCTGCGCGCGAACACCGGGTCGTGCCGGACGGCCGCCGGCAGGTTCGTGTGCTCGGGCAGGCCGAGCTCGTCCCCCTGGTAGAGGTAGGCCGATCCCGGGAGTCCGAGTTCGATGAGCGCCATCGCCGAGGCGCGCCGTCGTCCCAGCGCGAGATCCGGCTGCGGGTCGTCGGGTCCGATGCCGCGCTGGTGCGGCGGAGGCTCGGCGACCCCGAAACGGCTGGTGTGGCGAACGGTGTCGTGGTTCGACAGCACCCATGTCGGGGCCGCTCCGACCTCGGCCGCGGCGGCGAAGGTGTCCTCGATCGCGCGGGCGAGTCCGACGGCGTCCCACCCGGTCATGAGGAACGCGAAGTTGAAGGCCTGGTCCATCTCGTCGGCGCGGACGTAGCGGAAGAGCCGCTCGAGGGGCTCGACCCACGCCTCGGCGACGAGGATCCGCTCCCCCGGATGGGCGTCGAGGATCCGCCGCCACTCGCGGTAGATCTCGTGCACGCCCTCCTGGTCGAAGTACGGCGACGCCGCCGTCGGCTCGGAGGCGGGCACGGGCGCCCCGTCGGGTCCGAGGGCGGGCACATGGTCGGGCAGGCCCTCGGCCTTGACGAGCCCATGGGCGACGTCGACGCGGAAGCCGTCGACGCCGCGGTCGAGCCAGAAGCGCAGGATGTCCGCGAACGCCTCGTGGACGGCCGGGTTCGACCAGTCGAGATCGGGCTGGGTGGGGTCGAAGATGTGGAGGTACCACTCGTCGCTGCCGGGCAGGCGAGTCCAGGCCGGACCGCCGAAGACCGAGGTCCAGTTGTTCGGCGGTGCCTCCCCGTCCTCCCGGCCGGGGCGGATGACGTAGAGGTCGCGGGCGGGGTCCCCCGCCTCGGCGGCCAGGGCGGCCTGGAACCACGGATGCTCGGACGAGGTGTGGTTGGGGACGAGGTCGACGATGATGCGGATGCCAGCCGAGTGGGCGCGGGCGACGAGCTCGTCGAAGTCGGCGAGGGTGCCGAAGAGCGGGTCGACGTCGACGTAGTCGGCGACGTCGTAGCCGGCGTCGTTCTGCGGTGAGGGGTAGAAGGGCGAGAGCCAGATCGCGTCGACGCCGAGGTCGACGATGTGGGAGAGGCGGTCGAGGACGCCGCGGAGATCCCCGACCCCGTCGCCGTCGCCGTCGGCGAACGATCGGGGGTAGATCTGGTAGATGACGGCATCGTCGGACCACCTCGGCGAGGGCGGGGTCGCGGGATTCCTGGTCGCGTCTGCCGTCATGGGGCTCCTCCCGGGATCGAAGTCCGATGGGTCCAGCATAGACGCGACAGGGGCCGCAATCCCTGTTCGGGATTGCGGCCCCTGCGAGCCTCAGACCGAGGTCCGAAGGCTGAGTTCACTCAGACGAGTCAGATCACTCGATGATCTTGGTGACTCGACCGGCGCCGACGGTGCGTCCACCTTCGCGGATGGCGAAGCGGAGGCCCTCCTCCATGGCGATCGGCTGGATGAGCTCGACCGACATGTCGGTGTTGTCGCCGGGCATGACCATCTCGGTGCCCTCGGGCAGCGTGATGACGCCGGTGACGTCGGTGGTCCGGAAGTAGAACTGCGGACGGTAGTTCGAGTAGAACGGGTTGTGACGGCCGCCCTCGTCCTTGCTCAGGATGTAGACCTGGGCCTCGAACTTGGTGTGCGGGGTGATCGAACCCGGCTTGACGATGACCTGACCGCGCTCCACGTCTTCGCGCTTGGTGCCGCGGAGAAGCAGACCGACGTTCTCACCTGCACGGGCGTCCGGCAGGGTCTTGCGGAACATCTCGATGGCCGTGACCGTGGTCTTCGAGGACTTCGGCTTGATGCCGACGATCTCGATCTCCTCGTTGGGGAGGAGGACGCCGCGCTCGACACGACCGGTGACGACGGTTCCACGACCGGTGATCGTGAAGACGTCCTCGACGGGCATGAGGAACGGCTTGTCGACGTCGCGCTCCGGCTCCGGAACGAAGTCATCGACCTGGTCCATGAGCTCTTCGACGGTCTTGACCCACTTCTCGTCGCCCTCGAGGGCCTTGAGAGCGGAGACCTGGACGACGGGAGCGTTGTCCCCGTCGAACTCCTGGCTGGAGAGGAGGTCGCGGACCTCGAACTCGACGAGCTCGAGGAGCTCCTCGTCTTCGACCATGTCGGACTTGTTGAGAGCCACGACGATGTAGGGCACACCCACCTGACGCGCGAGCAGGACGTGCTCACGGGTCTGCGGCATCGGACCGTCGGTGGCGGCGACGACGAGGATCGCGCCGTCCATCTGAGCAGCACCGGTGATCATGTTCTTGATGTAGTCGGCGTGACCCGGGGCATCGACGTGAGCGTAGTGACGCTTCTCGGTCTGGTACTCAACGTGCGAGACGTTGATGGTGATGCCGCGCTCCTTCTCCTCAGGTGCGTTGTCCACCTGGTCGAAGGCACGAGCCTCGTTGAGATCGGGGTACTTGTCCGCCAGGACCTTGGTGATCGCAGCGGTCAAGGTGGTCTTTCCGTGGTCAACGTGGCCGATGGTGCCGATGTTGACGTGCGGCTTAGTCCTATCGAAACTAGCCTTTGCCACTGGGTTCCTCCTCGTGGTTGGCAAAAGATATGCGGTTCATATCTTAGACCTTTGTTGGTTATCTTTCATTCCGGTGATGTTGTTCTGCATCACCTTGGCGATGAGCCTTAGGAGATCACTCTCCGCCGCGCACCTTCTGGATGATCTCGTCGGCAACAGCCTTCGGGACCTCCGCGTAGCTGGAGAACTGCATCGAGTACACCGCACGGCCCTGGGTCTTCGACCGCAGGTCGCCGATGTAGCCGAACATCTCCGAGAGCGGGACCATCGCGCGGACGACCTTCACGCCGGAAGCGTCGTCCATCGACTGGATCTGGCCACGCCGAGAGTTGAGGTCGCCGATGACGTCACCCATGTACTCCTCAGGGGTGCGCACCTCGACTTCCATGACCGGCTCGAGCAGAACCGGGTTCGCCTTACGAACGGCCTCCTTGAGGACCATCGAACCGGCGATCTTGAACGCCATCTCCGAGGAGTCGACGTCGTGGTAGGCACCGTCGACCAGAGTGGCCTTGATGCCGACCAGCGGGTAGCCGGCGAGGACACCGAGCTGCATGGCGTCCTGGATGCCGGCGTCGACGCTCGGAATGTACTCGCGCGGCACGCGGCCGCCCGTGATGGCATTCTCGAACTCGTAGATCGTGTCGCCGTCGACCTCGAGAGGCTCGAAGGTGACCTGGACCTTCGCGAACTGACCCGAACCACCCGTCTGCTTCTTGTGGGTGTAGTCGTACTTCTCGACGGTCCGACGGATCGTCTCGCGGTACGCGACCTGCGGCTTGCCGACGTTCGCCTCGACCTTGAACTCGCGACGCATGCGGTCGACGAGGATGTCGAGGTGGAGTTCGCCCATGCCGCGGATGACGGTCTGACCGGTCTCCGCGTCGAGCTCGACCTGGTAGGTCGGGTCTTCCTTGACGAACTTCTGGATGGCAGCCGAGAGCTTCTCCTGGTCGCCCTTCGTCTTGGGCTCGATGGCCACGGAGATGACGGGCTCGGGGAAGGTCATCGACTCGAGCGCGATCGGGTGTGCCGGATCGCACAGGGTGTCACCGGTGGTGGTGTCCTTGAGGCCGATGAACGCGTAGATGTGTCCGGCGATCGCCTCTTCGACCGGGTTCTCCTTGTTGGAGTGCATCTGGAAGAGCTTTCCGACGCGCTCCTTCTTCCCGCTCGTGGCGTTGAGGACCTGCTCGCCCGACTTCACCTGTCCCGAGTACACGCGGACGTAGGTCAGCGCACCGAAGAACGGGTGCGTGGCGACCTTGAACGCGAGTGCCGAGAACGGCTCCTTGACGTCGGGCTTGCGGACGATCTCCTCTTCCTCGTTGCTCGGGTTGTGTCCGATCATCGGAGGCACGTCGAGCGGCGAGGGGAGGTAGTCGAGGACCGCGTTGAGCATGGGCTGGACGCCCTTGTTCTTGTACGCGGAACCGCACATGACCGGGAAGGCCTCGGAGTTGATGACGAGAGAGCGGATGCCGGCCTTGATCTCCTCGACGGAGACCTCTTCGCCCTCGAGGTACTTCTCCATGAGCTCTTCCGAGCTCTCGGCGACGTCCTCGACGAGCTGGGCGCGGTATTCCTCGGCCTTGTCCTTGAGATCCGCGGGGATCTCGATCTCGGTCATGTCCTGACCCTTCTTGGACTCGTCAGGCCAGATGTAGGCCTTCATCTCAAGAAGGTCGACGATGCCCTCGAAGTCGGACTCGGCGCCGATCGGCAGCTGGATGACGAGCGGCTTCGCACCGAGGCGGTCCTTGATGGTCTGCACGGTGAAGTAGAAGTCCGCACCGAGCTTGTCCATCTTGTTGACGAAGCACACGCGCGGGACGTTGTACTTGTCGGCCTGACGCCACACGGTCTCGGACTGCGGCTCAACGCCTTCCTTGCCGTCGAACACGGCGACGGCACCGTCGAGGACGCGGAGCGAGCGCTCCACCTCGACGGTGAAGTCGACGTGCCCGGGGGTGTCGATGATGTTGATCTGGTAGTCGTGCCAGTAGCAGGTCGTCGCGGCCGACGTGATCGTGATGCCGCGCTCCTGCTCCTGCTCCATCCAGTCCATCGTCGAGGCACCGTCGTGGGTCTCGCCGATCTTGTAGTTCACACCGGTGTAGAACAGGATGCGTTCGGTCGTGGTGGTCTTACCGGCATCGATGTGGGCCATGATGCCGATGTTGCGGACCTTGTTCAGGTCGGTGAGCACGTCAAGTGCCACGGTGTCTCTCTCTCAATCGATGACTTGATCGACTTCCCCGGCCCCTGGTCGACCCGCAGAGCGGACCGACCAGGGGGCGGGGTCGGCGATTACCAGCGGTAGTGGGCGAAGGCCTTGTTGGACTCGGCCATCTTGTGGGTGTCCTCACGGCGCTTGACTGCTGCACCGAGGCCGTTGCCGGCGTCGAGGATCTCATTCATGAGGCGCTCGGTCATCGTCTTCTCGCGACGCTGGCGGGCGTAGCCGACGAGCCAGCGCAGCGCGAGGGTGGTCGAACGAGCGGGACGGACATCGACCGGGACCTGGTAGGTCGCACCGCCGACGCGGCGGGAGCGGACCTCGAGGGACGGACGGATGTTGTCGAGGGCCTTCTTGAGGTTGGCAACGGGGTCGTTGCCGTTCTTCTCACGAGTTCCCTCGAGAGCACCGTAGACGATGCGCTCGGCCGTCGACCGCTTGCCGTCGAGCAGGATCTTGTTGATCAGCTGCGTGACGAGGGGCGAGTTGAAGACCGGGTCGATGACGATCGGTCGCTTGGGTGCGGGACCTTTGCGCGGCATTACTTCTTCTCCCTCTTCGCTCCGTACTTGCTGCGGGCCTGCTGACGGCCCTTGACACCCTGGGTGTCGAGGGAACCGCGCACGATCCGGTAGCGCACACCCGGGAGGTCCTTGACACGGCCGCCGCGGACGAGCACGATCGAGTGCTCCTGCAGGTTGTGTCCCTCGCCGGGGATGTACGCGGTCACTTCGATCTGGCTCGAGAGCTTGACACGAGCGACCTTGCGAAGAGCCGAGTTCGGCTTCTTGGGGGTCGTGGTGTACACACGGGTGCACACGCCGCGACGCTGGGGGCTGCCCTTGAGGGCAGGGGCGTCGGACCCTGCGGACTTGTTATGCCGTCCTTTGCGGACGAGCTGCTGGATTGTCGGCACTAAGCGTTCTCCATTGCTTCTCGATGAACCTAATTCCCACATCGGCCGCGCATGCGCGTCTGTGAACCGTGGGACATATCCGACTGAACACCGGGTGAAGCTTGACTCCCGATGCCAGTATCCGCGCGATGCCACGCACCCTGCGGTCGGGAGTGTCGCAAGGACACGCGCGCACAGAGATCCGCGGTTTCGGCGGCCTGCGCCGGTCGCACTCACACTGGTCCCAGGCCTCACAGAACACCTGGCATGATCGTCCGACGACGCAGATAACACAATCAGTCGCATCCCAGAATATCGCGTGCGCGAGCCTCCGGTCAAAACCACCGGCGCCCTGCCGGGACGGCGGTCGACCGAGCCCGCAGACGCGAGACCGGGGTCACACGGCCCTCAGACCCCGCCGCCGCCTCGGCGACGTCGCACGAAGCAGGCCCCGCTTCCTTGACTCGTTCAAGAAAACGGTGCAGGGTGAAGGTGTGTCGGAGGAACAACGCGTGCACGCCGAGGACTATTCCGCGACCCTGCGGAGCAGCTCCCTGCGCGTGACGAAGCAGAGGGTCGCGGTGCTGGCGGCGGTGGACACCCACCCCCACGCCGACACCGAGACCGTCATCCGGTCCGTCAGGGAGAGCCTGCCGGACGTCTCCCATCAGGCTGTCTACGATTCGCTGCACACCCTCACCGAGGTCGGCCTCGTCCGGAGCATCCAGCCGTCCGGGTCCGTGGCCAGGTACGAGCGGCGCATCGGCGACAACCACCATCACCTCGTCTGCCGGTCGTGCGGTCTCATCGTCGATGTCGACTGCACGGTCGGCCATGCGCCGTGTCTGAGTCCGTCGCACGATCACGGATTCGCCGTCGACCAGGCAGAGGTGACGTTCTGGGGGCTCTGCCCCGACTGCCGCAGCGGCGGTTCGGGCCCGAGCGACCAGGGCGAGGGATCACCGGAGCCGTTGTCCCCTGACGTGTGAGCCGGCGCAGACGCCTGCGGGCGCCCGCTGCCGACGACAACAGCTGAGTCGCCTCGCGGCTCGAACCGAAAGGAACCCCATGTCCGAAACCTCAACCACGGGCGGCTGCCCGGTCGTCCACGGCGACGCGGCGGCCACCCCGACCACCGAGCCCGGGTCCCTGACCTCCCCGATGCAGGGCGACGCCAACTCCCACTGGTGGCCCAACCGCCTCAACCTCAAGATCCTCGCGAAGAACCAGCCGGCCCGCGACCCCATGGACGAGGACTTCGACTACGCGGCAGAGTTCAACAGCCTCGACTACTTCGCGCTCAAGGCCGATCTCGCCGAACTCCAGCGCACGAGCGAGGACTGGTGGCCGGCGGACTTCGGCAACTACGGTCCGTTCATGATCCGCATGGCCTGGCACTCGGCAGGCACCTACCGCGTCCAGGACGGTCGCGGCGGCGGTGGCGAGGGTCAGCAGCGCTTCGCCCCGCTCAACTCGTGGCCCGACAACGTCGGCCTCGACAAGGCCCGCCGTCTGCTGTGGCCGCTGAAGAAGAAGTACGGCAAGAAGATCTCCTGGGCCGATCTCTTCATCCTCGCCGGCAACGTCGCCCTCGAGCAGATGGGCTTCAAGACCTTCGGCTTCGCCGGCGGACGCAAGGACGTCTGGGAGCCGGACAACGACGTCTACTGGGGCTCGGAGACCGAATGGCTGGGCACCGACAAGCGCTACGCGGGCAACCGCGAGCTGCAGAAGCCGCTGGCGGCGACGACGATGGGTCTCATCTACGTCAACCCCGAGGGTCCTGAGGGCGAGCCCGATCCGCTCAAGGCCGCCGCGGACATCCGCGACACCTTCGGCCGGATGGCGATGAACGACGAGGAGACCGTGGCCCTCATCGCCGGCGGTCACACCTTCGGAAAGACCCACGGCGCCGGCCCCGAGAGCCACAAGGGCGCCGACCCCGAGGGCGCAGCGCTCGAGGAGCAGGGCCTGGGCTGGAAGTCCGACTTCGGCACCGGGCACGGCAACGACTCGATCGGCAGCGGCATCGAGGTCACCTGGACCTACCACCCGACCCGCTGGGACAACGAGTTCTTCCACATCCTCTTCGCCTACGAGTGGGAGAAGTTCGAGAACGAGGGCGGCCACATCCAGTGGCGTCCCATCGACGGCGGCGGCGACGACATGGTCCCGATGGCCCAGGGCGAAGGACGGCGGGAGCCCCGCATGCTCACGACCGACCTCTCCCTGCGCTTCGATCCGGCCTACGAGAAGATCTCGCGCCGCTTCAAGGACGACCAGGCGGCCTTCGAGGACGCGTTCGCCCGGGCCTGGTTCAAGCTCACGCACCGTGACATGGGCCCGGCCACCCGGTACCTCGGACCCGAGGTTCCCACCGAGGAGCTCATCTGGCAGGACCCGGTTCCGGCCGGAACTCCGCTGGGCGACGGTGAGCTCGAGCTCGTCAAGGCCGCGGTCCGCAACTCGGGCCTGAGCGTCTCCCAGCTCGTCTCGACGACGTGGGCAGCCGCCTCCTCGCACCGCGTCTCCGACATGCGCGGCGGCGTCAACGGCGGGCGCCTGCGCCTCGAACCGCAGCGCGACTGGTCCGCGAACGAGCCCGCGAAGCTCGCCGAGGTGATCGGCGTCCTCGAGGGCATCGCCGACCAGACCGGCGCCTCCTTCGCCGACGTCGTCGCCATCGCCGGCGCCGTGGGTGTTGAGACCGCTGCCGCTGCCGCCGGCCACGACATCACCGTCCCGGTCTCCACCGGTCGCGGCGACGCCTCGCAGGAGCAGACCGACATCGAATCGTTCTCCTACCTCGAGCCCACCCACGACGGCTTCCGGAACTACCTCACCCCGGGCCTGCCCCTGGCAGCGGAGTACCTCCTGCTCGACCAGGCGAGCCTGCTTGGACTCACCCCCTCCGAGCTCACCGTCCTCATCGGCGGTCTGCGCGTCCTCGGGGCGAACTACGAGGACTCCGAGCTCGGCGTGTTCACCGACCGCAAGGGCGAGCTGACGAACGACTTCTTCGTCAACCTCCTCGAGCTCGGCAACACGTGGAAGGCCGTCGGCGATTCGGCGACGACCAACCTCTACGAGAACTACTCCCCCAGCGGTGAGAAGCTGTGGTCGGGCAGCCGCGTCGACCTCCTCTTCGGTGCGAACTCCGAGCTGCGCGCCATCGCCGAGGTCTACGCCTCCGATGACGCGAAGGACAAGTTCGTCGCCGACTTCGTGCGCGCCTGGACGAAGGTCGTCGAAGCCGACCGCTACGACCTCAAGCGCTGAGCCGCACCCCCTCGCCGAGGCGGTGGCACGGATCCCGTGTCCCCCGCCTCGGCGAGGGCACAGTTCCGCATCGCACGGGCGGTGTCCCATCCTGGGGCACCGCCCGTGTGCTGTTCTGGGGCACCGCCCGTGTGCTGTCCCCGGTCGGCGGGTGTGGTCCCCGCTACACTGGTGACCATGTCCGACGAACAGCCAGAGCTCCCCTCCCGCCCGCGGATCCGCGCCTCTGACAAGGACCGCGACGCCGTGCTCGCCGTCATCACCGACGCCGTCTCGAACGGTCGCCTCGACCCCGAGGAGACCGCGGAGCGGCAGGACGAGGCGATTGCGGCGAAGTACCTCGACGAGCTCATGCCGCTCATCGTCGACCTTCCCGAGGGCCACGACCTCCACCGATTGCTCGAGGCGCAGACGGGCGGGACGACCCCCGGGTCGCAGATCGTCCCCGGCAACCGACCCGCACCGCTGTCGCCGCTGGCAGCACCCGGCACCTCGGCGCCGGTGAACTCCGTGGCGATCATGTCCGGGCGCGAGATCGACGTGCCCGCCGGCACCGCCGAGGTGACGACGTACGCGCTCATGGGCGGGGACAACATCGACCTCTGCGAGGTCATGGGCCCCGGCGTCACCGTCGAACTCCACTCCTTTGCGATGTGGGGCGGCAACGACATCTACGTCCCGCCGGGAGTGCGGATCAAGGACGAGACGGTCAACATCATGGCCGGCAACGAGATCCGCCAGTCGGCCAGGGGCGACGGATCGAACGGAACGCTCGTGCTCAAGGGCATGTCGCTCATGGCCGGCCACGACATCCACCTGGCGAAGGGCTACCGAGGAAAGGACCAGGGACAGCTGACATGAGAATCGGGATCCTCACCTCCGGCGGCGACAGCCCCGGACTCAACGCCGTCATCCGCGGCATCGTCCGCAAGGGCATCCGCTCCCACGGCTCCTCGTTCGTCGGGATCAGGGACGGCTGGCGGGGACTCCTCGAGGACGACGTGTTCGAGATGTCGATGCTCGATGTCCGCGGCCTGTCCGGACGCGGCGGCACGATCCTCGGCACCTCCCGCACTCACCCCTACGAGGACGGCGGTCCGGCACGGATGCGCGAGGTGATGGCCGCCCACGACATCGATGCGATCGTCGCGATCGGCGGCGAGGGGACGCTTTCGGGTGCCTCGCGACTCGTCGAGGAGGAGGGGCTCAACATCGTCGGGGTGCCGAAGACGATCGACAACGACCTCGACAACACCGACTACACGTTCGGCTTCGACACCGCCCAGTCGATTGCCACCGAGGCGATCGACCGGCTGCGCACGACCGCTGAGTCGCACCACCGGTGCATGGTCATCGAGGTGATGGGCCGCAACGTCGGCTGGATCGCGCTGCACTCGGGTATGGCCGGCGGCGCGCACGCGATCCTCATGCCCGAGTTCCCCGTCTCGATGGACCAGATCGGGCAGTGGGTAACCTCGGCGAGGGACCGCGGTCGCGCCCCGATCGTCGTCGTCGCCGAAGGCTTCGTGCCCGAGGGCCTCGACGAGCAGATCGCCGACCGCGGTCTCGACAGCAGGGGCCGGGCCCGGCTCGGCGGCATCGCGAACTACCTCGCACCCCTCATCGAGGAGACCACGGGCATCGAGACCCGCGCGACGATCCTCGGACACCTGCAGCGCGGCGGCTCCCCCACCGCGTATGACCGGGTGCTCTCGACCCGGCTCGGCATGGCCGCAGCCGACCTCGCCCACGACGAGCAGTGGGGGAAGATGGCGAGCCTCAAGGGCACCGACATCGTCGCCGTCGAGATGGCCTCGGCCGTCGACAGCCTCAAGACGGTGCCGCTCGACCGCTGGGAAGAGGCGCAGGTTCTCTTCGGGTAGCCGCGATCCGCGCGGAAGGCGTCGCAACCGCGCGAGCGGCGGCCCAAGCGCTGAATGCACGAGGGGCACCCACCGTGTCGGTGGGTGCCCCTCTGCCGTTCAGACCTCAGGCGGTCTGGAACTCAGACTCAGCTGAAGGCGCCGTAGTCGTAGTCCTCGAGCGGGATCGCGGAGCCGGAGTCGGCGCCGATGCCCGCGTAGAAGTCACCGTAGCTGTTGGTGAACATCTCGGCCTTCGCCTCCTCCGTCGGCTCCACAACGATGTTGCGGTGCGTCTGGAGGCCGGTGCCGGCCGGGATGAGCTTACCGAGGATGACGTTCTCCTTGAGCCCCATGAGCGTGTCCGACTTGCCTTCCATCGCGGCCTCGGTGAGGACGCGCGTGGTCTCCTGGAAGGACGCAGCCGAGAGCCACGACTCGGTGGCCAGCGAGGCCTTCGTGATGCCCATGAGCTCGTCACGGGCCGAAGCCGGCTGTCCGCCTTCGGCGACGACGCGACGGTTCTCCGCCTGGTAGCGGCCGCGGTCGACGAGCTCGCCGGGCAGCAGGTTGGTGTCGCCCGACTCGATGACGGTCACGCGACGCAGCATCTGCCGCACGATGACCTCGATGTGCTTGTCGTGAATCCCCACGCCCTGCGAGCGGTACACCTTCTGCACCTGCTCGACGAGGAAGCGCTCGGCCTCACGGCGACCGCGGATGCGCAGCACCTGCTTCGGATCGACAGCACCGACGACGAGCTGCTCGCCCGCCTTGACGTGCTGGCCGTCCTCGACGAGGAGGCGGGCGCGCTTGGAGACTGCGTGCTCGATCTCCTCGCCGCCGTCATCGGGGGTGATGACGACGAAGCGGGTCTTGCGGCTGTCGTCGATCTTCGCCCGACCGGTCGCCTCGGCGATGGGGGCGAAGCCCTTCGGGGTGCGGGCCTCGAAGAGCTCGGTGACACGGGGCAGACCCTGGGTGATGTCACCCGAGGACGCCGCCACACCACCGGTGTGGAAGGTGCGCATCGTCAGCTGCGTGCCGGGCTCGCCGATCGACTGGGCAGCGACCGTGCCGATCGCCTCGCCGATGTCGACGAGCTTGCCGGTGGCCATCGAACGACCGTAGTGCATCGCCGAGATCTGCGTGTCCGAATCCGCGGTGAGCACGGAGTAGACCTTGAGCTCTTCGATGCCGGCGGCCACGAGGGTGTCGACGACCTCAGCGGTGACGTCCGTCTTCGCCGGGACGATGACATTGCCGTCGGCGTCGGTGACGTCGGAGACCGTGAGACGGCCGTAGACGCTGGTCTCGACGAACTCGTGCGGAACGAGGTTGCCGTCGTGGTCGCGCTCGGCCACGGGCAGGGTGATGCCCTTGGTCGAATCGGTCTCCGCGGTGCGGATGATGACGTCCTGCGAGACGTCGACGAGTCGACGCGTGAGGTAACCGGAGTCGGCGGTACGCAGCGCCGTGTCCGCGAGGCCCTTGCGGGCGCCGTGGGAGGCGATGAAGTACTCGAGCACCGAGAGTCCCTCACGGTAGTTCGACGTGATCGGACGCGGGATGATCTCACCCTTCGGGTTCGTCACCAGACCGCGCATACCGGCGAGCTGACGGACCTGCATCCAGTTGCCGGACGCACCCGAGTCGACAAGGCGGAGCACGGAGTTCTCCTCCGGGAAGTTCGTCCGCATCACCTGGTCGACCTTCTCGGTGGTCTCGGTCCACAGCTTGACGAGCTCGTTGCGGCGCTCGTCGTCGGTGAGCGCACCGAGTTCGTACTGCTGCTGGACCTTCGTGTCGAGCGCCTCGGCGTTGTCGAGGATCTCCGTCTTCGCCTCGGGCGAGACGATGTCCGACATCGCCACGGTGATGCCCGAACGAGTCGCCCAGTGGAAGCCGCCGGACTTGAAGTTGTCGAGCGTGTGCGCGACCTCGACCTTCGGGTACTCCTCGGCGAGGTGGTTGACGATCCGGCTCAGCGCCTTCTTGTCGATCGTCGAGTTGACGAACGTGTAGTCGGCGGGCAGGTACTCGTTGAACAGGGCACGGCCCAGCGTCGTGGTGACGTCGAGCGGCATGCCCGGCTCCCAGCCCTCGGGAACCTCGAGGTCCGCACCCGGAACGACGTTCTCGAGGCGGATCGTCACAGCCGAACCGAGGTCGAGCTCGCCGTGGTCGAAGGCCATGATGGCCTCGCCGAGGCTGGAGAACGACCGGCCCTCGCCGGCGAGTCCCTTGCGCTCCGAGGTGAGGTGGTAGAGGCCGATGATCATGTCCTGCGAGGGCATGGTCACGGGCTTGCCGTCGGAGGGCTTGAGGATGTTGTTCGCCGAGAGCATGAGGATGCGGGCCTCAGCCTGCGCCTCGGGGCTCAGCGGCAGGTGGACAGCCATCTGGTCACCGTCGAAGTCGGCGTTGAAGGCCGAGCACACGAGGGGGTGGAGCTGGATGGCCTTACCCTCGATGAGCTGCGGTTCGAACGCCTGGATGCCGAGGCGGTGCAGCGTCGGTGCACGGTTGAGCAGCACCGGGTGCTCGGTGATGACCTCTTCGAGGACGTCCCACACCTGCGGGTGCTGACGCTCGACCATCCGCTTGGCCGACTTGATGTTCTGCGCATGGTTGAGATCGACCAGGCGCTTCATCACGAACGGCTTGAACAGCTCCAGGGCCATGGTCTTGGGCAGACCGGCCTGGTGGAGGCTGAGCTGCGGACCGACGACGATGACCGAACGGCCCGAGTAGTCGACGCGCTTGCCGAGCAGGTTCTGACGGAACCGGCCCTGCTTGCCCTTGAGCATGTCGGAGAGCGACTTGAGCGGGCGGTTGCCCGGTCCGGTCACAGGACGTCCGCGACGGCCGTTGTCGAACAGCGAGTCGACGGCCTCCTGGAGCATCCGCTTCTCGTTGTTGACGATGATCTCGGGGGCACCGAGGTCGAGGAGCCGCTTGAGGCGGTTGTTGCGGTTGATCACACGACGGTAGAGGTCATTGAGATCCGAGGTCGCGAAGCGACCGCCGTCGAGCTGGACCATCGGGCGCAGCTCGGGCGGGATCACCGGGACGACGTCGAGGACCATGCCCTCGGGGTTGTTGTCCGTGGTGAGGAACGCGTTGACGACCTTGAGGCGCTTGAGCGCGCGGGTCTTGCGCTGTCCCTTGCCGGTGTTGATCAGCTCGCGCAGCTTCTCGGCTTCGGCCTCGAGGTCGAAGTCGAGGAGGCGCTTCTGGATCGCCTCGGCGCCCATGGCACCGGTGAAGTAGAGGCCGAAGCGGGCGAACATCTCGCGGTAGAGGCTCTCATCGCCCTCGAGGTCGTTGACCTTGAGGTTCTTGAACCTGTCCCACACCTGCTCAAGACGGTCGATCTCGCGATCGGCGTTCTTGCGCAGCTTGTCCATCTCCTTGTCGGCGACATCGCGCAGCTTCTTCTTCGCCTGGGCGGAGCCGCCCTCGGCCTCGAGCGCTGCGAGATCCTCTTCGAGCTTCTTGGCGCGACGGTCGATGTCAGCGTCGCGGCGGTCGCCGATCTGCTGCTTCTCGACGTCGATCTTGTTCTGCAGGCTCGGCAGATCCCGGTGACGGGACTCCTCGTCGACAGAGGTGATCATGTACGCGGCGAAGTAGATGACCTTTTCGAGGTCCTTCGGCGCGAGGTCGAGCAGGTAGCCCAAGCGCGAGGGGACGCCCTTGAAGTACCAGATGTGGGTCACGGGAGCGGCGAGCTCGATGTGGCCCATGCGCTCACGGCGCACCTTGGCACGGGTCACCTCGACGCCGCAGCGTTCGCAGATGATGCCCTTGAAGCGGACGCGCTTGTACTTTCCGCAGGCGCACTCCCAGTCACGGGTGGGACCGAAGATCTTCTCGCAGAAGAGTCCGTCCTTCTCCGGCTTGAGGGTGCGGTAGTTGATGGTCTCAGGCTTCTTCACCTCGCCGTGGGACCAGCCGCGGATGTCATCCGCGGTGGCGAGACCGATCCTCAGCTCATCAAAGAAATTGACGTCAGGCACGTAAATCCTCTTTCCTGGCGATGGACTCGTGGTCCATCAGAAATTCTTGTGTCGGTTGGAGTGGAAGTGCTCAGACTTCTTCGACGGTCTGGGCTTCGCGGTAGGACAGGTCGATGCCGAGCTCTTCGGCTGCGCGGTAGACCTCGTCCTCCGAGTCGCGCATCTCGACCTGGCCACCGTCGGAAGACAGGACTTCGACGTTGAGGCACAGGGACTGCATCTCCTTGATGAGGACCTTGAACGACTCGGGGATTCCCGGGTCGGGCAGGTTCTCACCCTTGACGATGGCTTCGTAGACCTTGACGCGGCCCGGGATGTCATCGGACTTGATCGTCAGCAGCTCCTGGAGCGTGTACGCAGCGCCGTAGGCCTCGAGGGCCCAGACTTCCATCTCACCGAAGCGCTGACCGCCGAACTGCGCCTTACCACCGAGCGGCTGCTGGGTGATCATCGAGTACGGGCCGGTCGACCGCGCGTGGATCTTGTCGTCGACGAGGTGGTGGAGCTTGAGCATGTACATGTAGCCGACCGAGATCGGGTACGGGAACGGCTCACCAGAGCGACCGTCGAACAGCTGGGCCTTGCCCGAGGAGTCGATGAGTCGGTCTCCGTCGCGGTTCGGGGTCGTGGCGTCGAGCAGTCCGCGCAGCTCCTGCTCGTGGGCACCGTCGAAGACCGGGGTGGCCAGGTTGGTGCCGGCCTCGGCTTCGCGGGCGAGCTGCGGAAGCTCCTCGGCCCACTCGGGGTTGCCCTCGATCTTCCAGCCCTGCTTCGAGATCCAACCGAGGTGGATCTCGAAGACCTGGCCGATGTTCATACGACGGGGCACACCGTGCGGGTTGAGGATGACGTCGACGGGGGTGCCGTCGGCGAGGAACGGCATGTCCTCGACCGGCAGGATCGTCGAGATGACGCCCTTGTTGCCGTGACGGCCGGCCATCTTGTCACCGATCGTGATCTTGCGTCGCTGGGCGACGTAGACGCGGACCATCTGGTTGACGCCCGGCGAGAGCTCGTCGTCGTCCTCACGGTCGAAGACGCGCACGCCGATGACGGTGCCGATCTCGCCGTGGGGCACGCGCAGCGAGGTGTCGCGGACCTCACGGGACTTCTCACCGAAGATCGCCCGGAGCAGACGCTCCTCCGGGGTCAGCTCGGTCTCACCCTTCGGGGTGACCTTGCCGACGAGGATGTCGCCGTCGGTGACCTCGGCGCCGATGCGGATGATGCCGCGATCGTCGAGGTCGGCCAGGGCGTCGGGCGAGATGTTCGGGATGTCCCGGGTGATCTCCTCGGCACCGAGCTTCGTGTCGCGGGCGTCGACCTCGTGCTCCTCGATGTGGATCGAGGAGAGGACGTCGTCCTGGACGAGGCGCTGCGAGAGGATGATCGCGTCCTCGAAGTTGTAGCCCTCCCACGACATGAACGCGACGAGGAGGTTCTTGCCGAGAGCCATCTCGCCGTTCTCCGTCGACGGTCCGTCGGCGAGCACAGCACCGGCCTCGACGCGGTCGCCCTCGTCGACGATGATGCGCTGGTTGTAGGACGTGCCGTGGTTCGAGCGCTTGAACTTCGCTGCCCGGTAGGTCTGCATCGTGCCGTCGTCGGCGAGGACGGTGACGAAGTCAGCCGAGACCTCGGTGACGACGCCCGCCTTCTCCGCGACGATGACGTCGCCGGCGTCGACGGCCGCACGGTACTCCATGCCGGTGCCCACGACGGGGGCCTCGGACATGACCAGCGGCACAGCCTGACGCTGCATGTTCGCACCCATGAGGGCGCGGTTCGCGTCGTCGTGCTCGAGGAACGGGATGAGCGCCGAGGCGACGGACACCATCTGACGTGCGGAGACGTCCATGAAGTCGATCTGGTCGCGGAGCACCAGCTCGGCTTCGCCGCCGCCGCCCTTCGGGCGGGCGAGGACCTCTTCCTCGGCGAAGCGCTGATCGTCGGTCAGCGGGGCGTTCGCCTGCGCGATGTTGTAGTCGAGCTCGTCATCCGCGGTGAGGTACTCGGTCTCGTCCGTGACGACGCCGTCGACGACCTTGCGGTACGGGGTCTCGATGAAGCCGAACGGGTTGATCCGGGCGTAGGACGCGAGCGAACCGATGAGACCGATGTTCGGACCCTCGGGGGTCTCGATCGGGCACATGCGGCCGTAGTGCGACGGGTGGACGTCTCGGACCTCCATCGCCGCGCGGTCGCGCGAGAGGCCGCCGGGTCCCAGCGCCGAGAGGCGGCGCTTGTGGGTCAGACCCGCGAGCGGGTTGTTCTGATCCATGAACTGCGACAGCTGCGAGGTTCCGAAGAACTCCTTGATCGCGGCGACGACGGGACGGATGTTGATGAGCGTCTGCGGCGTGATCGCCTCGACGTCCTGGGTGGTCATGCGCTCGCGCACGACGCGCTCCATGCGGGAGAGGCCCGTGCGGACCTGGTTCTCGATGAGCTCGCCGACGGCGCGGATGCGGCGGTTGCCGAAGTGATCGATGTCGTCGAGCTTGACGCGCACCTCGATCTCCTCGCCGTCGCGCTCACCCTTCGTCGTCTCGACTCCGGCGTGGAGGGAGACGAGGTAGCGGATGGTCGCGGCGATGTCGTCGACCGAGAGCACCGAGTCCGACAGCGGGGCATCGACGCCGAGCTTCCGGTTGACCTTGTAGCGGCCGACCTTGGCCAGGTCGTAGCGCTTGGGGTTGAAGTAGAGGTTGTTGAGCAGGTTGCGCGCAGCCTCGGCGGTCGCGGGCTCGGCGGGACGCAGCTTCTTGTAGATGTCGAGCAGCGCCTCCTCCTGCGTGGAGACGGTGTCCTTCGCCAGGGTCTCGCGGATCGACTCGAACTCGCCGAACTCCTCGAGGATCTTCGACTCGGTCCAGCCGAGGGCCTTGAGCAGCACGGTGACCGACTGCTTGCGCTTGCGGTCGAGGCGGACGCCGACCTGGTCGCGCTTGTCGACCTCGAACTCGAGCCATGCACCGCGGGAGGGAATGATCTTCGCGGAGAAGATGTCCTTGTCCGTGGTCTTGTCGACGCTCGACTCGAAGTAGGCGCCCGGCGAACGGACCAGCTGCGAGACGACGACGCGCTCGGTGCCGTTGACGATGAACGTGCCCTTGTCGGTCATGAGCGGGAAGTCGCCCATGAAGACGGTCTGGGACTTGATCTCGCCGGTGTTGTTGTTCATGAACTCGGCGGTGACGTAGAGCGGCGCCGAGTAGGTCATGTCGCGTTCCTTGCACTCGTCGATCGAGTACTTGGGAGCTTCGAACCTGTGCTCACGGAACGACAGCGACATCGATCCGCCGAAGTCCTCGATCGGCGAGATCTCTTCGAAGATGTCCTCGAGACCGGAGGTGGTCGCGACGGAGTCGTCTCCGATTTCGATGGCCTCGGCGACGCGGTCCTGCCACGCTTCCGATCCGATGAGCCAGTCGAAGCTGTCGGTCTGGAGTCCGAGCAGGTCGGGAACCTCGAGCGGTTCGCGGATCTTCGCGAACGAGATTCTCTTGGGGGGATTAGCGGTCCTGGTGTTATCGTTGGCGGCGGCCAATGGGATCCTTCCGAGTGCTTCACCAATTGACGCGTTGCCACCCCACCCCGACCGGCTGCCGATCCGTGTGTCGGTTTCGACACCGGGCGACGACGTGGTTCACTGGAGTGGAACTGACCTGCCCCCCGCTATATGAAGGCACGCCACAGGCACAGCAACGCAAATATCAAGCTTATAGCATTCGGTCAAGTCCCGCAAGGTCCGTCTCCGAACTCCGTCTCCCACCCGTGACATCGATATCCCTCAAGGGTATATTCAGGTCATGGTGTTCCTCCTTCTCGGACTCCTCCACGACGGACCGCGCACCCTCTACGACCTTCACCGAAGGTTCTCCCGCGGGATCTCGCTGTTCTACGCCGCGAGCTTCGGCAGCATCCAGCGGGCCCTCGACCGTGCTCGCGACAGCGGTTGGGTCACGGTCGACGACGTTCCCGATTCGGCGCGCGGGCGCCGGCTCTATTCGCTCACGGCCGCAGGGCGGACACGCTGGCGGGAATGGATGGGCGAACCACCCACCGGGTCGAATCCGGAGCAGACCATGCTCGCGAAGGTCTACCTGCTCGGCCGGCTGCCGGAGACCGAGCGCGCGGCATGCCGCGCGGAGATCCGCTCGCGGCTCGACGCCGATGCGGCTGCGCTGACAGCCCTCGCCGCTGACCTCGATGCCGCCGAGGTGCCGGATGCGGCGTGGGAGAACCATCGTTTCGAGAGGGCCACCCTCGACTACGGGCTGCGCTCCCACGCCCTGGCAGTGCAGTGGCTCGACGACCTGGAGCAGTCGTGAACCTCGTCCTGATCATCGCCCTGGCGCTGCTCGCCGCCCTCGCAGTCCTCCAGATCCTCGGGGCAGCGGGGCTGCCCGTCGGCAGTCTGCTCTGGGGCGGGCGAGAACGCGTGCTGCCGACCCGGCTGCGGCTCTCGAGTCTCGCAACCCTCGCCGCCTACGCGGTCTTCGCCGTCCTGCTGCTCAGCCGCACGGGGGTGCTGCCCGGCCGGGACTCCACCGTCGTCATCGTCGCGACATGGGTGCTCGTCGGCGTGCTCGCCCTGAGCACGGTGGCCAACGCAGTCTCCGGCAGCCGGACCGAACGCGCGACGATGGTGCCGACCGGGGCGGTGCTCACGGTGGCCGTCCTTGTCATCGCGCTCGGCTGGTGACGGCCTCACTCCCCCGCCGTGGCGCCCGTGGGCAGCACCTTCTTCCACAAGCTCGTCCACGCGAACGTCTCGAATCCGGCGAGGTCGTTGATCGCGAGCATCCACGTGTTCTCCGCCGCATTCCACGTGTAGACCCGCTCGACCGCCGACTCCTGCAGCAGCGCCGCGTGGTTGGCCCTCTTGAGCCTCGCGCCGAGGCGGTGCCCGCGATGCTCGCGGATGACGAGAGTCCCACCCTGGTCGCCGACCTCGGGGCGGTCGGCGAAGTGGGCGGCCTGGGTGTAGCCGGCGACCTCGTCGCCCTTCATCGCCAGCGCCGTCATCATCCGTTTGCCGGATGCCTCCCGGTCGGCGTCGTTCGCACGCACCCGGTCGGCGTCCCAGAACTCCTCCTCCTCGAGGTCGGCGGCCCCGGGAGTGTCCGTCGACATCCTCCGGTGGAGGAGGGCGAGCGCCTCGAGGTGCTCCTCGGGGGTGGGTCCGGCCCACGTGAGGATCGTGTAGCCGTCGTCGCCCTCGTCCTCCGCACTCAGCCCTCCCCCGGCCTCGCGGATCCGCACGACCGAGCACCGTTCGAGCTGCCGCAGAGAGTACCCGTGGGCTCGGGCGAAGGCGACCTCCGGCAGGGTCGAGGGCAGCGCCCCCGTCCCCGAGGCCGCGGCGACTCGCGCGATCCGCGGATCGGCGTCGACGACCGCGGCCGGGGACTCACCGAAGCTCGTCAACCTCGTCCGTCCGTCGCCGGCCAGCTGCTCCTCCATCGCCGCGAGCAGCTCGGTGCCGAGTCCCTGCCGGCGGTGCTCGGGGTGGACTGCGACGTGGATCTCGGCGGCATCCTCGTTGTCCTTGAGGCTGAGGTAGGCGATGCCCTTGGCGACGATGTCCCCGCCGAGGCGGCCGAGCCACAGCGCGTGCGTGAGGTAGTCGTTCGTCCGCCGCAGGGTCCGGCGCACCTCGCCGGGGCGGGGATCGAAGTCGGGGCCGAGACCCGAGGCTGAGTTGACGACGCGGTCGAAGGCGACCACCTCGGCGACGGTGTCCTCGATCTCGGACTCGGTGAGCGAGCCTGCCGGGATGTGCGTGATCTCCATCGATCTCCTTGTTCTCACGTGCCTGCGCCCGCCGCGGTGCGGAGCGCTCCGAGAGCGAGTCTAGCCGCAGACGACGGCGCGGCCGTCGAGACAGGATTCGGGCCGGTGCCCGCCCGTACACTGGGGCCATGACGACCATCACCGTGCTCACGTTCGACCCGGCCGCCGTCAACTCCGGGATCATCACCGGCACCGACCGCACCCTCATCGTCGACTCGAGTCCCGGGCCGGACACGGCCGCCCGCCTCGTCGAGCGCGCACAGGAGCTCAGCCGCGCTGCCAATGAGATCGTCACCCCCATCGATCTCGTCATCACCCATGACCACTGGGACCACCACCTCGGAGCCGCCGCCCTCGTCGCCGCCGGCATCGACCGGGTCTTCGTCTCCCCCGCCTTCGCCGCCGATCAGGCCGCGAGCACGTGGATCTCCCTCGACGCCCTGCGGACCAATCCCGACACCGCGGACTTCGCCGCGAGCCTGCCGGAGGATCCCGGCGACCTCCTCGTCGAGGTCACCCCCATCGCCGAGGCGGGTGCGGAGCCCACGGTGGTCGACCTCGGCGACTTCCCCGTCGAACTCTCGGTGCTCGGCGGACATTCCACGGCCGATGTCATCGTCAGCCTCCCCGAGGCCGGGATCGTCTTCACCGGGGACCTCGTCGAGGAGGGCTCCGCCCCGCAGGCCGGTGCCGACGCATCCCTGAGCCACTGGGTCGAGAGCCTCCATGCGCTGCTCGCTCTCCCCGGGGCCGAGGTCTTCGTCCCCGGGCACGGGGTCCCCGTCGATCGGGCGTTCCTCGAACGACAGCTCGAGGACATCGACGGCTTCCGGCTCGCGTCCGTGCCCGGGCAGAGACCGGACACCGACCTGTCGACCGGGGGCTTCGGTGCCGACAGCGAGGACGTGTGGGAGGGCGCGCAGGAGCATGAGCACGGGCCCGACGCCGAGGTGACCCTGCCCTCCCGTGCCATGCCCGGTGACCGCGACCGCACGATCCCGCGGGAGCTGACGTTGCCGATGGAGTGAGCCGGCCACTCGGAGCCTCGACTTTTGGAAGCTCAGTGTCGATCTGCCGGCCCAGAATCGACACTCAGCGTCCTGGACACGGCCGCTGGACGCCGGTGACTCTCAGCAGATGGAACCGGTCTGGTCAGGCCTCGCGGTCGAACTCTGGTCGTTCGCGGTGGAGCGCGGTGACGAGGTCGCCGCCGATCGCGCCGAAGAGTGTGCGCGCCCAGATGCTCCGGGCCTCGACGTAGGGCCTGTCGCCGTCGAAGATCCACTGCAGTTCGCGCCCGGCGGCGAGGTCCTCTGCGCACATCCGGCACACGGGCACGCGGATGCTCTTCCCGTCGGCGTCGACGCGGGAGGTCGACTGCGCCTCACCGTGGAGCGGGTTGACCGTGCACAGGCTCTCCGGAAGGTTGCCCGTGCGACCGCGCCTCCTCCGGCCACCGCGCTGCGCCTCGGCGATCTCCCTGCCCGCCTGGCGGATGAGGACCATGGCCCCGGCGAGGTCGATCCGCGACGAGCTCGTGTCGTCGACGATGCGGCGGGCGATCTGGTAGGCGTCGAGGGCCCGCTCGACGCGGTCGGCATCGGCGGCGGGCAGGTCCGCGGTGTGGAGGCGGTCGATCGACTCGGCCAATGCCGTCGTGTCGTCGCTGATCGAATCCCGCAGCGAGTCGCGCTGGAGGGTGTCGACGCGGTCGAGGAGCCGCGAGGGCAGTCGGTAGGCCGCGCCCTGCCGGCGACGGCGCAACAGCCAGACACCGGCGATGACGAGGGCGAGGACGAGGATGGAGCCGCCGAGGAGGAGCGGGGCGAGTGATCCCGAACCGCTGTCTACGACGACTTCGCTGCCGGGCACCTCCTGCCCCGTGCCCGCCCGCGCCTCGGTGCGCTCCTGCGGATCGGCGTAGTAGCCGAGGAGGATGTTGAGCTTCGTCGTCGACGGGGTCGAGACGTTCCACTCCCCCATGGCGTTCGTGTACTGGTCCATGACCTCGATCTTCTGGTCCGTGTCCGCAAACGTCTGGTCGGCGATGAGACCGTCGGTGCCGTTGATCATGACGAAGGCCCCCTCGCCGCCGTGGGCGACCTTGACCTGCTGGAGCAGCTCGCGATCAACGCTCGGGGCGTCGACGGCGATGACGTAGACGGGGAAGTCGAGACCCTCGACCGCCGTCGTCGCCTTCTCCATCAGGGCGGGGTTGAGCCGGTCGGCGACGGCCGGGTCGATCCAGAACGGATCGGCCCCCAGCGCCTCGGCGATCTGCTCTCCGGTCGCGGTCATCGGCGCCTCCCTCCGGTCGGTCCCGACCGCACGGGCGCACCCTTCCGACTGCGGACCCTGCGCACGACCCACACGAGGAGAATCGCGGCGGGCACGCCGAGGACGAGGCCGAAGCCGACAGAGGTGATCGCGGACACCGCAGGGTAGGCGAGCTCCTCGGGTCGCTGCTCATCGCTGCGCTCGTCGACGTACTCGAGCTCGGCGTAGGGTTCGTCGACCTCGGTCTGCTTGAGCACCCGCACCCAGTCCAGCGCCCTGCCGGGCGGGGTGGAATCCGCGGCCGGCAGGGGGTAGTCGACGATCCTTCGTTCGATGCCCTTGTCCGCGACGTCCTCACTGGTGCTGCCGACGACGAGCACAGTCGCCTTCTCCTCCGGCAGCTCCCGGGCGATGCGGGCGGCGACGAGCTTCGCCTCACCGTCGGCGTCGTCGAGATCGGACAGCGTCATGAACGCGACGTAGACGGGGACCTCGGACCCGTCGAGTTCGTCGCGCAGGGTGTCGAGTTCGGGGTCGGTGACCGCCCACGCCTGGTACGCGTCGACGTAGATCGGGTCGGAGGCGAGGTTCTCGGCGATCGTGCGGTAGCGGGTCCGGTCGTAGTCGGCGTCGAAGCGGGACTCGATGCGGTCGGAGTAGATCGAGTCGACGCGGATGTCGTCGCTGTTCGCCCGCTCGATGCGCTCGTCCTTCGCGTCGTCGAAGAGGGAGACGCTCCAGACGATCGCCCCAGCGGTGACCGCGGCGAAGACGACGGCGGCGATCGCGATGCGGATGAGGTGGGCAGTGCGGGAGGCACCGGAGCGTGTCATGACCGCCTCCCCGTCCGGACTGGGCGTTCGGCACCGGGCACGCCGTCGTCGAGGATGGCGTCCTCGAGCGGGGTGAAGCTGCCGAACCCGGAGAGCGCGTAGGCGTCGTCGCGCCGGAAGTAGGGCACGGGTCGGGAGGTGAGGACGGTCGGGTCCTTCGGCACCATGAGGCAGACGGGGTCGTGTCCGGCGTCGAGGTCGGCGATGCACGTCTGACAGGCATCGATGGTGAGCACGGTCCCCGACTGCTTCCACGCGATGCTCTCGACGGGCTTCGTATGCGCGGGGAAGAAGTAGCAGAACTCGGGCGCGGCGGTCTCGGCCGATGCCGCTCGGCGGCCGAGGCCGTTCATCGCCCGCAGCGCCCTGTCGGTGCGCACGAGGGCCCAGATCGCCTGGCGGTGGGAGTGGTCGGGAGAGGACGCCCAGTCGGGGTGGGCATCGGTGACCGCGTCGATGGCCCGCTGCACGCGCAGCCCGCGGTCGCGGATCGCCCAGCCCTCCTCGTCGGCGGAGGTGGGCTCCGGGAAGGGCTCGAGCGCCCGCGTGACCTCGGGGACGAGGCGGTGACGGCGGACGAGCTCCGGTTCGGTCGTCAGCTCCGACTTCCACCGGTACCGCGTCTTCCGGGTGAGCACCCACGCGGTGAGCCCGAGGGCGGCGAGGGTGGAGACGCCGAAGACGATGCCGTCGGGGTTGCCGAGGTCGAGGCCGGTCGCCTCGATGTAGTCCCCCCGTGACTCGCCGACGTCGACCGGGTCGAAGTCGGGCAGCGGCGGTGCCGGTTCCCCTGTCGCGGCGGCGACGAGGACGCGGAGGTGGTAGTCGACGGCGAGCTCGATGGGGAGGAAGTCGTCGCTGGACGAGCGCTGCAGGACCTGGGAGTTCGGCGGCACGCTCGGACCGTTCCCATCGACGAGGTAGGACCGGCTGCGGGCGGAGGTCTCGGCCTCGGTGAAGAGGACGAGAGCCTGGTCCTCTCCCGTCCGGTCGAACATCTCGAAGGCGAGGTCGGCGGTGAACGCGTCCCACTGGTCGTGGTGGCCGATCCAGATCTCCGGAGTCACGGCGACGAACACGGGGAGTCCGGATCGGGCAGCGTTCTCGGTCGCCGTCTCGACCGCGCTCCGCTGCCTGTCGGTGAGACCGGGGGCGAGCGTGGGGTCGACCCAGAGCGGGCCGGTGTCCCAGGCCCCTCTGATGCGGTCCCGCAGCTGTCCGAGCAGGCGGTCGGTCGTCGTCATGGTTCCAACTCTACGGTGGGCGCTCACACCTGTTGTCACAGCCATGGTGCGGATCTGCCACCTGCCGCCCGGACAGGGCGCTGGGACGACGCGAGCCCCGCAGCCGGATCGGCTGCGGGGCTCGTGCCTCTGCGGTCAGTCAGGCTGCCGCGAAGGTGATCACTTGAGGGTGACGGTCGCGCCGGCAGCCTCGAGGGTCTCCTTGGCCTTCTCGGCGTCTTCCTTCGAAGCGCCTTCGAGGACGGCCTTGGGGGCACCGTCGACGAGGTCCTTGGCTTCCTTCAGTCCGAGCGAGGTGAGTCCACGGACTTCCTTGATGACGGGGACCTTCTTGTCGCCGGCCGATTCGAGGATGACGTCGAACTCGGTCTTCTCTTCAGCGGCGGCTTCTCCGCCACCGGCTGCCGGAGCAGCAACGGCGACAGCGGCCGGGGCAGCGGCCTCGACGTCGAATTCCTCTTCGAACTTCTTGACGAAGTCGGAGAGCTCGATGAGGGTGAGCTCCTTGAAAGCTTCGATGAGCTCGTCTGCAGTGAGCTTAGCCATGGTGGCCAATCCTTCCTGTGGTGGTCACCTGCGGTGACCGGGTTGATGGGGTGATGCTCAGGCGTCTTCGGCAGGAGCGGAGTCCTGCTTCTCGCGGAGGGCATCGACAGTGCGCGCGGCCTTGACCAGCGGAGCGGTGAAGAGGTAAGCCGCCTGGTGGAGGCTTGCCTTCATGGCACCGGCTGCCTTCGCAAGCAGCACTTCGCGGGATTCGAGGTCGGCGAGCTGGTTGACATTCTCAGCGCTGAGGGCGGCACCGTCGAAGTAGCCACCCTTGACGACGAGCTGAGAATTCGCCTTGGCAAAGTTACGCAGAGCCTTGGCAGCCTCAGGCGGTTCGCCGTTGACGAACGCGATCGCGGTGGGCCCGTTGAGGAGCTCATCGAGACCGGTCACGCCGGCTTCCTTGGCTGCAATCTTGGTCAGCGTATTCTTTACCACGGCGTAGCTGACGTTCTCACCAAGAGAGACGCGCAGCTCTTTCATCTGCGCGACGGTGAGACCGCGGTACTCGGTCAGCAATACAGCGTCGGAGTTCTCAAACTGCTGCTTGAGCTCCTCGACTGCGGCTGCCTTGTCTGGCCTCGCCATGGTATTCCTTTCGTACAGGCGCCGGTCTGCGTCCCGACAACGAAAAAAGCGCTCCACGCAGGTACGCGCGAAACGCTTCGAGGATGAGAACGAGGTTCTCACTGAAGGATCTCTGGCTCACCTGCGAGGGTCACTCCTTGCGGAGTCTTCGTCTGCGGGCACAGGGATCCGATGGCGGATTCATGCATTCCCACAGAGACCGACGGTCTTCGGTGTCTCCAGCTTAACCAGTCCCCCCGCGCTCAGTCCAATCGGGAGCCGTTCGACCCCGGAGACACTGGTCACATCTGCGCTCCCCGCCCTGCACACATGGGAGGACCGTGCCGGCGTTCGCAGCGGACGACGGCACGGTCCTCGGTCGGTGTGGGCGGAAGCGGGCACCGCCTCGGCGGGTCAGAACTCGATGACGACGCGACCGTCGATCTTCGCGTGGAGCATCTCATCGAAGACGGCGTTGATGTCCTCGAGGGGGCGCTTGGAGTAGGTCGGGTGGATCTTGCCGGCTGCGTAGAACTCGAGGGCCTCGACCATGTCCTGGCGGGTGCCGACGATCGATCCGCGGATCGTCAGGCCCTTGAGGACGATGTCGAAGATCGGGGCCGGGAAGTCGCCCGGGGGCAGGCCGTTGAAGACGATCGTGCCGCCTCGGCGGGTCATGCCGATCGCCTGCCCGAACGCTGCCGGGTGGACGGCGGTGACGAGCACGCCGTGGCTGCCGCCGATCTTCTCCTGGATGACCTCGGCCGGGTCCTCGGCGAAGGCGTTGACGGTGATCTCCGCCCCGTGCTTCTTCGCCAGGGCGAGCTTGTCGTCGGCGACGTCGACGGCGACGACCCGCATGCCCATGGCCACGGCGTACTGGACGGCGATGTGGCCGAGGCCGCCGATGCCGGAGATGACGACCCACTGTCCGGGCTTGACCTCGGTGCGCTTGAGGCCCTTGTAGACGGTCACTCCGGCGCAGAGGACGGGGGCGATCTCATAGGGGTCGGCGCCGTCGGGGATGACGGCGGCGAACTTCTCATCGACGAGCATGTACTCCCCGAACGAGCCGTCGACGCCGTAGCCGCCGTTGACCTGGGATTCGCACAGGGTCTCCCAGCCCTGCCGGCAGTGCTCGCAGACCCCGCAGGCCGCCCACAGCCAGGCGTTGCCGACCATCTGGCCGACCTCGACCTCGGTGACCCCTTCGCCGACCTTCTCGACGATGCCCACGCCTTCGTGCCCGGGGATGAGGGGCACCTTGGGCTTGACGGGCCAGTCGCCGTGGGCGGCGTGGAGGTCGGTGTGGCACACGCCCGAGGCGATGAGCTTGACCAGGGCCTGGCCCGGGCCCGGCTCCGGAATCGGGTTGTCCCCGACGACGAGGTCCTCGCCGAATCCTTCTACGACTGCTGCTTTCATTGCCGACATCATCGACTCCTTCGTTGTGATGGGGTGGTTCCGGGGTTTCGCTTGGAGGGGCGGCGTCCGCCGAGGTGGGGGTGGCTGCGGTGGGGCGGATGCACTGGGTGGAGGGGAATGCGGAGGACCGCCGAGGCGGTCGGCCGTGACGGTCCTGCGCGCAGGGGTCCGGCGCGCAGGACCGGCGGGAGGTCGGCTCAGAAGAAGCCGAGGGCCTCGTCGGAGTAGCTGACGAGGAGGTTCTTCGTCTGCTGGTAGTGGTCGAGCATCATCTTGTGGTTCTCGCGTCCGATGCCCGAGGCCTTGTAGCCGCCGAACGCCGCGTGCGCGGGATACGCGTGGTAGTTGTTCACCCACACGCGACCGGCCTGGATGTCACGGCCGGCGTGGTACGCGGTGTTGCCGTCCCTGCTCCACACACCGGCGCCGAGGCCGTAGAGGGTGTCGTTGGCGATGCGCATCGCGTCGTCGTAGTCGGTGAACGTCGTCACCGAGACGACGGGGCCGAAGATCTCCTCCTGGAAGATGCGCATCCCGTTGTCGCCCTTGAAGATGGTCGGCTGCACGTAGTAGCCGCCGGAGAGGTCCCCGTCGAGTTCGGCCCGTTCGCCGCCGATGAGGACCTCGGCGCCCTCCTGCTTGCCGATGTCGAGGTAGGAGACGATCTTCTCGAGCTGATCGTTCGAGGCCTGCGCACCCATCATCGTGTCGGTGTCGAGCGGGTTGCCCTGGACGATCTTCTCAGTGCGGGCGACGACGGATTCGAGGAAGTCCGCGGCGATGCCCTCCTGGATGAGCGCCCTCGACGGGCACGTGCAGACTTCGCCCTGGTTGAGGGCGAACATTGTGAAGCCCTCCTGCGCCTTGTTCCAATAGGCGTCGTCCTTGGCCATGACATCATCGAAGAAGATGTTCGGGCTCTTGCCGCCGAGCTCGAGGGTGACCGGGATGATGTTCTGCGAGGCGTACTGCATGATGAGCCGGCCCGTCGTGGTCTCACCGGTGAACGCGATCTTGCGGATGCGCTTGTTCGAGGCCAACGGTTTGCCCGCCTCAAGCCCGAAGCCGTTGACGACGTTGACGACGCCGGGCGGCAGCAGATCGCCGACGAGCTCCATGAGGACGAGGATCGAGGCCGGGGTCTGCTCGGCGGGCTTGAGAACGACCGCGTTGCCGGCGGCGAGGGCCGGAGCGAGCTTCCACACGGCCATGAGGATCGGGAAGTTCCAGGGGATGATCTGTCCGACGACGCCGAGCGGCTCATGGAAGTGATACGCCACGGTCTGCTCGTCGAGCTGGGAGAGCCCGCCCTCCTGGGTGCGGATCGCCGCGGCGAAGTACCGGAAATGGTCGACGGCCAGCGGCAGGTCGGCGTTGAGGGTCTCGCGGACGGCCTTGCCGTTGTCCCAGGTCTCGGCGACCGCGAGCATCTCGAGGTTCTCCGCCATGCGGTCGGCGACCTGGAGGAGGATGTTCGCCCGCTCCGTCGGCGAGGTCTTCCCCCATGCGGGGGCCGCGGCGTGGGCGGCGTCGAGGGCGAGTTCGATGTCCTCGGCAGTGCTGGCGGGCACCTCGGTGAAGGGCTGGCCGGTCACGGGCGTGGGATTGTCGAAGTAGTTTCCGTTCGTCGGCGGCACCCACTCCCCGCCGATGTAGTTCTCGTAGCGGGGCTTGAAGGTGACGAGAGAGCCGTCTTCGCCCGGCCGTGCGTATACCGTCATGGCAACTCCTTTGCTGCGATGTCCTCGGGAGTGATCCCCGATTGACGATCACGCTACAGAGGGCAACGTTGCATGAGCGTTGCATCGCCGAGGCGGGACCTCAGCTGCCGAGCGCCTCGAGACGGACGAGTGCGGCGGTGCGCTCGGGGGCGTCGGGCGGGGCGAGCCGGAGGACGGCCATGAGCACCTCGGTGTCGGACTGGTTCTCCGGCAGCCTGGCGAAGCGCCACAGCTGCTGCCAGGTCCCGTCCTGGAGCAGGGTCTCGCGCAGCAGCGCCTCGAGCTCGCCGCTGATCTCCCGCACCCCGGGGGCGTCGGAGTCGGGAAGCACCCGGCCGCGGTAGGCCTCGAGTGCGGTCTCGACGTCGCCCTGGCCCAGGGCCCGATGGGCGGTGTCGACGTCGCTGTCGAGATCGCCGACCAGGCGGTAGGGCCGTCCGGCCACCTCGAGGTCGCTGAGGGCGGAGATCGTCTTGCGCAGGCGCGCAATCTCCGCGCGCACGGTGACGTCGCTGCCTCCGGTCGGCCAGAGCCGATCGGCGAGTTCGGCATTGGTCAGCCCGGCAGGGCTGCGGTGGAGCAGGAGGAGGAGTTCGGCGTGGCGCTTCGAGAGTTCGATGCGCGCGCCGTCGGGCCCGGTCAGGGCGGGAGCCGAACCGCTGACCGCGAGGCAAACGCGGGCGGCGGAGTCCCGGTCCCCCGCCTCGGCGGCATCGGCGCGGTAGAGCCGGGAGAGGCCTGCGGCGGCGGCCTGAGCGGTCGACCCGAGCAGGGGCAGGACGATCGAGGACACGGCATCGTCTCCCCCGGTGACGTCGATGATGCCGATGACCTCGCCGGTGCCGGGATGGGTGACGGGCACCGCGCTGCAGCTCCACGCGTGGACGTCGCTGGCGAAGTGCTCGGCCTGGCTGATCTGGACGGCCGACCGCGACTGGAGGGCGAGACCCGGTGCCGAGGTGCCCATCGCATCCTCGGACCAGTCGGAGCCGGGGACGAAGCCCATCGACTCTGCACGCTCGCGCACAGACCGCTCCCCTTCGACCCAGAGCAGACATCCCTGCTCATCGCCGAGGGCGACGAGGAGGCCCGCGCCGGTGGCCGGTTCGATGAGGTGGGAGCGCAGCAGCGGCATGATCGAGTGGAAGGGATGACGGCGGCGCACCTCGGCGAGCTGAGCGTCCTCATAGGCCACCCGGGCACGGACGCCGGACGGGTCGCGGAGTCGATCGAGGGAACGGGTCCAGGACTCGAGGACCGTCGATCGCACCCCGGGGACGCCGCGCCGCTCAGGGTTGGGTGCGGCGAGGTCGCTGTGGGCCCGACGCACGATGAGCTGATAGTCGTCGTGCAGCAGCGGTGTCGTGCTCATCGCAGTCCGCTCCACCTCCGTCGGCGGTCGTCATGCAGGTCACTGGGGTCATCCCAATCTATCGGCTGCGACGAACGTGAGCAAGGTCACCGGCGCACGTGAGGACCCGTGGGAGGCGAAGAGGCGCAGATGCGACGAAGGGCGGGAAGTGAGAGACTCACTTCCCGCCCTTCAGGCGCGGATCACTCCACGGTCGGAATCAGGCGCGCAGCGCGGCTGCGTCGACCGGGATGCCGGGACCGTTCGAGGTCGTGATCGTCGCCTTCGTGATGTAGCGGCCCTTCGAGGAGGACGGCTTGAGGCGGAGGATCTCCTCGATCGCAGCATCGAAGTTCTCCTGCAGGGCCTGCTCGGAGAACGAGGCCTTGCCGATGATGAAGTGGAGGTTCGAGTGCTTGTCGACGCGGAATTCGATCTTTCCGCCCTTGATGTCGGACACGGCCTTGGCGACGTCCATGGTCACCGTGCCGGTCTTCGGGTTCGGCATGAGGCCGCGGGGACCGAGCACCTTGCCCAGACGTCCGACCTTGCCCATCATGTCGGGGGTCGCAACCGCTGCGTCGAAGTCGGTGAAGCCGTCGGCCACCTTCTCCAGCAGGTCATCGGAACCGACGTAGTCGGCACCTGCTTCGCGGGCTGCCTCTGCACGGTCGCCGGCGGCGAACACCAGGACCCGGGCGGTCTTGCCGGTGCCGTGCGGGAGGTTGACGGTGCCGCGCACCATCTGGTCCGCCTTGCGGGGGTCGACCCCGAGGCGGAGGGCGACCTCGACGGTGGCGTCGTACTTCGCCACCGAGGTCTCCTTGGCCAGGTCGATCGCCTGAGCCGGTTCGTACTTCACATCTGCGGCGATCTTCTCAGCCGCGGCCTGGTAGGCCTTCGAGCGCTTTGCCATCTGCTTCTCTCCTTGCAGTCGTGGTCGGGGCTGCGTCCGCCCTGCCACAGTGGGATGTCTGGTCTCAGACCTCGATGTCGGTGGTGATGCCCATCGAACGAGCGGTGCCCGCGATGATGCGATCGGCCATGTCGAGGTCGTTGGCGTTGAGATCGGGCATCTTCGTCGTGGAGATCTCGCGGACCTGGTCGGCGCTGAGGTGCGCGACCTTGACGGTGTGCGGGGTCGCCGAACCCGACTTCACGCCGGCGGCCTTCTTGATGAGTTCCGCGGCCGGCGGGGTCTTGAGGACGAAGGTGAACGAACGGTCTTCGTAGACCGTGATCTCGACGGGAACGATGTTCCCGCGCTGGGATTCAGTCGCAGCGTTGTACGCCTTCGTGAATTCCATGATGTTGACGCCGTGCTGGGCAAGCGCCGGACCGATCGGAGGCGCCGGGTTGGCGGCACCTGCCTGAATCTGGAGCTTGACGAGGCCGGCTACCTTTTTCTTGGGAGGCATGTGCGGTCCTTAATCTTGAGAGTGTCCATGCGCCGAGAGAACGCGGCGCATCATCCGATGCCGACCTGCCGATACAGGGCCGACAATCAAACCACACCATCATTCCACGCTCGCCCGGCTTCGGGCAAATGGTTGTGAGCGGGAACACAGGGTGGAAGAACGCGTCAGGGGCCCGGTCGGAACCGGGCCCCTGCGATGGTGTGCGCTGGTCGGGTCAGAGCTTCGAGACCTGGTCGAAGCCGAGCTCGACGGGAACGTCGCGCTCGAAGATCGACAGCAGCACGGTGAGCTTCTGGGAGTCCGGACGGATCTCCTGGATCGTGGCGGGGTGGCCTTCGAACGAGCCCTCCTTGACGAGGACGGATTCGCCGACCTCGAACTCCACCTCGGTGATGGGGGCGGACTTCGCCGCAGCCTCGGCGGCCACGCCCTCAGCGGCAGCGGCTTCGGCCTGGCGCTCCTCGAAGACGGGAGCGAGCATCGTGAAGACCTCGTCGATCGAGAGCGGGACCGGGTCGTAGGCGTTGCCGACGAAGCCGGTCACACCCGGGGTGTGGCGCACGGCGCCCCACGACTCGTCGGTGAGCTCCATCCGGACGAGCACGTAGCCGGGCACGCGCACACGGCGGACCTGCTTGCGCTGACCGTTCTTGATCTCGACGACGTCCTCCATGGGGACCTGCGACTCGAAGATGAAGTCCTCGAGGTTGAGGCTCACGGCGCGGTTCTCAAGGTTCTGCTTCACGCGGTTCTCGTAGCCGGCGTAGGAGTGGATGACGTACCAGTCGCCCTCCTGCATCCGCAGCTCGGCCTTGAACTCCTCGGCGGGGTCGACGTCGTCGCCGGACTCGGCGGAATCGTCAGCGGCGGAGTCCTCGGCCGGTGCCTCATCGGCAGCGGTCGCGTCGACGTCGGCGGTCGCCTCGGTCGTCGACTCCTCGACCGTCTCGGTCTCAGGCGCGTCGACCTCAGTCTCAGGGGCGTCCTGTTCGGGTGAACTGGTATCCGACACCGATCAATTCCTCGCTTCGCGTGTAGTCGGACGGCTTGCGTGTCCGAAGGATGTGCTGTTTGTATCCAGGTTATCGCCGCACAGGGCGACTCACCACAGTGGCCAGAGCGGAGTTCCGCCGAAGACGAATCCGACGAGCTTGCCGAACACGAGGTCGAGGACCGTGACGATGACCATCATGACGAGGATGAACCCCAGCACGACGAGTGTGTAGTTGACCAGCTGCTTGCGGGTCGGGGTGACGACCTTCTTCAGCTCCGCCACGACTTCGCGGAGGAACTGGATGATCCGTCCGAAGAATCCGAGCTGCTTGCGACGGGAGGCGTTCTCAGACGCGTTTCCTGTCTTCTTTGCCGGTGTGTCGCTCACACATCCTCACTCGGTCGGAATCCTTTGGGACTGCTCAACTGCCTCAGCCAGTCAGTCTGCGCTCTGTCCGGCGGTGATCGCCGCGGCAGGCTTCGACTGCGCAGGGGTGACAGGACTCGAACCTGCAACCTACGGTTTTGGAGACCGTTGCGCTACCAATTGCGCCACACCCCTTCGATTCGACTCCCCCAGCTGAGGGGGTGTCCAACCACGAGAAACGAGCATACCGTCTCCCACCGCGATCCGTCGAACCGAGCGCAGTCCGCGTGTGCCGTGGCCCCCTACTCACTCGGTTCGACGGGATCGGCGACGAGGGGCTGCGGCTCGGGGAAACGCACCCACGGACCGATGCTGACCTCCTCACCTGGGGAGACAGTGATGATCTGGAGGTCGATGGGTCTCTTCGTCCGGTTGTCGACGCGGATGATGCTCACCGTGGCATCCATCTTCAAGGGACCCGGGGTGAGCGCGTTCGCGAGCGCTCCGCCTGTCGTCGAACTCACGTATCGCACTCCCCGACCGAAGGCCTCGGGTCCGACAGTGCGGTGCCAGTGTCCGCTCAGGGCGTAGTCCGCGCACCCGGAGTCGAGGGCCGGTTGGACGATCCTGGGGTCGTGGACGAGCATGACGTCGAAGTCCGCCGTGCACGCCTCGTCGCGCAGCCGGGCCGCGTATTCGTCGGCGGTGAGCTCGGTCTCGAGCTGGGGTCCGGAGCCGAACACCGTCCGGCGAGGATCGGGACCGCCGAAGAAGCGCACGCCCGCGAGCTCCGCCGTGGAGTCATCGAGGACCGTCCACCCGCTGCGCCGGGCATGGCGGGCGGTCTCCTGCGAGTCGTGGTTGCCCTTGACGAACATCCGCGGCAGTCCCTCGGGCAGTTCGTCGCCGAGGACGTCGATGCAGTAGTTCTCGGCCGAGGTCCCCGTCATCGTCACATCGCCGGCGTCGATGAGTGCGTCGGCCCCGCTCAGCCGGGTGACCGCACCGACCACGCGAGCCATGCCGATGTTGCAGTGGACGTCGGAGCTGAGCACGAAGGTCGAGACGCCGGCCTTCCCTGCCGGCGGGGGCACCATGCCCTGCGAGGTCCAGTCGCCGCTGAGGGGGCGTTCGCTCCACGCTCCGCGAAGGCCGGCGAGGACGGCGTCGTAGAAGGCGTCGTTATCCTCGGAGAAGTCCCTGACCGCGGTGAACGCCTGGTCGATGATCCCGCCGAGGCGGCCGGTCACCTGCGATCCGGCCAGCGGGGTCCCCGCGAACGCCGGGTCCGGCCGCAGCGGTTCCGGACGGGGGAGCGCGATCGCGCTCACCCCGGAGAGGAGCAGGACGACGACCGCACCGATCGCCGTGAGCTCCCGGCTCGCCAGTCCCTGCCGCAGCGCGGCGATCCGTGCCGGCCCGAGCAGGTGGATGCCGCCGACGACGGCTCCGGCGAGCAGACACACCGCGAGCGCCCAGCGGATGAGGATCTCCCGCGTCAGGCCCTCGACGATGAGGTCGATCTGGACCTGCGGGGCGGAGAAGAGCGAGGCATAGGAGGCGATGTCCCCACCGAGGGCGTCGATCGTCCCTCCACCGCTGTCGGCGGCACCGCCGGAGGCCGAGGTCGTGTCCTCGGCGGCACCGGAGACGGGGATCTCCCCGATGTCGACGCTCACCCCCAGTCCGAGCGGCAGATAGTCCCCGGCAGGGACGAGGAGGGTGCCCAGCGGCCCGAAGTCGAGGGTGAGCCGCGAATCGGCGGTGACGCGGTACTGCGCCTCATGGGGGCCGAAGCTCAGATCGGCACGGGCGGTGAAGAGCGCCCAGGGCAGGGTGACGACGGTGAGGACGAGGAGCAGGAGGAGGAGACGGGGTGACGACACGGACCCATTCTAGGGATGCGCCCTGGTCGTCGGACTATCCTTGGGCAGATGACGGACCCTCTCGTGTCCCTGCCCAAGGCACACCTGCACCTGCACTTCACCGGTTCGATGTCGGCCGACACCCTGCAGGACCTCGCCGCCGAGGCGGGCGTGAGCCTGTCCGATCAGCTCTTCGCCGACAAGGTCACGGGACTGAGCCCCGACGAGCGCGGCTGGTTCCGCTTCCAACGCCTCTACGACATGGCCCGCGGCGTCGTCCGCGGGGAGGACATCATGCGCCGGCTCGTCCGTGAGGCGGCGGCAGCCGACCGGGCCGAGGGGTCCCGCTGGCTCGAGCTCCAGGTCGACCCGACCTCGTATGCCCCGTTCGTCGGCGGCATCACCCCGGCCCTGGAGATCATCCTCGACGAGGCGGCGAAGGCCAGCGACGACGATTTCGGGATGGCGATCATCGTCGCCGCCTCCCGCACGCGGCACCCCCTCGATGCGCGGATGCTCGCCCGTCTCGCCGCCCACCACGCCGGTGAGGGTCCGGGCACCGTCATCGGCTTCGGACTGTCCAACGACGAGCGCCGAGGTGAGACCGCGGAGTTCGCCCGGGCCTTCGACATCGCCCGCCGCGCCGGGCTGCTCTCGGTCCCGCACGGCGGGGAGCTGCTCGGTCCCGAGCACATCCGCTCGGTCGTCCGCGACCTCTCCCCCGACCGCCTCGGGCATGGGATCCGGGCCGGTGAGGATCCGCAGCTGCTGGGCGAGATCGTCGAGGCAGGTGTCGGCTTCGAGGTGTGTCCGGGGTCGAACGTCTCCCTCGGCGTCTACCCCGACATCGATGAGGTGCCGCTGCGGACGCTTCTCGATGCGGGTGCGAAGGTCGCCCTCGGCGCCGACGATCCGCTCATCTTCCACACCCGACTCGTCGACCAGTACCGGTTCGCCGAGCAACTGGGCCTCACGCCGGCCGACCTCGCCGGCCTGGCCCGTGACTCGTTCGCGATCTCGGCCGCCCCCGAGTCCGTGCGCGAGGCCGCCCAAGCCGACATCGACGCGTGGCTGGAGGACCGGACGACGGCCTGAGGGGCCGGGTTCCGGCCCCGGGCCCAGGCCTACAGGCTCGCGCCGACGAAGGTGGGTTCGGGCTCGAGGACGATCCCGAACCGCTCCTCGACTCCGGCGACGACGGTTCGGGCGAGGTCGAGGACGTCGGCAGTCGTCGCCCCGCCGCGGTTGGTCAGGGCCAGCGTGTGCTTCGTCGACAGGCTCGCACGAGCGCCCGGCAGGGCGAAGCCCCTGTCGAACCCGGCGCGCTCGATGAGCCAGGCGGCCGAGGTCTTCGTCAGCCCGGGGATCGGTGCCCCGCTGAGGGGATCGGTGACCGGGAAGCGCGGAGCCTCCGCGGGCAGCGCGGCCTCCGCGTCGACGATCGGGTTGGTGAAGAACGACCCTGCCGACCACGTGTCATGGTCCTCCGGGTCGAGCACCATGCCCTTCGACCGGCGCAGCGCGAGCACGGCGTCGCGGACGTCGGCGGCCGGAACGCTCTCGCCGATCCCGACCCCGAGCGCCGAGGCGAGCTGGGCGTAGCGCACCGGCAGAGAACCCGGTCCGCGCTGCAGGGTGAACGTCACCGAGAGGACGATGTGGGCGGGGGTGCCCGCGGCCTGCTGGGCGCGTTTGAGCAGTGAGGTGCGGTATCCGAACTCGAGCTCTGCGGCGCTCAGCGAACGGATCTGCCCGGCGACGCGGTCGTAGACCTCGACGGAGGTGATGAGCTCGGCGACCTCGGTCCCGTAGGCCCCGACGTTCTGGATCGGGGTGGCCCCGACCGATCCGGGGATCCCGGAGAGGGCCTCGAGCCCGGTGAGACCCTGCGCGAGCGTGCCGGCGACGAAGTCGTCCCAGTCCTCCCCCGCCTCGGCGGTCACCTGGGCATGGGTGTCGGAGAGCTCCGTGGTCTCAACGCCCTTCGTCGCGACGACGCCGACGGGACCGGCGAAGCCCGCATCGGCGATGAGGAGATTCGATCCGCCGCCGACGAGGAGGATGCCGGGCATCCGGGGTGCGCTCGGGTCGAGGGCATTGTCAGCGGCGAACGCGAGCAGCTCCTCCCGGGAGCCTGCGACCGTGAGGTCCGGGGCTGGCCCGCCGAGGTGGAACGTCGTGAGCTCGGAGAGGTTCACCGTCCGACCCGGATCTGAGTGCGGCTGAGCACGTCGTTGCCGCCGGCGGTGACGGTGGCGTCGATGCGCAGGGTGCCGACGGCCGGGTCGACGGCGCCGACCTTCGCCGTGAGGGTGAGCGCAGTGGTCGGCGTCGACGGCGGACCCGACTCTGCGTCGGGGACGAGGACGGGGGCGGAGAACCGGGTGCGATAGTCGACGATGGCCCCCGGGTCGCCGAGCCATTCGGCGATCGGGGAGACGACGACGGCCATCGAGAGCATGCCGTGGGCGATGACGCCCTCAAGGCCCACCTCCTGCGCGAAGCGCTCCGACCAGTGGATGGGGTTGTGGTCGCCCGACGCGGCGGCGTAGTCGATGAGCGAGGCGCGTGAGAGCGGGATCTCGGTCTCGACGACGACGTCGCCGATTTTCAGCTGGGACAGGTCGACGAGACTCATTCTCCGTCTCCTCTCACGACGATGGTCGAGGTCACCGTGACCACCGGCTGGTCGGCGGCGTCGGTGATCTCGGTGCGGGTGGTGATCATGGCGTTGTCGCCGGCGGCACGGACGCCGTCGACGTGGGTCGTCGCACGCAGGCTGTCGCCCGCGACGATCGAGCGGGCGAAGCTGAACTGCTCCGAGCCGTGGACGACCTTCGAGAAGTCGATGCCGGAGTCGGGGTCGGAGATGTAGGCGGCCTCGCTGCGCTGCGCGATGATCACGGCGAACGTCGTCGGGGCGATGACGTCCCTGTACCCCAGGGCCTCAGCCGCGGCGGGGTCGAAGTGGTAGTCGGCCGTCGCGTTCGTCGCGCGGGCGAACTCGGCGATCGCCTCACGGGAGACGTCGTAGGGACGCGGCAGGGTGTACGAGGTTCCCTGCTTGTCGGCATTCACCGGCATGTCTGCTCTCTTTCGACAAAGGTCGGTACTCGCCCCAGCCTAACTTCACCGACCCGGGCACGCGGAATCGGCGACTTCGGTCAAGGAACCCTCTCCCGTGGTCACGATTTCGCTTCCCATTCACTCAATCGGTGCACCATCGACCTCAGGCGTCGAAAACTGAGATAAGTTGTCCCCATCACATCTGCTGTAGGCGTCACCCGAAGCCTCGGCAGAGCCGACGAAATCCCGGCGTCGGGCGTTTCCCTAAGGAGCACTGCAATGACGAACCACCCCTCGAGCTCATCGTCCGCCACCCCCCGCGGCAACAAGGAGTCCGGAGGCTCGACCTCCGCGAAGTCGCCCGCATCGGCTGCGAAGACGTCAGCGACGAAGAAGCCTGCGGCGAAGACGGCGACGGCGACATCGGCCGCCGCGAAGAAGCCCACGACGAAGACGGCGACGACGAAGGTGAGTTCGACGGCGAAGAAGACGTCCTCGACGGCGAAGTCGGGGGCCGCGAAGAGCGCCTCGACGGCGAAGAGTTCACCGGCGAGCACGAGCACGTCCGGCGGCAGGAGCGGCGCGGCGAAGACGAACTCGTCCTCACCGGCGAAGTCGTCGTCGACGACGCCGGCTGCCGCGAGCACGGCGGCGAAGCCGACCACGGGCGCGACGACGAAGTCCGCCGCGAGCACGTCCTCGACGCAGAAGTCCTCGGCAGCGAAGACGCCCGCGGCGAGGAAGTCGACGACGACGAAATCGACTACGACGAAGTCCACGGCCGCCAAGGCTCCCTCGACGACGAAGGCTCCCGCAGCGAAGAAGACTGCCGCGACAAAGACTGCCACGACGAAGTCGACGGCCGCGAAGGCTCCGGCGGCGAAGTCGACCGCGACCGCCGCTCCGGAGGCCAAGCGACGGGCGGTGAAAGACGGAGTCGCCGTGCCCGCTGCGGCAGCGACCGACCCCGCCACCGCTGCGGCACCCGCAGCCGCAGCACCGGCAGCCGCAGCTCCCCCGGCCGCCGCTGCGGCACCCGCACCGGCCGCCCCGGTCGAACCGGCCCTTCCGCCGGCTCCCGGCACCCCCGTCGCACCCGCGCCGGCACCAGCCGCCGGAGTGGCCGCCGCATCGGTGGCCGCCCCGGCCGCGGCACCCGCAGCCCCGGTGACCGCACCCGCTGTAGCCCCGGTCGAGCCCCTCGCTCCCGTCGAGCCCGGACTCACCGACCCCGCCGAGGCCGAGGTCCACGTCGGCACCGACGCCGCCTACGCCGGAAAGGAGGCCGACCGCGCCCAGCTGCGCCGCCCGCTGCGCAACATCTCCGAGGTCCGCCACTTCTTCCGTACGAACCAGACGCCGATCTACTTCATCGGCGCCACCCCGTTCAACCTCCTCGGTCTCGACCGCTGGGTCCGCAACTTCTCCTACATCACGTACTACGACGGCTGGGACGGGGGACACCCGCGCGTGTTCTCGCCCCGCTACAAGCCGTTCGTCGAGTTCGAATCAGGGGAGGCGATCAACAACTGGCTCCTGCTCAACGCCGAGGTCCGCGCGCACATGACCCGCAACGTCCCCCACGGCGAGCGCCCGAAGGTCGCCATGGTCTTCTTCGACGAGGAGACCGAACGGATCTGCAGGGAGCTCGGCTACGACCTCATCCTCCCCTCGGCGAAGCTGCGCAACCAGCTGGATTCGAAGATCGAGACGACGAAGCTCGGCAACGAAGCCGGTGCCTACTCGGTGCCCAACGTCCTCACGACGGCCGACACGTACGAGGAGCTGACGAAGGCGTCGACGGAGGCCGGTCTCGGCACCGACCTCGTCGTGCAGACCCCCTACGGCGACTCGGGCAAGACGACGTTCTTCATCGCCTCCGAGGAGGAATGGGACAAGCACCGGGACGACATCATCGGCGAGCAGCTCAAGGTGATGAAGCGGATCAACAACACGCCTGTGGCGGTCGAGGCCGTGATCACGAGCAGCGGCGTCGTCGTCGGCCCGTTCCTCACCGAACTTGCCGGATTCCCCGAGCTCACCCCCTACAAGGGCGGCTGGTGCGGCAACGAGATGACGCCCGATGTCCTCACCGCCGACCAGCGCGGACGGGCCCGCGAGCTCGTCCGCCGGATGGGCGAAGGCCTGCGCAAGCGCGGCTACCGCGGATTCTTCGAGGTCGACGTCCTCGTCGATCTCGACACCAACGACGTCTACCTCGGCGAGCTCAACCCCCGGATCTCCGGAGCCTCGGCGATCACCAACGTCACCGCGGGAGCCTACGCCGACGTTCCGCTCTTCCTCTTCCACCTCCTCGAGTACCTCGACGTCGAGTTCGACCTCGACGTCGACGAGATAAACGAACGGTGGGAGGAGCTCTCCGGAGCCGACGAGTGGAGCCAGATGGTCATCAAGGAGACCGCGCCGATCACCGAGTACATCACGCACTCGCCGCTGACCGGACAGTACTTCCTCGACCAGTACGGGACGCTGACGTACAAGCGGGCAGCACTCGACTGGCATCCTCTGCAGAACGGCAGCGAGGTCTTCTTCCTCCGCATCTACGGAGCCGGCGAGTACCGGTGGAAGGGCGCCGACCTCGGTGTCCTCGTGACGAAGAACCCGCTCCAGGTCGATGCCGACGGCAAGAAGTCCCTGAGCATCCGTGCCAAGCACTTCATCGACTCGATCCGTGCGATGTACGCCGGAGTTCCCGTTGCCGCGGAGGATCCCGCGCCGACGATCGGCGGACCGGGGGCGAAGGGCGACTGATAGTCTCGTCCTCAACCCCTGCACAGATCGAGAGGTGAAGTGTGACCGAAGCGTCTTCGGATCCGACCCTGCCCGACCCTGCCCTCGCGGCGGAAGGGTCGGCTCCTGCCGGTCCCTCCGCCGAGGCGGTCGTCGCCCCGACCGACCCCGCTGAGTCGCTCGCCCCCCACGCCGAGCCGACCCCGGTCGACTCCGGTGAGGGCGTCGACAAGGACAACTGGCAGGACGCCGAGCATGTGCGCTGGTCGTTCCAGCACGTCGACGAGGTGCTGCCGACGACGCCGATCTCCCGCGGAGACGGCCCGGTCGCGCAGTTCCCCGTCGACCTCCGGGATCTCGGCGGGATCGAGATCCCGGAGACGGAATACTCTGCGGCCCGCAGCGTCCGCAGCGTCATCGAGTCCAGCGACACGGACGCGTGGATGGTCCTCCACCAGGGAACCGTGCTCACCGAGGAGTACTTCGGCGCGATGCGGCCGGAGACCGAGCATCTCCTCATGTCGGTGAGCAAGTCGCTGGTGGGCACGGTCGCCGGGGTCCTCGTCGGCGCCGGGGAGATCGAGACGAGCCGACTCGTCACCGACTACGTCCCCGAGCTCGCAGAGTCCGGGTATGCAGGAGCGACGGTGCGCGACATCCTCGACATGCGCTCGGGCATCCGGTTCTCCGAGAACTACCTCGACCCGGAGTCCGAGGTCCGGCAGATCGAGCGGGCCATCGGCTGGTCGGAGGAGGAGCCCTCCCCCGAGGCGGTGGGCATGTACGCCTACCTGCGCACGCTTGAGCAGAAGGCCCCGCACGGCGGACCGTTCGAGTACCGCTCGTGCGAGACCGACGTGCTCGGCTGGGTGTGCGAGAAGGTCGCCGGTGAGAGCATGCAGACGCTCATGTCGCGGGTGCTGTGGTCGCGCATCGGTGCCGAACGCGACGCCCTCATCGCCACCGACCAGTTCGGCGTCGGAATGTTCGACGGCGGCATCAATGCCACCCTGCGCGATCTCGCACGCTTCGGCTACCTCTACTCGAATCGCGGCGTCTCGCTCACCGGCGAACAGGTCGTCCCCACCTCGTGGATCGGCGACACGCTCACCGGCAGCGAGGACACGAGGCAGGCATTCGCCGACAGCCCCGGCGACAACCGGATGCCCGGCGGGATGTACCGCAACCAGTTCTGGTTCCCGTACCCGGACTCGCACGCCTTCCTCGCGCTCGGCATCCACGGGCAGATGATCTACATCAACCCCGGAGCCTCCTTCGTCGGCGTCAAGCTCTCCAGCTGGGGGCTGCCGCAGGACGCGCGGAAGCTCTTCCCGACGATCCGGGCCTTCGACGCCCTCGCGAAGACCGTGGCCCGCCCCGACGTCGACGCTCCCGCCGCGCGGTGAGGTCAGCCGCAGCCCTCGTGCCCCGGGGGCTGCGGACCACCCATCCGCCGCGGCGGGCCCGGCCGCCCGGCGGCAGGGATTCCTGCCGGACAATTGCGACCCCGAAGTCACATCGACGTCATCGAAGGTTACCGACGGGTCATCCCGGCGCTTCCCGCGCAGATTCGCGCCCCGGCTGAATGTAGCCTTGGAAAGTGCTCCGACCCAGGAGCTGCAGCGTTCCCCAGCTGCGCCAGTGAGCCGCGGCGCCTCCGCCGAGGTTCGCCTCACGCACGACCGAAGGCACACAGGTGATCCCCCATCCCCCGACGCACTCCTCCCCCGAGCCCGGCCCCTTCGACGCGATCCTCGGTGAGCGGATCGACGATCTCGCCGAGTTCTCGGCCGGGCTGACCGCTGGGACGCTGTCGGAGGAGACCGTCCGCACGCTGTTCGACCTCACCGCCGGTCATATCAGCCTCGCCCGCACCGTCGTCAGCGGCGCCCAGCGCGCACGGGTCGCGCTCGACGCCGTCGCCGCCGATGACTACAGCACCCTGCTCGCCCCGTTCTCCCTCGATGCGGACTCCCTCGACTGGGAGTCCCCCGCCGTGCGCCTCTTCCTCCTCGTCGCGCAGGTCGAGACCATCGAGGCGCCCCTCATCGCGCTCGCCCATCGCGCGATCCCCCGCATCGGCGAGGCACCCGACGACGCCGTCCCAAGCGCCGACGAGCTCACCTCCCAACTCGTCTTCACCGGTGTGCTCAGCCTCTGCCCGAAGCACGCGGGCAGCTATGTCATGCCGGGCCTCATCCGTGCCGTGGCCCGCAGGATCGGTCCGAATCCCCCGGAGGGGCGGATCTCGCCGAGGCAGGCGCTCGGACTCGAGCTCGAGGAGTCCCACCGCTCCCTCCTCGACGTCGGCACGGTGCGTCCCGATGCGCTGCTCGCCCTCATCGGCGATCTCGGGGCGTGGTCTCTGCTCACCGAGGTGTGGTCGGAGCGGGGCTTCAACGTCTTCTACCCGGAGTTCGTCGCCGCCGTCCACACGATCCTCTCCGTCCCCGCCTCCGTCGTCCGCGGGTCGCTCGTCCTCGCCGAAGCGCAGAGCGCGGCCCGAGAGATCGCGAACATCAGCAACCGCACCGGATCGACCGACCCGCGTGAGGTCCTTCCGCTCGTCACCTTCGACCGCCTCGACGTCCCCACTCTCGAGCAGGAGAGGGCGCGCCTCGACGACGGTGACTTCACCGCCGACGAGGTGGCGGTGATGACCCTGCGGACCATGCGCGACCGCCGGCAGCACGGCGATCTCGACGGCGCAGTGGCCGCCGCCGAGGCGGGCATGGAGCTCATCTTCGCCCGGCAGTCCGGCTCGGGCTCGCTCTCGCGCCTCTACGATGCCCGCCTCCTCATGGAGCGCGGCCTCGATCTCGCTCGCACCGGGGACGTCCGCCGAGGCCTGCACCTCGTCGAACGCGCCGTCGTCATCGCCGAATCGATCCTCCCCTTCGAGCCCTTCCCTCTGCTCCCGTCACTCGCGGTGGCAGCCGTCGGCTACATCGCTGCGGGTTTCGGCCCGAAGAGCGAGCAGGTGCTCTCCCGCTACGACGAGCTGCGGGCCCGCTTCGAATTCCACACCCTGCAGACGGACTACATCGCCAACACCCCGCGCCTGCACCGAGCCCTCGACCAGCTCGACCTCGTCGCCTCCGCCGCGGCGATCGCGCTCGCGCGCACCCTCTCCCCCGCCCATCGCGGATCCGGCGTCTTCCGCTACGGCGAGGCCCTGCACGCGATGTACTCGGGCAATGCGGAGCTCTATCTCAAGGAGCACGAGCTGGCCCCGGAGTCCCCGATGGCCGGTCATGAACCGCAGGTGATGGGGTCGACGTTCTCGTTGACGACGATGCTCTCCGTGGCGACTGGAGCGCTGCGGGAGGCGCAGGCGCTCGCGTCGAAGGCGTCCCGACTCGACCGGGAACACGGTCTCTCCCGCGCCCGTGTCGCCTTCGCCCTCGGCCAGCACGACGTCGTCGACTCCTTCACCTCCCAGGTGCTCATCACCGGCACCGACCCGCGGGAGAAGGGCGCGGCCCTGGCACTGCGTGCCGCGGCCCTCGTCCGCCGCGGCCGCGAGGCGGCGGCACTGGCCGACGTGCGCAACGCCCTCGACTACTGTGTCGTCTCCGGTTCGGTCCTGCCCTTCGCGCTGCTGCCGAGCGACCTCCGGTCGTACTTCGTCGAGATGACCGTCGACTTCCCGCAGTGGGAGTGGATCGCGGACACGTTCGCGATGTCCCCGGTCACCGGAGCCCAGCTGCGGGCGCGTCTCCTCGATCTGCCGGTGACGATGTCGGAGGCCAGGGTGGAGAACCGTCTGCTCGACTCCCATGAGCTCGATCTGCTCTACCGGCTCGAGAAGGCCACGCCGCTCGCGCGAATCGCCGCCGATCTCTCCCTCGCCGAGGGCACGGTGAAGAACCGTCTCTCCGCGATCTACCGCAAGCTCGGGGTCCGCAACCGCCGGGACGCCGTCGAGTACGGGTACCGCAACGGCTACTTCTCGTAGAGGATCAGCTCACGGACTGGGCGCGCGCGGCATCGCGGGCGGCGGCGAGCATCCCCTCACGGGTGGCGATCTTCACCCTCTCGCGACCCCGAACCTCGCCAGCGGCCTTCTCGGCAGCCTCGACCCGGTGGTACCCCTCCCAATCCACGAAATCCACACCCTTGGACTCGAGGAGGTCGACGATCGCCGACTCCTCGGGAAACACCGGTTCCGCAAGAACACCAGCACCACGATCGGCGATGAGATGCCCAATCGTCTCCAGAGCATCACCCTTCGTATGCCCGATCAGGCCGACCGGACCACGCTTGATCCAGCCGGTCGCATACACACCCGCCACCACATCAGCAGACGGGGCTTCGGCCTGATCCAAGGTGTCGACGACACGCCCCTCATGGTTGGGGATGACACCCTGGCGCGGATCGAAGGGCAGCTGCGGCAGTGCTGAGCCGGCATAGCCGACGGCGCGGTAGACCGCCTGCACCGGCCAGTCCACGAACTCGCCCGTCCCCCGGACGTTGCCCGTCCCGTCGAGCTCCTGACGCTCGGTGCGCAGACCTTCGACCTGCCCATCGCCGAGGATCTCGGTCGGGGCATGGAGGAAATGCAGATGCAGACGCCTGCTCGCACCGGTCGGTTCACGCAGCGTGAAATCGGTCAGCGTCTTCGCGACCTGCTTGACCTGATTCGATGACTCGATCGCCTCCATCGACCCCTCATCGAACTCGAAGTCCTCCGGGTAGACGATGATGTCGACATCCGGCACAAGCCCGAGCTCCCGCAGCTCGAGCGGGGTGAACTTCGCCTGTGCCGGACCCCTGCGGCCGAACACATGGACATCAGTGACCTTCGACGCTTTCAGTCCCTCATACACATGGTCGGGGATCTCCGTGACATGCATATCGTCAGCTTGCTTCGCCAGCACCCTGGCCACGTCCAGGGCCACATTCCCGTTTCCGATCACCGCGACGGACTCGGCCTCGAGCGGCCAGGACTGGGAGACATCCGGGTGCGAGTCGTACCAGTTGACGAAGTCCGCCGCCCCGAACGAGCCCTCGAGGTCGACGCCGGGAATGTTCAGCGGCGCATCTGTGATGCACCCGGTGGAGAAGATCACCGCATCGTACCGGTCGGTGAGTTCGTCCAAGGTGATGTCGGTGCCGTAGTCGACGTTCGAGAACAGGCGGATGTCTCCCCGGTCGAGGACTTTGATCAGGGCGTTGATGATGCCCTTGATCCTGGGGTGATCCGGAGCCACTCCGTAGCGGACCAGACCGAACGGGGTGGGGAGTCGCTCGAAGAGATCGATGCTGACCTCGAAATCACGCTCGGCCTTCGTCAACAGATCAGCCGCATAGATCCCAGCGGGACCGGCACCGACAATAGCCACACGGAAAGGACGGGTCATGGTTCTCCTCAGTCGTTGTCGGGCACATCGACTGTGTGCCCGGTCAGGGTCGGGGTCGTGAGGGAGTTGCCCTCACTCCTCGGTGTTCTGCGGCGGCAAGGCCGCGATGATGGGGTGGTCGAAGGTGCTCACGCCGAAGCCGGCGGCACCTCCCGGAGAGCCGATCGTCTCGAAGAACTCGACGTTGGCGGTGTAGTAGGACTCCCACTGCTCGGGCACGTCGTCTTCGTAGTAGATCGCCTCGACAGGGCACACGGGTTCGCATGCCCCGCAGTCGACGCATTCGTCGGGATGGATGTAGAGGCTGCGTTCGCCTTCGTAGATGCAGTCGACGGGGCATTCCTCGATGCAGGCCCGATCCTTCACGTCGACGCAGGGCTGGGCGATGATGTAGGTCATGGGGTCCTCGTCAGGGCTGGTCGGTGGGTCTGGTCGAAGGCACCGGCGGCGTACGGGCTGAGCCGGACGACGTCGCCGACGATGACGACGGCCGGTGAGCGCACACCCCGGTGTGCGGCCTGGAAGGCGATCGTGTTCAGCGTCCCGACCGTCACCCGCTGGTTCTCGCCGTAGCCGTCCTCGATGATCGCGACGGGGCAGTCGCCGCCGCGGTCGCCGCGGGCGAGCACCATCGCCGAGTGGGTGAGCGTCCCGATGCCCATGAGGATGACGACGGTGTGGTCGCGTCCCCCGCCGAGGTCGCTCAGCTGGTCGTGACCGGTGACGACGGTGTACGTCGTAGCCAGGCTGCGGTGGGTGAGCGGGATCCCGGCCACCGCGGGCACCGAGTTCGCGCTCGTCACGCCGGGGACCACCTGGGCGACGATCCCCGCCTCCCGGAGGTGGGCGAGCTCCTCACCCCCGCGGCCGAAGACGAACGGGTCCCCGCCCTTGAGGCGCACGACCCGGCGGCCGGCGCGGGCCTGTTCGACGAGGATCTCGTTGATCCGCTGCTGCGGCACCGGGTGGTGTCCGGGGGTCTTGCCGACGTCGATGATCTCCGCGTCCAGCGGCTCTCCCCGTTCGGCGGCGAGTTCGTCGAGGACGGTGCGGGCGCCGAGGCGGTCGGCGACGATGACGTCGGCGGTCTCGAGCGCGCGCAGTCCCCGAACCGTGAGCAGGTCGAGCGTCCCGGGTCCCGCTCCGACGAGGAGGACGCTGCCGGGGGCGAAGCGGTCGATGCTCATCCTTCGTCCTCCTCGACGGGGGTGTGGATGCCGGCGGCCACGGTCGCTCCGGTCTGCTCGTCGATGACGATGAATCCTCCGGCACGGCCGTGGGTGCGGAAGTCGGGCAGGGTGAGCGCCGCGGACAGCCGCACCTCGGCCACGCCGATGTCGTTGCCGGCGAGCACCTCGGCGGGTTCCGATGCGTTCGTGAGCAGGTTCCGACGGGATTCGATGCCGATGATGCCCTTGACGGTCGTCGTCCCGGCCTTGACGAGCACTCGGTCGCCGGTGCGGAGGCCTGCGGCGGTGAAGGGGAAGACCTCGGCGCGCAGGGTCTTGCGCACAGGCGGCAGGCTGCCGGCGGCGGCGAGCACGCTGCCGCGGGCGGTGTCGATGTCGTCGGCCAGCCGCAGCGCCACCGAGAGCGGGGCTCCGGCGGATTCGAGCGGGCCGTCGGCGGTGTCGATGCCGGTCACTCTCGTGCGCATCCCGGCCGGGTGGACGTCGATCTCGTCGCCGACGCGGACCCGTCCCGACGTGATCTGCCCGGTCACGGCCCGGTAGTCGCGGAAGTCCTCGGGATCGAGTCCCGGGGCGAGTCCGCCCTGCGGGCGGAGCACGGACTGGACGTCGAGGCGGAAGGGCTCGAGGTCGGCTTGGTCCTCCTCGATGCTCGGCAGGGTCTCGAGGAGTTCGAGCAGGGAGGGACCCTGGTACCACGGGGTGTTCGCCGAGGCGGCAGCGACGTTGTCCCCGGCGAGCGCGGAGACGGGGATGAGGTGGGGTGCCTCGAGGCCGATCTCCTCGGTGATCGCACCGACCTCACGGGCCACCTCGGCGAAGGCGGCCTCATCGTAGTCGAGGAGGTCGATCTTGTTGATCGCGACGATGACGTGGCGGATGCCGAGGCGGTGGACGACGGTGAGGTGGCGGCGGGTCTGCTCGGTCGCGCCGTTGCGGGCGTCGATGAGGACGACGACGGCGTCGGCGGTCGTCGCGCCGGTGACCATGTTCCGGGTGTACTGGACGTGTCCGGGGCAGTCGGCGAGGATGAACGAGCGGCGGTCGGTGGCGAAGTACCGGTAGGCGACGTCGATCGTGATGCCCTGTTCGCGTTCGGCCCGGAGGCCGTCGGTGAGGAGGGCGAAGTCGAACTCGCCGCCGACGAAGCCGCGTTCGGCGCTCGTCGCGGTCACGGCCGCAAGCTGGTCGGCGAGGATCGCCTTCGCATCGTGGAGGAGGCGTCCGACGAGGGTCGATTTGCCGTCGTCGACGGAGCCGGCGGTGGCGAACCGCAGCAGCGTCTTCGTGGTCGTGGGGGCAACAGTCGTCATCAGAAGTATCCGTCCTTCTTCCGGTCCTCCATGGCGGCGGCGGAGATCCTGTCGTCGGCGCGGGTGGCGCCGCGTTCGGTCACGGTGGTCACCGCCACCTCGGCGACGACGGAGGCGATGTCGGCGGCGGTCGATTCGACCGCTCCGGTGCAGCTCATGTCCCCGACCGTGCGGTAGCGCACGGACCGGGTGACGACGTCCTCGCCGGGTCGCGGCTGGGAGAACTCCCCGGTCGCCCACCACATGCCGTCGCGGGAGAAGACCTCCCGGTCGTGGGCGAAGTAGAGCGGTGGGAGTTCGATGCCTTCGCGGGCGATGTAGGTCCACACGTCGAGTTCGGTGAAGTTCGAGATCGGGAACACGCGCACGTGCTCACCGCTGACGTGGCGGCCGTTGTAGAGGTTCCACAGCTCGGGGCGCTGGTTGCTCGGGTCCCACTGGCCGAATTCGTCGCGCAGGGAGATGATGCGCTCCTTCGCCCGCGCCTTGTCCTCGTCGCGGCGGGCCCCGCCGAAGACGGCGTCGTACCCTCCGGCGGCGATGGCGTCGATGAGCGGCTGCGTCTGCAGGGTGTTGCGGGTGCCGTCGGCGCGTTCGCGCAGCCGCCCGTCGTCGATGTAGTCCTGGACCTTGGCCACCGTGAGGTTCAGCCCGTAGCGCTCTGCCGTGCGGTCGCGGTAGTTCAGGATCTCCGGGAAGTTGTGTCCGGTGTCGACGTGGAGGAGCCCGAAGGGGATCTTCGCCGGCCAGAACGCCTTGGCCGCGAGGTGGAGGACGGTCACGGAGTCCTTGCCGCCGGAGAAGAGGAGGACCGGCTTCTCGAATTCGGCGGCGACCTCGCGGATGATGTGGATGGCCTCGGATTCGAGGACGTCGAGGGTCGTCGGTGTGGTGGTGTCGATGCTCATACGTGCAGCCCGCATTCTGTCTTGGAGAAACCTGCCCAGCGCCCGGACCGGGGATCCTCTCCGGGGGCGACCCTGCGTGTGCAGGGCTGGCACCCGATCGACGGGTAGCCCTGGTTGAGGAGGGGGTTGACCGGGACCCCGAAGGCGCCGGCGTAGTCGAGGAGGTCGTCGAAGGACCACGCGGCCACGGGGTTGACCTTGATGAGGCCGTTCTTCTCGTCGAAGGTCACCAACGGGGTGTTCGCCCGTGTCGGCGCCTCGTCGCGGCGGACCCCGGTGAACCAGAGTTCGTAGCCGGACAGCGACTTCTTCAGGGGCGCGACCTTCCGGCGGGCGCAGCAGAGGCTCGGGTCGCGGGCGAAGAGCTCGGCACCGAATTCGGCGTCCTGCTCGGCCACGGTCTGTTCGGGGAGGACGTCGACGATGCGCACGTCCATCGTCCGGGCGACCTCGTTGCGGGTCTCGTACGTCTCCGGGAAGTGGTAGCCGGTGTCGAGGAAGAGCACGTCGACGCCGGGCAGGTACTGCGCGACGTAGTGCGGCAGCGCCGCATCGGCCATCGAGCAGGCCACGGCGGCGGCGCGGACGTCGACGTGCTTCGAGACCCAGCGGATGACGTCGGCCGGACTCGCCTCGGGCACCCCGTTCTCGGGGTCACCGGCGAGCTCGCGGGCTCCCGCCTCGGCGAGGGCGCGCAGCTCCTCGAGGGAGCGCTTGGCAGGCGGCGTCGGCTGGGCCTCGGTGGTCGCAGTCGGCTGGGTGCCGGCGGTCTGGGTGTCAGTGGGCTGGGTGTCAGTGGGCTGGGTCTTCGTCATACGAGCTCCTCATCGTCGACTCGGTGTGCCCACTCGGAGAACGTCTCGGTCTCGGACCGGCCGGCGAGGAAGCGGCGCACGAGGGTCTCGACGTAGTCGCTGAGATCGTCCGCGGTGACCTTGAGGCCGCGCACGGTGCGGCCGAGGCCGGCCTCATCGCGGTCGCTCGAGGCCAGTCCCCCGCCGACGTGGACCTGGAACCCGGGCTTCTGCTCCCCGTCGTCGGTGGTCACCAACTGGCCCTTGAGTCCGATGTCGGCAGTCTGGATGCGCGCGCACGAGTTCGGGCAGCCGTTGAGGTGGAGGCTGATCGGGTGCGGCAGGTCGATCTCGGCCAGGCGCGCTTCGAGGGTCGCGATGGTGTCCGCGGCGGTCTGCTTCGTCTCGACGATCGCGAGTTTGCAGAATTCGATGCCCGTGCATGCGATGGTCGACCGGCGGAAGAGGTCCTTGCGGCTCGAGAGGCCGACCGCGTCGAGGTCGGCGACGACCGCGTCGATGTCCTCCTCCGGGATGTCGAGGAAGAGGATCTTCTGGTGCGGGGTCGTCCGCAGCCGGGTCGAGCCGTACTTCTCGGCGATGTCGACCATCTGTCCGAGCAGGGTTCCCGAGGCGCGGCCGGCGATGAGGCTGACCCCGATGTAGTACTTCCCATCGGCCTGGCGATGGACGCCGACATGGTCCCCTTCGGTCAGCGGCTTCGCGGGGGCCGGGCCGTCGGCGAGGCGGTAGCCGAGGTACTCGGTCTCGAGGATCTCGCGGAACTTCTCCGGACCCCATTCGGCCATGAGGAACTTCAGGCGGGCCTTGTTGCGCAGGCGGCGGTAGCCGTAGTCGCGGAAGATCTCTGTCACGCCCAGCCAGGTCTCGACGACCTGGTCGGGGGCGACCCAGGCGCCGAGGCGTTCGGCGAAGCGGGGAACGGTCGACAGTGCCCCGCCGACCCAGAGGTCGTAGCCGATGCCGTGCTCAGGATGCTCGACGGCGACGAACGAGCAGTCGTTGATCTCGTGGACGACGTCCTGGCTGGGGTGCCCGGTGATCGCGGTCTTGTACTTCCGCGGCAGATTCGCCAGGCTCTCATCCCCGATGTAGCGGCGGGAGATCTCCTCGATCGCCGGGGTCGGGTCGATGAGTTCATCGGCGGCGATGCCGGCGACCGGTGAGCCGAGGATGACGCGGGGGACGTCACCGCAGGCCTCGGTTGTCTGGAGCCCGACGGCTTCGAGTCGTCGCCAGATCTCGGGGACGTCCTCGATCGCGATCCAGTGGAGCTGGATGTTCTGCCGGTCAGTGAGGTCGGCAGTGCCGCGGGCGAAGTCGTTGGAGATGTCGGCGATCGTGCGCAGCTGCTCGGTCGTGAGCCTGCCGCCGTCAATGCGCACGCGGAGCATGAAGTACTCGTCCTCGAGCTCGTGCGGCTCGAGGGTGGCGGTCCGCCCGCCGTCGATGCCCGGCTTGCGCTGGGTGTAGAGGCCCCACCAACGGAAGCGGCCGTGGAGGTCATCGGGGTCGATCGACGCGAACCCGGACTTCGCGTAGACCTCTTCGATCCGTGCACGGACGTTGAGGCCGTTGTCCTCGGCTTTGAACACCTCGTTGCCGTTGAGCGGTTCGCGGCCGTCGATCTTCCACTGCCCGTTGGACTTCTTCGGTCGCGTCGCGGCCCTGTCTGCGCGGCCTGCGGCGCGCTGCTCCACGTCTGTGGACATTGCCATCTCCCCATGCTGGTGCGATTGCTAGGTCAGCCACGCTACACACCGACAGGATTGCTCAACAAATTAGGCTCGCATAAGCTCGTCATTGTTCGACATATGACGCTGTGCGACGCCGCATGACGGATCGCAGGGACGGGGTTGACGTCGATTCAGAGGACTGCGACCATACGGTCGCGCACGATGTCGACGAGCTGTCTTGGGGCTGGTGACGACGGGTGGAGGAGCGGTGCGGAGAGGCGACCGCCGACTGTTGCGAGCAGTCGGGCCGCGAGGTCGTCGAAGTAGCCGGGCGCGAGGAGGTAGTTGGCGGCGACGAGCCGACGGCCGAGGTGACTCTTCTGCTCAACAATGTCGCGGAGGTTGTCGCGGTCTCCGGCGAGGAAGGTCGTGTGCACAGGACGCGCGAGGGTCTCGGCGAGGAGGTTTCCGACGGCGCGGGACGCGTCGTTGGCGCGTTCGTCGCTCGATCCGGCCGCGACGAGAATGACCTCGTCGCCGTCGTCGAGGGCCGGCAGATTCGCCGCGAGGAGTTCGGCGAGGCGAGGGTCCGGACCGAGGGTCCCGGCGACGCGGATGTCGCGGACAGGCCGGCCGGGAACCGAGCCCATTCCGTCCGGGGCGGGACCGCCGGCGCCTGCGACCGCCTCGGCGAGGTCGACGTGGACATGGTAGCCCGGTGAGAGGAGGAGGGGGACGAGGACGGTGGTGCGATCCGCGGGCAGGGTCGCGAGCACCTCGGCGACGTCGGGGGCCTGGACGTCGACGTGGCCGAGGGCGAGGGTGTCGGTGATCCCGCGCTCGCGCAGGTCGGCGGCGACCGCCTCGGCGAGGGCCAAGATGACGGCCTGACCGTCGGGAGAGGACGTGCCGTGGGAGATGAGACCGAGGACAGGCTGCATCGCCTCATCGTGCCAAGACCGCGCAGGCGCGGTCAACGCGACGTCATCGTTCCTGTGCCAGGACGGCAACAGCCGTCGCGGATCGCGCACACGATTCCGTCCTCCGTGGGGTGCGGAGCGGGAGATGATGGTGATCACCGACGAGCAGAGGAGACGGACGATGAGAGTGATGCGCAGCGCAGGGCGACGAGCGGCAGCGGTGGCAGCGATGGCGCTGGCACTGGCGGGATGCGGGATGGGCGGAGACTCCTCTGACGCACAGCAGCCGCCCGAGGTTTCGACTATCGGGGCGGAGACCCCGACGCCGAGTCCCACGCCGACCGAGGAGTCTGCCTCGCCGGACGCCTCGGAGGACCCGTTCGCCGATGCCGCCCGCACCACCTCGTGGGCAAGCGATGAGGCGATGAAGATCGACAAGGACGGCAACGGGACGATTCCCGCCGCCTCCCTCGAAGCCGATCTCGTCGACCTCTTCGCGAACAAGTTCGATATGTCGGTCAAGGAGGCGAAGTGCGAGCAGGACATGACGGTGACGGACTGGTCCGGGTTCGAATCGTGCAATGTCGTCGATGAGGAGATGACCTATTTCGGAACCATCGAACTCATCGACCACAAGGACAACATGGTCGAGTACGAGGTGATGTTCCCCGGCATCGACAAGGACGACGTCGATTTCTGAGGCGGACCCTGTGGGCCCGGCCGATACCTACGCGGACCCGGTCGGCGTCCGCTCCGCATCCCACCAGTCGAGGACCCGCAGCGCCTGCGCCGTCACCCATTTCGACGGCTCTCCCGTCGGGGCATCGACGTGGACCCACACGTCTCCGGCTAGGCGGTGCCCCTGCAGCCACGTTCCATCGTCCTGTCGCTGCGCGCGGATGCGCTCGATCGCCTCGGCCAGGCGCGGGTCGGGAGCGGTGCCGTCTGTGAGGCCGGCATCGCGGAAGTAGTCGGCCGCGGCGAGGATGCTGTAGTAGGCCCGTCGCGGATGCGCCAGACTGAACGCGTTCATCGAGTACGGCTCGCCGTTCGACGCTCGCTTGAAGAGGCTCCTGACCAGCAGGTACTCCTCCCCCGCCGCGCGTGCGTCGGCGACTCGGGCGGAATCCCCCGTACGCTGCTGATAGTCGAGGAGGCCGACGAGGGCGTTGAGCGTCGAGTGGAAGGACGACCGGGTCGAACCGTTGACCCATTCGCAGTTCCACCCGCCGTCGGTCAGCTGGTGATCGAGGAACCATTCGACGATGCCGTCGACGTCGGCACCGAGCCAGAGGCCTTTCGACAGCGTCCACGAGTTGATGCAGACGTCGACCTCACCGCCCCAGTACGGCATCTCCTCGTACTCCCAGCGCACGGGCTCGAGCTTCTCCGCGGTCCCGGCGAGCACCGCGGCATCGACACCCCATTCGCGGAGGTCCTTGAGCGCCCACGTCGTCGCCGTCCACGGCTGCGGGCCCTCACCGCGGAATCCAGCGGGGAAGAAGGGGCCGCCTGCCCATTGGCCGTCGGCGTCCTGATGGGAGAGGAGTTCGGCACCGAACCCCTCGCTGGGCACCCGCGCCCTCGTCGCCTGCCATGTCTGCTCATCGGCGCCAAGGAGGTCGCGCTCGACCTGCCATCGCAGCGCCGGATCGGAGTCGAGGAGCCAGTCGGTCACGTTCGCAGCGATCATCGTCGATCCTCCGCCGAGGCGCCTGCGCGCCGGGACCCGGACCTCGGGTCCTGGGTCCGAGTCTAGGCGGGTGAGGAACCAGCGGGCCAGACCCCGTGGCGCGCGACCTCCTCGGCGAGGATCTGCGGCCAGGAGACGAGGTCGGTCGGGGTCTGGGCGACGGTGAGCCGGGACTCGGGCAGCAGCGCATGCAGGCCCTGTGCGGTCGCCAGCGGATGGGAGGGGTCGTTGACCCACGCGAGGATCCGCGTTGGAATCGCGTGCCCCTCGAGTCGTGCGGGATCGGGCAGGTCGCTGCCGGCGGCACCGCGCAGGACTGCGGGAAGGAGCGGCAGCGGCACCTCAGGTCGGGTGCTCGGCGCGTCGGCGAGCGTCGGCGGCTGCGGAGTTTGGGCACTGGCTGCGAGGTACTCATCGAAGCCGCCGCCCTCGATGAGATCCGCGGCCTGCCGATAGACCTCGGCCTTGGCCGGACGCGTCTCCCATGCAGTCGGGGGCACGACGAGGGTGAGTCCCGAGAAGCGGTCGGGGTCGAGGATGAGAGCGTGGAGGAGGGTGGCAGCGCCCATCGAGGGTCCGACGCCGTGGACCCGCTCCCCGGGGAAGTGGATGTCAAGGAGGGCGAGAAGGTCTTCGGCCAGGCTCGGCCACCGGTAGTCCTCGGCGACCGGCCGGCCCGTCGAGAGGCCGTGTCCGCGGGCGTCGTAGCGCAGCAGCCGGGTTCCGCTCAGCCCCACCCCGAGATCGAGCTGAAGCACCCTGTCGCGCGCCCGGGATGAGGTGAGTCCGTGGAGCTGGACGACGGGGGCGCCGCCTTCATCGGAGAGCTCCGCGGCGATGTCAGCACCATCGAGACGATGAATCACGTGCCCTCCCGGCTGTCGGCCCACTGCGGTGCCTCTCACGTTAGAGTAGCGGCATGCGTCTGACCAACGTGTCTCACCTGCGGCTGCCCTTCGGTCGTCTCTACGGCTACGACGTCGAGGCGGGTCCCCCCGAACGCCGGCTGCCGATCTCGTTCGACCAGCGCCGCCACGTCTCAGCGGGGTCGAGACCCGGCTCGTGGATGGCGCTGTCCCTGCAGCTGCCCGGCGACGTCGACCGCGACGACCTCGCGTCCGCGTGGTGGGCGGTGATGGAACGCCACGGCACGCTGCGGTCGGCCTTCTCCACCGACGAATCCGGTGAGCTCGCCCTCGGCGAGATCGCGCTCCTCTCCGGTCGCTGGCGCGAGCACCCCATCGCCCAGGGCCAGGCCGTCAACGACGCCCTGCGCGAGGTGCTCGATGAGGCGTGCACCCCCTTCGCCCGCCCGTCCCATCGTCTCTGCGTCCTCGAGACCGCTGCCGGATCGACGGTCATCATCGGCGCCGACCACGCCCACGTCGACATGTGGTCGATGCTCGTCATCGCCCGCGACCTCCTCTCGGCGCTGGCCGCGATCTCCTCCGGTGTCGCCCCGGCCCTCGACGCCGCCCCCGAGTTCGCCGAGCACACGGCTGCCCTGTCCGAGCCCGGTCCCCCGCCGCCCGAGGTGAGCAGGCGGTGGCGCGAGATCCTCGAGGCCGGTGACGGGTTCATGCCGCGCTTCCCCCTCCCCCTCGGTGAGGCCGCCGCCCACCTCGAACGCGTCGAGGTCCGCGATGTCTTCGACGTCCACTCCTCGGCCGCGTTCTCCGCGCAGGCGCGAGCCGACGGCGTCTCGACGCTCACCCTGGCGCTCTCGGCGATGGCGGAGGTCACCCGCACGGTCAGCGGTGCCCCGCTGCGCGCGGTCTTCCCCGTCCACAGCCGCTTCGAGGAGAAGTGGAACGACGCCGTCGGCTGGTTCATCACGAACTCCGTCCTCGAAGTCACCGATCCCGCCCCGCAGGCGACTTCCCGGTCGGTGCGCGAGGCCATCGAACTCGGTTCGCATCCCCTCGCCGAGGTGCTCGCCCCGTGGGGCGGCATGCCCGAGGCCCCGGGGATGTTCGCGATCTCGTGGCTCGACCTGCGCAGGCTTCCGGTCCGGATCGACTCGACGGGGCTCGACGCCCAGTACGTCGGGGCGACGATCCGCACCGACGGGGTGATGCTGTGGTTCATCCTCGACGAGAACGGTCTGCACCTGCGCTGCCGGTATCCTGACACCGAGGAGGCACGGGCGAACGTCGGCGGGTGGCTCGACGCCCTCGTCGCACGGATGCAGGACATCGCCGCCCACTCGGTCGGCGATGTCCTCGACGTCGACGGTGAGCAGTTCCGGGTCTCGCGAGCGAAGCGCGCCGATGTCCCCGCGATCCTCGACCTCCTCGGCGAGGAGATGCCGAGCACGGAGGTGCGCGACCGCCTCCACGCGGCGATCACCCGGGACCGCTCGCACTACCTCGCCGTCGTCCGGGACGCATCCGGTGCGGTGGTCGGGACGATGGAGCTCACCTTCGTTCCCGGGTTCTCCCAGGGCGGGACGCTGCGCCTCGAGGTCGCCGGCTTCCGCGCGATCACCTCCGACATCGGAGCGGCGATGCTCAGGTGGGTCCACGAGCAGGGGATCAACCGCGGCGCGGACCTCACCCAGATGACGACCGAGGTCGACCGCGAACTCGTCACCGACCTCGGCTACACCCCGGAACAGGGTCGTTTCGTCCTTCGTCTGAGTGACGACTCCGATGGCTGAGTCCGCACCCCGCCGAGGCGGTCCCCGGCTTCTCACCACGGGTCGCGGCCGGGGTGAGGCACCGCTGACGCTGAGGTCACCGCAGACCCGCCTCGAATCGCTGGCCACTCGCTTCGCAGTCGTCGCCTTCGTCCTCACCGCGATCGTCGTCGTCCTCGTCATGGCCGGACAACGGCTGCCGCTCGGCGGGGCCGACTCGCTCGGAGCCCTCGCAGCGTGGCCCGCCTCCGTCGCGTCCGGGCTCGGGTTCGCCCTCTCCTATCTGCGCAGCAGCAGACGGCCCGATCTCGCATGGCGGCGGAGGCTGCCATGGGTCAAGCGCATCATCGACCTCATCGCCCTGATCTCAGCGGTGGCAATGGTGGCGAGCATCATCGTCCACGCCGTCTTCCAGGTCTTCCAGCTCGGTTTCCGCGGGCTCACGGTCGATCCGCTCGGCGGCGCCGCACTCGCCGGGGCGGCCGCGGCGGCGTGCGCCTATTTCGCGGTGATCATCGCCGACGAGGTGACGAGTGTCGTCGTCGTGGGCCTCGTCGTCGCCGATCTGTTCCTCGGCACACTGGCGAGTATGATCCAGTCCCCGGAGGCCACGTGGTGGCAGTTCCACTTCTCCCGTCTGGGCAACGACACGGGAATCAACGGGTACCAGTTCAACATCTCGCTGCAGATCGCCGGCCTCCTGCTCACCACGCTCGCCAACCACATCGGGCACGACATCGCCCTGGGGCTGCGCCACCGCGGCATCCGCGACCCTCGCCGCATCACGATCCTCACCTGGGAATTCGCTGCCATCGGCATCTGCATGATCGTCGTCGGCTCGGTCCCCGACGCGGTGAACTTCCCCGTCCACGTCAGCGCCGGGGCGGGCATGGTCGTCTCCTTCCTCGCCTTCTTCCTCACGCTGCTCCGACTCGCGCCGGGTCTGCCGAAGGACTTCACCGTCACCTCGTTCGCGGTCGTCGCCGCGGTCGCCGCAGCCATCGTGCTCTGGGTGCCGGTGGGCTACTACAACCTCACCGGGATGGAGACCATGGCGGCCGGCGTGCTCTTCGCGTGGCTCTTCCTCCTCGCCCGCACGACCCAGGCGTACGCGGAGGCACCGACCACCGGCTGACCGCCACCGGCGACATCCCGACCCGTGGCGGACCCCCACCATCGGCACGCCCCGCCACCGTCGACCCCCGCCCACGGCTTCGATTCACTTTCCGCCGGATGCATCGGGTCGCGACCCGACCGATCCGGCGCAAACCGACTCGTCTGGTCCCGATCGCTCGGATCGCGAACCGACGACTCCCCTCGAATCGGACTCATCCCACCCGGATGCGCTCTCCGGTCTACAATCTCCTTCGGATCCTGTCCTTGAGAACTGGAGTGCTCCATGCCCGACTGGCTCGTCATCGTCCTCTCGATCGTCGCCGGTCTGCTCCTCCTCTGGGTCGCCCTCATCGCCGTCCTCTGGGTCCAGTCGCGCCGCATGGGTCGGTCGGTCGACTGGAAGGAGATCGTCCGCCTCGTCCCCGACGTGATGCGCCTGGTCAAACGCTTGGCGGCGGACCCGCGGACACCTCGGGGAACACGCTGGATGCTCGGCGGCCTGCTCGTCTACCTCGCGCTGCCGATCGATCTCGTCCCGGACTTCATCCCCGTCCTCGGCTACGCCGACGATGCCGTCGCGATCGCCCTCGTCCTCCGGTGGGCGATCGGCCATGCCGGTCTCGAAAGCGTCGAGCGGCACTGGCCCGGCACCGACGCGGGACTGCAGAGCCTGCTGACACTGACCGGTGCGGCGCGGCGCAACCGAAGGTGACACGCGCACGAAAAAGGCCCCTCCCTGATGGAACACCAGGTGAGGGGCCTATCGAGTAGCGCGGGGGAGGCTCGATCTCCCGACCTCACGATTATGAGTCGTGCGCTCTAACCAGCTGAGCTACCGCGCCTCGATCGCATGCGTCGCGTTTTCACGCGGCACGAGAGCCCCGAAAGGGAATCGAACCCTTGACCTTCTCCTTACCATGGAGATGCTCTGCCGACTGAGCTATCGGGGCAACAGGTAAGAATTTACACGGCTGAGCGCGACCGGGGCAAATCCGCTCCCGGTGACCTCACTCACAGACCGTCGTCCGCCGTCGCCACCGGCCTACTTCACCGGGTCGAAGCGCCCGGCGAGGAAGCCCTGGAGCCGTCCCGGATGGTTTGTGATGATGCCGTCGACCTGGGCGTCGAGGAGTTCACGCCATTCGTTCATCTCATCGACCGTCCATACGAACACGCCGAGGCCGTTGTCCCTGATCTCGGCGACGACGGACTTCCGCAGCGAGAATCCCCGGTACGACGGGTTGATCGCCACCGCGCCGAGGTTGCGCGCCGTGGCGATGTCCTCCGGCCGGGGCACCATCCGCAACAGGAACCGGGTGACCATGGGCAGCAGGTCCCGGCAGGTGGCGAGCGTGTCGGTGTTGAAGGCCTGGACGACCATGCGATCGGCCGTTCCGGTCTCGACGACGAGTTCGGAGATCCGCGCGACGGCGCCCGGCGACCACTCCCCCTTGAGCTCGAGGAGGAGCTCGCCCCCGCGATGCTGGATGTCGCGCATGACCGCGGCCAGAGTCGGCACCCGCACACCGGTGAACCCGGGCCCCATCCACGAACCCGCATCGACGAAGGAGAGCTCCTCGGCGGTGAGGCTGACGACGGGGCCCTTGCGGTTCGTCGTCCGGTCGAGGTCGGGGTCATGGATGATCACCGGCACCCCGTCGGCACTCGTCGACGCGTCGACCTCGATGAAGTCGACGCCGAGCGCTCGCGCGGCATCGACGGCCGCGAGGCTGTTCTCAGGGGCCACTGCCGAATAGCCGCGGTGGGCGATGACGAGCGGCCGGGTTCCCGACCCGGGACGCTCGGCGATGCCCCGCGCGCGCAGGAACTGGAGAAAGCTCATGCCTCCACCCTAATTCCCTGTCCGGACGAATCCGCCCAGCCCCTCAGGCGCACCCTTCGCAGGTCTCGCATCGTGGACGACTACGTCTGATGGGGCGAAACGGCGGAGTAGCCTACGGTGCAGTGAGTTGCTTCACACGCCCTGCTGTCGCCGGCGACTCGTTCCATCGCAGCCTGTCGAAAGGTCCGTCATGGAGGCTATCTTCGCCGCCACCATCCTTCTCGCCTTCATCGCTCTCGGCGAGTTGGTCTCCATCTGGTCGAAGGCGCGCATCCCGAGCCTCCTCGTCGCGATGCTCGGCGTCTTCATCTTCGCGAAGCTCGGCATCGTCCCGGAGTCCGTCGTCGACGACTCGATGCTCGTCCAGATCTACACGATCCTCGTCGCCCCGCTGCTCTTCCACATGGGCACGCTCATCCCGCTGCGGATCATGCTCAAGCAGTGGCGCTCGGTGATCATCGCGGTCTCCGGCATGCTCGTCGCCGTCCTCCTCATCCTCGCCGTTGTCGCTCCGCTCTTCGGGTTCGAGACCTTCGTCGCCGGTTCGGGACCGCTCGCCGGCGGCATCGTCGCCACCAGCCTCACCACCGAGGGACTGACCGCGGCGGGCGCCGCCTCGTCGATCATCGTCCTCCCCGCCCTCGTCCTCATGCTCCAGTCGCTGCCGTCGATGCCGCTGACGAACTTCCTCCTGCGCCGGTACGCGACGAAGCTGCGCGACAGCGGCGAACTCCACGAACTCGCCCTCGCCCACCACGAGGAGGAGGCTCAGGCGGCGACGAAGAAGAAGCTCGTCACCCTGCCGGGCTACCTCGTCGACAATCAGCTCTTCATGCTCTTCCTCGTCCTCGTCGGCGGTACGGTCGCGACCCTGCTCGCAATCCCCACCCACATCCCGTCCTCGATCCTCGCGCTCATCCTCGGCATCCTCGCCACCGCGATCGGGCTCTCCCCCGACAAGGCGATGGAGCGCTCGAATTCCTTCGGCATCGCCATGGCCGGTGTCATCGCGATCGTCATGGCCCCACTCGTCGCCGCCTCCGTCGACGACGTCATCCGCGCGTTCCTCCCGACGATCGCGATCCTCATCGTCGGCGGCGCGGGCATCGTCATCGGCGGATTCATCGCCACGAAGCTGCTCCGATGGAAGGCCCCGCTGGGCATGTCGGTGGCCCTGACCGCGATGTACGGCTTCCCCGCCGACTACCTGCTCACCAACGAGGTCGCCCGGTCGATCGCCCGTGACGACGACGAGAAGGAAGCCCTCCTCAACGTCATGCTCCCGCCGATGCTCGTCGGCGGATTCACCTCGGTGAGCGCCGGCTCCGTCGTCATCGCCAGCATCCTCGTCTCCCTGCTGTGAGCGATCTCCTCGCCGAGGCGGCCGACCTCCTCCCCGACCTCCAGACCCTGCGCCGCGACCTCCATGCCCACCCCGAGGTCGGCCTCGACCTGCCCCGCACCCAGGCGGCTGTGCTCGACGCGATCGCCGGTCTCGACGTCGAGGTGACGACGGGTGAGGGCACCACCTCGGTGGTCGCGGTGCTGCGCGGCTCCCACCCCGAGCGTCCGGCGCAGGCGCCCGCGGTCCTGCTCCGCGGTGACATGGATGCCCTGCCCGTCGCCGAGGCCACCGACGAGCCGTTCGCGGCGACGAACGGGAACATGCACGCGTGCGGGCACGACCTCCACACCGCCGGCCTCGTCGGGGCGATGCGACTGCTCGCGGCCCGACGGGCAGAGCTGGCCGGCGACGTCGTCTTCATGTTCCAGCCAGGCGAGGAGGGGTACAACGGGGCCTCGGTGATGATCGACGAGGGCGTCCTCGACGCCGCCGGATCCCGGGCCGTCGCCGCGTTCGGAGTCCACGTCCACGTCGGCGAGCGCGGGATCGTCTCGACGAGGCCAGGAACCCTGCAGGCCGGGTCGAACGTCCTGCGCATCACCGTCCGCGGGCGCGGCGGACATGGGTCACAGCCGACGAGCGCGGTCGATCCGGTGCCCGCCCTCGCTGAGATCGTCACCGCCCTGCAGACCATGGTCAGTCGCCGGATCGACGTCTTCGACCCGATCGCGTTGAGCGTGACCCAGCTGAGTGCCGGCGAGGCCGTCAACGTCATCCCCGCCGAGGCGTCGCTCGGGGCGACCGTGCGCACCCTGTCCGAGGAGTCCCTGGCCACCGTGCGGGATCGGTCGCGGCAGCTTGCCGAAGGCATCGCCGCAGCCCATGGATGCACCGCCGAGGTGGAGTTCGAGGTCCAGTACCCGGTGACGGTCAATGACGACGCTGAGACCGCGTGGGTGCTCGACGAGCTGCGGGACCTGCTTGGGCCCGAACGGGTCGAGGTGCTCGCGCATCCGATCATGCCGAGCGAGGACTTCTCCTTCGTCCTCGACCAGGTGCCGGGCACGTACATGATGATCGGGGCGAAGCGGAGCGACGTGCCCGAGGAGCGGCAGGGCGACAACCATTCGCCGTTCGTCGTCTTCGACGACTCCGTCCTCGCCGAGCAGGCCGTCGTGCTCGCCCATCTCGCGGCCCGGCGACTCGTCGCCGCTGCTCGCTCCTGACCTCGGGCGCCCCTCCCCGAGACCGGCGTCAGCGCCGTCGACGCCAGCGGTGCCACCACCGCGGCTTGGCGGCAGAGTCGGGTGCCGGCGTCGCATCACCGGGTTGCTCACCGGCTCCTTCCGCTGCCTCACGGGCGGCGACGCGGCGCGCACGCCAGGCGATCACCTCGGCGTCGATGTCACGGGGAGGGGTGAACACGGGAGGGCCGCCGCGCAGGTCCATGATCGCCTCCCGGACGCGGGCGTTGAACCCGGCGAGGTAGGCGCGGACATCAGATTCGCGAGCGAACTCATCGAGCGTGTCCTCGAGGACGGCGTTCTCCTTGCGCAGTTGGAAGGCTGCCGGAGCGACACCGCTGATGTCCTCGGAATCGAGCTTCTGCTTGATCCACCAGTCGGGATCCTCGGAGTTGTGGAGGCCGCGCAGCGGCTTGCCCATGCCGGGCAGGTCGTCGAAGTCGCCGCGCTTGATCGCGCGGTCGAGGGCGGATTCGACGATCTCGGTGCGATCGGAGAGTGAGTTGATCCGCCGAGGCGGTTCCTTCTTCTCCATGGTCCCTCCCCCCGCAGACGGTCGTCCTTCCACGTAGGGGCTGCACAGCGGTGTGACAACGTCACAGGGCCCGACGCTCAGCGTTTCCGCTGTGCGTCGGGCCCTGTGGTTCTGCGTGGCAGATGCAGGATTCGAACCTGCGAAGGCAATGCCGGCTGATTTACAGTCAGCTCCCTTTGGCCGCTCGGGCAATCTGCCGCAGTGCGCGCTCGAAGAGCACTCAAGAAGAATACTAGGCCCGTGACGCGATTGCCAACTCGGTTGACGCAGGTCACAGCAGGATCACTCGACTAGACTTCTGCGCAGAACAGACCGGCATCGCAATCTATGACAAAGGAGCGCACATGGCCAGCGAATCGTCATTCGATATCGTCAGCAAGGTCGATCGACAGGAGGCCGACAACGCCCTCAACCAGGCCGCGAAGGAGGTCGGCTCCCGCTACGACTTCCGCGGCACCGACGCCTCGATCGCGTGGAGCGGTGAAGCCGTGCTCATGAAGGCCAACAGCGAGGACCGTGTCAAGGCGATCCTCGACGTCTTCCAGTCCAAGCTCGTCAAGCGCGGCATCTCGCTCAAGTCCCTCGACGACGGCGACCCCTACCCCTCGGGCAAGGAGTACCGCATCGACGCCTCCCTCAAGGAGGGCATCGACAAGGACGAGGCGAAGAAGATCTCGAAGACCATCCGCGACGAGGGCCCCAAGGGCGTCAAGGCGCAGATCCAGGGGGACGAACTGCGCGTGAGCTCGAAGAAGCGGGACGACCTCCAGGAGGTCATCGCCCTCCTCAAGGGCAAGGACCTCGATGTCGACCTCCAGTTCACCAACTACCGCTGAACCACCGACACCCCACAGCGCCCGGCTCGCCCTCGTCGAGCCGGGCGCTGCCGTATATCCGGCCCACATCGGTCGACGCGGCAGATGACGGAATCCGTCGTCCCGTGACCTTCCGCGACCGACTGCGACCGGTGTGTGTCGGACCGTGACACCGATCATCGGCTTCCCCACCGCCTCGGCGAGGGGCTTGGCACGATGACGGCATGTCAACGACACTCACCCACGCCGACCCCACACTCGATTCGACCTTCCGGGACGTCGCCCAGCGACCCCCGATCGGTCCCTCCCTCACCGGCAGGCCACGGCTGCGCACATCCGCCTCGGCGCCGGAGAACGCCCTCGAGACCGACCTCGACGCCGAGCGCCCGCGCCGGCTCGCGCTCTCCTTCGAAGTCATCCCACCCCGCTCACAGGCCCAGGCGGCGACCCTGCCCGCGCTGCTCGCCGAACTCGACACCCTCGCACCCGACTATCTCGCGGTGACGAGCTCGGCGAAGAGCGGCTGGCTGCACGGCACCGCCGACTTCATCCGCCTCGTCACCGCCACCACGCACCTGCGCCCGCTCGCCCATCTCGCCTGCACCGCGGGCACCCGCGCCGAGCTGACCACGTGGATCCACCACCTCCTCGGCGTCGGGGTGCGCGGATTCCTCGCGATCCGCGGGGACTTCCCCGACGGTGCGACCGCGGTGCCCGACGGCCATCTCCCCCACGCCGACGCCCTCGTCCACCTGCTGCGCGAGATCGAATCCGCGAACACCGCCCGGCTCGCTGCGGGACGGCTCGGGATCGGGGTCGCCGCGTACCCGTCCGGGCATCCCGAATCCTCCGGTTCCGACGAGGACCTCGACGTGCTCGCGGCCAAGCAGCGCCTCGGCGCAGATTTCGCCATCACCCAGCTCTTCTTCGACCCGCGCGCGTACGCGGACCTGCGGCGCCGGGCGGAACTCGCGGGGATCACGATCCCCCTCATCCCCGGCGTCCTCCCCGTCACCGATCCGCGACGACTGCACACGATGAGCCGCCTCTCCGGTCTGGCCGTGCCCGATGACCTGCTCCGCCGCTTCGACGGCGCGGCGGATCCCGCGACCGCTCGCCGCATCGGCCTCGAGATGACCGCCGAGCACATCGCCGCGATCCTCGCCGGCGGCGCCGACGGACTCCACATCTACACGTTCAACGACCAGGCGACCACGCTCGACCTCCTCGAGATGCTCGACCGCCTGGGCATCCGCCTCGACTCGGCACCCGCCCCGGTGCCCGCGTCCGCCCCGCAACCGTCCTGACCGCCGCACAACCACGTCACCACCACCGAAGGAGAGACATGACCACCCCGTTCCCTGCCGCCACGATCACCGGCTACCCGCGCATCGGACGCCGCCGCGAACTCAAGACCGCACTCGAATCCCTCTGGGCCGGGCGCATCGACACCGGCGAGTTCGCACAGACGACCCGCTCCCTGCGGGTGCAGACCTACCACCGGCTGCGCGAACTCGGCCTCACCGAGGACTACGCGATCCCCGCGACCCACAGCCACTACGACCACGTCCTCGACACCGCGCTCACCGTCGGGCTCATCCCCTCGGCGACGACGGGCACGGACTTCGACCTCGGCGAGTACTTCGCCCTGGCCCGTGGCACGGCCGACCGCTCCCCGCTGGAGATGACGAAGTGGTTCGACACGAACTACCACTACCTCGTGCCCGAGCTCGAGGACGCGACGACGTTCAAGGCCCACCCCCAGCACCTGCTCACCCTCGTCTCCGAGGCGCGGACCGCCGGGCATCGCGTCCGGCCCGTCCTCGTCGGCCCTCTCACCCTCCTCACCCTGGCGAAGACGGCGCCCGGGACGGCGACCTCGCCGCTCGAGCGCCTCGACGAGCTCACCGCGGTCTACCTCGACGTCCTCAGCATCCTCTCCGCCGCCGGCGTCGAGTGGATCCAGCTCGACGAACCCGCCCTCGTCACCGACTCCGGGGAGTACTCCGATGAAGAGCTCGCCGAGGCGGCCGCCCGGACCTATGCGACGCTGACCTCGGCCCTCCCCCACTCCCGGCTCCTCGTCACCGCCCCGTACGGATCGCTGCGGGCGGGCCTGCCCGCGCTGGCGGACTCCGGGATCGGGGCGCTCGGCGTCGACCTCTCCCCGGCCGCCCGCACGCTCGATCCCGGGTACGTCGATCGCCTCGCCGAGGCGGTGCCGTCGTCCGTGCGCCTCGTCGCCGGCATCGTCGACGGCCGCAATGTGTGGGCGAACGACCTCACGGCGAGCCTGGAGACCCTGCGGTCGCTGCCGCAGCCCGAGGTGAGCGTGTCGACGTCGACGTCGCTGCTCCATGTCCCCCATACCGTCGCCGACGAACCCGCGCTTCCGGTCGATGTCGCGACCTGGCTCTCATTCGCCGAGGAGAAGGTCACCGAGGTCGAGGCGCTGGCCGCGGCGCTGTCCGAGGGAAGGCAGAGCCGTGAGAGTGCGTTCGCCCGCGCCGACCGGGCGCAGCGCACGAGGGCCGAATCGACGACGGTGCACAACCCTGCGGTGGCAGACCGCACCGCGGCGCTGCGCGACCATGATGGCAGGCGCGGCGCGTACGCCGACCGGCTCGCCGCGCAGGCGAGCCTCGACCTGCCGGTGCTGCCGACGACGACGATCGGGTCGTTCCCGCAGACGCGTGAGGTCCGGCGTGCCCGCGCCGACCATCGTGCCGGACGGATCGACGACGCCGGGTACGAGGCGATCATGCGCGCCGAGATCGACCGCGTCGTCGCCCTCCAGGAGGGCATCGGCCTCGATGTCGTCGTCCACGGCGAACCCGAGCGCAACGACATGGTCCAGTACTTCGCCGAGCACCTCGACGGCTTCGCGACGACGGAGAACGGCTGGGTCCAGTCGTACGGATCCCGGTGCGTCCGGCCGCCGATCCTCTACGGCGACGTCTCGCGTCCCACCCCGATCACCGTCGGCTGGTCGACGTATGCCGCCTCGCGCACCGAACTCCCGGTCAAGGGCATGCTCACCGGCCCAGTGACGATCCTCGCGTGGTCGTTCGCCCGGGAGGACATCAGCCTCGCCGAGTCCGCCGATCAGATCGCCCTGGCACTCGCCGACGAGGTCGCCGACCTCGAGGAGGCGGGCATCGGGATCATCCAGATCGACGAACCCGCGCTGCGCGAGCTCCTCCCGCTGCGCCGCGTCGACCGGCCCGCCTACCTCGACTGGTCCGTGCGGGCGTTCCGCCTCGTCGCGGCGAATGCGGCACTGGCGACGCAGATCCACACGCACCTGTGCTATTCGGAGTTCGGAGAGATCATCGAGGCGATCGACGCCCTCGACGCCGACGTCACGAGCATCGAGGCGGCACGGTCCCGGATGGAGGTGCTCGCCGACATCTCCGAGGCGGACTTCGACCGCGGCATCGGTCCGGGCGTCTATGACATCCACTCGCCGCGGGTGCCGAGCGTCGCGGAGCTCACCGAACTCGTCGACTCGGCCCTGCAGAGCGTCGATGCGAGCCGCCTGTGGATCAATCCCGACTGCGGACTCAAGACCCGTGGCTACGCCGAGGTCGAGGCGGCCCTGGCGAACCTCGTCACCGCCCGGGATGCGGCGCTGGCGAGGATCGGTGCGGCTCAGCCGACTGCCGTGTAGGTCTGTTTCAGGGCGTGGGTCGCGATTCCGGCAGCTGCCAGCAGCCGGTCGCGGCCCACTCCCTGGTTCGACTGGGCTGAGAGACCGTGCCAGACGGCTTGGACGGCGTCGGCCAGCGCTGTCGGGGAGGAGCCGGCGACGAGCTCTCCGGCAGCCAGCCCCCGGGCGAATCGCTCTTCGAGCAGACGCGCGCCCTCTTCCTGCATGGCGGCGATGTGTCCGGCAGCCTCGATGGTCTCGGCCGAATCCGTCATGATCGCACTGGTGACCATGCACCCCGGATGCTCCGCGGGGTCCTGGGTGAATTCGATGACCGACTCGCGCAGCAGCTCGTCGACGACCTCGCCGATGGAATCGGCAGCGACGGCGCTGCGGTAGATCTCGGCGTACCGGTCCGCGTAGACCTCCACCGCCTCGGCGAAGAGACCCGCCTTGCTGCCGAACGCCGAGTAGAGGCTCGAGCTTGAGATCCCGATCGCCGCGGTCAGGGCCCGCGTCGACGTTCCGCTGTAGCCGCGCCGCCAGAACAGGCGAGCAGCCTCGAGCAGTGCGTGCTCTCGATCGAATTCAGGTGGCCGTCCGCGGATCATCCTTGAATTCTAGAGCAGATGCTTCATAATCAATTTATGGAGCAGATGATTCAGAAAGAGATGCGGCTGCCTGACGGCGGACGCATCGTCGTCGACGTCTACGCCGATCGGCCCCACACACGGGCGTCGGCGAGGACGCTCGTCGTCCTCCCCGGGGTGATGAGCGATTCCCATGCGTGGCGGAGGTTCGCCGCGGCGCTGCGGTCGTGGCCGGTCGTCGCGGTGATCAATCGTCGCGGGCGACCGCCGTCGACGCCTCTGCCCTCGCCGCATTCGATCGCCGCTGAGGTGGCCGACCTCGACGCGGTCCTCGATGAGTTCGGGGCCCGGCGGGTCTTCGCGTGGAGCTTCGGCGGACTCGTCGCCCTCCACAGCGCGAACGAGCGCAGCCTCGACCACCTCATCGCCTACGAGCCCGTGATGGCACCGTTCGGTGCCCCGGCCCTGCCGTCACTCGAGCGCGCCCACGCTGCCGCCGACTGGGATGCATCCGTCGAGATCGTCAACCGCGACATCTCGGGATTCGACGATGAGCACATCGCCCGACTGCGCGCTGATCCTCGCGCATGGGAGAGACTCCGCACCCTTGCTCGCCCCCTCTCCCCCGAAGTCCTCGCAATCGGCACCGCCCCAGTGCCGGAGGAATTCGCCCAGCGGGCCGAGAGGATCGATCTCATCGTCGGCGGGGACAACCTCGGCGAGGCACCCTACGGGACGACGGTGGACGATGTGCTTGCCCGCACGCCGCGTTCTCGAGTCCATACCCTGCCCGGTCAGGGGCACATGGCCCATCTCGAGGACCCGGACGGGCTCGCTGCCCTCGTCGACCGGCTCGCCTGAGCCTCAGCCGGCCTGGGATTCTCCGGTGTCCCCGGCGAGGGCGATGGGGATGTAGTAGAGGCCCTTGGAGTCCTCTTCGACGGTGGCGCGGAGGCGATCGTCGACGGAGACGAAGTCGCTGACCTTGATCGTGCCCTTCTCACCGCTGAGCTCCCGGACGGCGAACGCGGGGATCAGTCCCTGGCGGCCGGCGGCATCGACGGCGAGGGCGTATTTCGGTCCGGTCGCGCGGACGCGGACATCGATGGCCGCACGCTCGACGACTGCGGCGATGAGGTCCGGCTCCGGTTCGGGATTCGTCAGGGCCGAGAGTTCAACGGCCAGGGTGTCGGCCATCTCGTCGACGGTGGCGAGCATATTCGCCATCGCGCGGGCGAACTCGCCGTGGAGCTCACTGGGCTTCATCGCCGCGCCGGGCTTGTACATGTCCTCATGCGTGAGCTCGCCCCACGCGTCCTGGAGTCGGGTCTTCACCTGGATCTCGGCGAACACCGGCTCGCCGTGATCGCCGGGGATGCGCAGCGTGACATGGCAGGCCCGGTAGCCGCTGGGCTTGGGCCGGTCGACGTAGTTCTTCTCCTCGATGAGGACGAACGACCCCAGCTGTTCGGGGTCCCGCAGGGAGTCGAACATCATCTTCTGATCACGCGGGGATTTGCAGAGGACCTTGACGCCGACGATGTCCCTGATCTGGTCCTCGACGTCTTCCGCCGAGGTGACCGTGATGTCCGGTTCGGCGGCGACCTTCTCAGCGAGCTTGGCCAGGGTCCGTGCCGGATCCTTGATCCGGTGACCGTCGACGTCGAGGCGGGAGATGTCCTTGTCCTTGAGCAGGCCCCGCTGCTGCTCCTTGAGCCAGGCCTTGATCCGCGTCGCCGTCGCCTCCCACACGTCGTACCGCTGGGCGTAGGCGGCATCGACGTGTCGACGGAGGTCGGAATCGGCGTTCACGATGAGAGGTTCGGTGACGGCGGCTCAGTGACCGGAGACCGGCGCCGAGGCGGTTGCGGCGTGGTCGCGGGCGGCGGCGAGCATCCCCTCACGGGTGGCGATCTTCACCCGTTCACGGCCCTCGAGCGCTCCGGCGGCCCGTTCGGCGGCATCGAGGCGGTGGTAGCCCTGCCAGTCGACGAACTCGACGCCCTTGGACTCCAGCAGTTCGACGATCGAGTCCTCGGCGGGAGCGACCGGCTCGGCCAGTACACCGGCGGCGCGGTCGGCGAGGATGTGAGTGATCGTCTCGAGGGCATCACCCTTCGTGTGACCGATCAGGCCGACCGGGCCCCGCTTGATCCACCCGGTGCTGTAGACGCCGGCGACGACATCGGACTCGGCCGCCTCACTCTGATCCACGGCGTCGACGACGCGACCCTCATGGTTCGGGATCACCCCGCGGCGCGGATCGAAGGGCAGCTGCGGCAGTGCGGAGCCGGCATAGCCGACGGCGCGGTAGACCGCCTGTACCGGCCAGTCCACGAACTCGCCCGTGCCGCGGACGTTGCCCGTCCCGTCGAGCTCCTGACGCTCCGTGCGCAGACCTTCGACCTTCCCATCGCCGAGGATCTCCGCGGGGGCATGGAGGAAGTGCAGATGCAGCCGACGCTTGGCTCCGGTGGGTTCGCGCATCGTGAAATCGGTCAGCGTCTTCGCCACCTGCTTGACCTGATTCGATGACTCGATCGCCTCCATCGACCCCTCATCGAACTCGAAGTCCTCCGGGTAGACGATGACATCGACGTCGGCGACATGGCCCAGCTCCCGCAGCTCGAGCGGGGTGAACTTCGCCTGCGCGGGGCCCCTGCGCCCGAAGACATGGACGTCGGTGACCTTCGAGGACTTCAGACCCTCATACACATGATCGGGGATCTCCGTGACCTGCATGTCATCGGCCTGCTTGGCAAGCACGCGCGCGACGTCGAGTGCGACGTTGCCGTTGCCGATGACCGCAACCTGCTCAGCCTCAAGCGGCCAGTCCTGGCTCACATCGGGGTGCGCGTCGTACCAGTTGACGAAGTCCGCGGCACCGTAGGAACCGGGGAGGTCGACGCCGGGGATGTCCAGCGAGGCATCGACGAAGCAGCCGGTGGAGAAGATCACGGCGTCGTAGCGATCGGTGAGCTCGTCCAGGGTGATGTCGACTCCGTAGTCGACGTTGGAGAACATCCGGATGTCTCCCCGGTCGAGGACCTTGATCAGGGCGTTGATGATGCCCTTGATCCTGGGGTGATCCGGAGCCACCCCGTAGCGGACCAGACCGAACGGGGTTGGGAGTCGCTCGAAGAGATCGATGCTGACCTCGAAATCACGCTCAGCCTTCGTCAACAGATCAGCCGCATAGATCCCAGCGGGACCGGCACCGACAATAGCCACACGGAAAGGACGGGTCATTCTCACACCTCTCTAGACAATCGAGGTCAATTCTATCGCCGATGTAGGTATCCCTAACACAGACGTGACGAAACTCGCACCGGCCCGTCAGTCCCAATGAGCGCTCTGCGTCCCGCGTGGCAGACCACTCCCACAGTTTGCTGGGAGAACCCTAGACTCTCCTTGTGAACACTGTTGCCGCCCCTGACGAGAGCGCGTTCCGTCGCCTCGGCCTCATCTACGGAACGTCCGCCTACCTGCTCTGGGGTCTCCTCCCCCTGCTCTTCGCCGCGGCGGCACCGACCGGCGCTCTCGAACTCGTCGCGCACCGCGTGATCTGGGCGCTCGTGTTCTGCACGATCCTCCTCGTATTCGCCCGCGGCTTCGCGCGCACCTGGCAGGTCGTGCGGTCAGGTCGGACGTTCTGGCTGCTCGCCCTGGCGGCCGTGCTCATCGCAATCAACTGGACGACGTTCATCTACGGCATCGACACCGGCCACCTCGTCGAGATCTCGCTCGGCTACTACCTCAACCCGCTCATCTCGATCGGCCTCGGCGTCGTCTTCCTGGGTGAGCGGCTGCGGCCCCTGCAGTGGGCTGCCGTGGGCTTCGGTCTCGTCGCCGTCATCGTCGTCGGCCTCGGGCTCGGCCGCTTCCCCTACCTCGCGTTCTCCGTGGCGCTCTCATTCGGGTTCTACGGGCTGGTGAAGAACAAGGTCGGCGCGAAGGTCGGGGCGCTCGAGGGGATGACGGTCGAGACCGCGATCCTCGCGGTGCCCAGCCTCGCCTGGCTGGCTTGGCTGGGCTCGCAGGGGGCGCAGACGTTCACCGGGTTCGGACCGCTCCACGTCATCATCGTCCTCGCGACTGGACCGGTGACGGCCATTCCGCTCATCCTCTTCGGCGCTGCCGCCAGGCGGATCCCCCTGTCGTGGATCGGGATGCTCCAGTACATCGCCCCGACGCTCCAGTTCATCATCGGCGTCACCGTCCTCGGCGAGGCGATGTCGACGACCCGGTGGATCGGGTTCCTCATCATCTGGATCGCCGTCATCCTCCTGTGCACGGACATGGTCCGCCACAGCCGAAGGCCGCTGACGTCGGAGTGATCAGCGCGAGCGCGAGACCACGGAATCGGCGAACTCGAACAGGGACTCCTTGACGATGCCCTCCGGCAGCGGCGCGAGAGCCTCCTTCGCCGATTCCGCCCAGCGCACCGCCTCGGCGCGGGCGGCCTCGGTGACCGGATGCGCGGCCAGCGCGGCCCGTGCCTCTTCGAGGGCGGCATCCGAGCTGAGATCGGCGTCGAGGAGTTCGGCGACCCGAGCCGCCTCGGCGTCCCCATCGGCAGCTGCGGCACGGACGTAGAGCACGGGCAGAGTGGGCACGCGTTCGCGCAGGTCGGTGCCCGGGGTCTTCCCGGACTGGCTGCCCGTCGTCGTGAGGTCGATGATGTCATCGGCGAGCTGGAAGGCCACACCGACGCGCTCACCGAAGATCCGCACGGGATCGACGAGCGCCGGATCGGCGCCGGAGAACATCGCCCCGAACTGCGCAGAGGCGGCGATGAGCGACCCCGTCTTGTCGGCAAGGACGTCGATGTAGTGCCCGATCGGATCCTCATCGGGAGTGGGCCCGGCGAACTCGGCGAGCTGGCCGAGGACGAGGCGCTCGAACGTCTCCGACTCGATCTTCACAGCCTCCGGACCGAGGCCCGCGGTGACGAGCGAGGCCTTCGAGAAGAGGAGGTCCCCGGTGAGGATGGCCACGGAGTTGCCCCACACCTCATGAGCGGCGGGTGCGCCCCGGCGCACGGGAGCGTCGTCCATGACGTCGTCGTGGTAGAGGGAGGCGAGGTGGATGAGCTCGACGGCGACCGCTGCCTCGATGACCTCGTCGCAGTGAGGTTCGCCGAGGCGGGCGGTGAGCAGCACGAGGTTCGGACGGGCCCGTTTCCCGCCGGCGGCGAGCAGGTGCTTCGACGCGGTGTCGGGAAGCTTCCTGGTCTGATCCGTGACCTCGTAGAGGCGGCGTTCGACGGTTTCGAGCTGAGTCGAGATGTCGGCCGCGAGCTGGGCGTCGGCGCCGATGAACGTCACCGGGGAGGCTAGGTGGCTCATGTCCTCGTCATTCATAGTCACTGGGTCAGGCATTGCTCGTGGCCGGGACGATCCGGGTGAGTCCTGCGATCACCCGATCGATGAGATCGGCCTCGGACATCGTGGGGTCGCGGTAGAGGTTCGCCAGCAGTCGAACGACGAACTCCATCACAACATCAACACCCATACCGTACTTGATTCCGAAGTGCATCAGCGACGGGTGGCCGATGATCGCAGAGAATACTCGGCCCAGGGTGAAGTAACGCCCGAGCGAATCCCCGACGAGCGCAGGGTATTCGGCGAGCCTCTCCCGCATGATCGACTCCGGATACCGGGCGTAGGTGGAGATCACCTCGGCGGCCAGGCGGGCGGACTCGAGGGCGTAGTCGATGCCCTCACCGTTGAACGGGTTGACCATGCCCCCGGAGTCGCCGATGAGGAGGAGGCCGCGATGGAAGTGCGGGGTGCGGTTGAACGCCATCGGCAGTGCCGCGGACTTGATCGGACCGATCTCCGTCGACGCGTCGATCCCCCACTCCTCGCCCATGTCGGCGATCCACTCCCGCATCACGGCCCGCAGGTCGACGGAGCCGAACTGGGGTGAGGAGTCGAGGAGTCCGGCGCCGATGTTGATCGTCCCGTCGCCCATGGGGAAGAGCCAGCCGTAGCCGGGCAGCACCTCGGACTCGCCGGCCGGGTTCGTCGAGCGCATCTCGACCCAACTCTCGATGTACTCGTCGGCATGCCTCGGCGAGGAATGGTAGGCGCGCACGGCCACCCCCATCGGGCGGTCGTCGCGCTTCTCCAGACCCATGGCCACGGCGAGACGGGAGGAGACGCCATCGGCGGCGACGACGATCGGGGCGCGGAAGTGCGCGTCGGGGCCGACCCGGCGACCCCGGTGGTCGGTGCCGGTGGCGTGGACTCCGCGGACCCAGCCGTCCTCGCCGATGTCGGGACCCAGCGCTTTGACCTGTTCGAAGAGTCTGGCCCCGCTGCGCTGCGCATGCCGGGCGAAGGCTTCGTCCATGCCCATCCGGGGTCGGGTCAGACCGTAGTTCGGGGTGCCGTCGATGTCGGGCCAGTCGATCTCGAGGCGGTGGCCGCCGCCGATGAGGCGCAGTCCCCGATTGCGATGCCAGCCCTCGGATTCGGGAGTCTCGAGACCGAGGTACCCGACCTCCTTGACCGCGCGCGGGGTGAGGGCGTCGCCGCAGATCTTGTCGCGCGGGAAACCGGACTTCTCGAGGATGACGACGTCATGGCCGGCCTGGGCGAGGTACGCTCCGAGCGCCGATCCGGCGGGACCGGCCCCGACGATGACGACGTCGGCGTCGAACTCGTTCACGGCTTGAGCGCGTGGTGGACCGCGACGATGCCGCCGGAGAGGTTCCGGTACTTCACCTGGTCGAATCCGGCGTCCCGGATCTGGACGGCGAACGCGTCCTGGTCGGGCCATGCGCGGATCGACTCGGCGAGGTAGACGTAGGCCTCGGGGTTCGAGGACACGGCGGTCGCGACGGCGGGCAGGGCCCGCATGAGGTACTCCTTGTACACAACGCTGAAGGGCGCAAACGTCGGCGTCGAGAACTCGCAGACGACGAGGCGGCCCCCGGGCTTGAGGACCCGGCGCATCTCGTCAAGGGCACGGTCGACGTCGTGGACGTTGCGGATGCCGAAGGAGATCGTCACGACGTCGAAGGTCTCGTCATCGAAGGGCAGATCGAGGGCGTCGGCATAGACGAAGTCGATCTTCGGGTGCCGGCGGCGGCCCTCGGCGAGCATGCCCTCGGAGATGTCACCGGCGACTACCTCGGCGCCGTGATGGGTGAACGCCATCGACGACGTGCCGGTGCCTGCGGCGAGGTCGAGGACCTTCTCTCCGGGGCCGGCGGCCACGGCATAGGCGACGGTGCGACGCCAGGACCGCGCCTGCCCGAGGGAGAGGATGTCGTTGGTGAGGTCGTATCGGGAGGCGACATCGTCGAACATCGAGGCGACGTCAGCAGGCTGCTTGTCCAGCTGGGCACGGTTCATGGCCTCATTGTCTCAACACGATGTGGCTGCGGGCGAATCCGCGGTCACACTCGGCCGTGTGCGACTCGACACAGCCGACGACGGGGCCGGCGGACAGGGCGGGGACCCCCAGGGTCCCCTGATGCCGCCTCGGTTAGAGTGAGCGTGACATGACTACGACGCTCTCCTCCTCCGACATCACCGCGGACACCCCCCGGCTCACCGTCCGCTCCCGCTTCGTCGACGACGTCGACCCCGGTCCCGGATTCCCCTTCGAATCCGGACTGCCCACCACCGTCGAGCAGACGCTGGCGCTGCTGCCCACCTCGGCGTTCTCCTGCTGGGTCCGCGACACCTCGGGGCTCATCGGATTCGGACGGACCCTGCGCATCCGCGCCCGCGGCCGGAACCGGTTCACCGAGCTCTCGGACGCGTGGAAGGCGATCACCGCGGCCGCCGTCATCGAAGACGAGGTCGACCACCTCGGGTCGGGGCTGATGTGCTTCGCGACCGTCACCTACTCCCAGGACTCCGAGGTCGACTCCCTCCTCCACATCCCCGAATTCGTCCTCGGCCGCCGAGGCGGTCGCGTGTGGATGACGACGATCGCCGCGGAGGGCGCGACCCCGGTTCCCCCGGTGCTCAGGGAGGAGGCGCTGCGTCCCGTCACCTCGGCGAGCGAGTCCCCCGGTGACCTCGACGAGGACACGTGGGCGGACCTTGTGGCCACCGTCTCGGCGATGCTCACCCCCGTCGGCTCCCCCGCCGAGGTGGATCCCGCCTCCGATGATGCGACCCTGCGCAAGGTCGTCCTCGCCCGCGACGAGGTCGTCACCACGGATGACGAGATCGACGTCCGGTCGGTCCTCGGCGCGCTCAACCGCAGCTACCCGAGCTGCTGGACCTTCGATATCGCCGGTCTCATCGGTGCGACCCCCGAACTGCTCATCGGCGTCGAGCACGGGCGGGTGACCTCACGCGTGCTCGCGGGCACGTACCGGGTGGAGGAGGATCCGACCGCGGAGATGGCGCAGGCCCGCAAGCTGCTCAGCGCGCACAAGGACAGCACCGAGCACGCGTTCGCGATCGCCTCCCTCCAGCGCAGCCTCGGGTCTGTGGCCGCCGACGTCTCCGTCGACGACCGCCCCCACCTCCTGCCCTTGGCCAACGTCATCCACTCCGCCTCCGACGCGACCGGCCACCTGCCCGAGGACTCCGGCCTCAACGCCCTCGACGTCGCCGCCGCCGTCCACCCGACGGCCGCGGTCGGCGGGTACCCGCAGGCGAGCGCCGTGGCCCTCGTCGACGAGCTCGAACCCCTCGACCGGGGCCGCTACTCGGGTCCCGTGGGCTGGATGGACGACCGCGGCAACGGTCAGTTCGGCATCGCCCTGCGGTGCGGACAGCTCGAGGACCGCAACCGGATCCGACTCTTCGCCGGTGCCGGGATCATGCCCGATTCCGATCCCGTCGCCGAGGTGGCCGAGACCGAGGCGAAGTTCGCCCCCATGCGGAGGGCGCTCGGTCTCATCTGAGGCGGACTTCGATGATGCGCCTCGCCTCGTCGCCGGCGCTGCGCGCACCGGAGAGGGCCGCCTCGAAAGCGCTGAGGTCGCTCACCTGAGTGTGCTCCCACCCGTAGGCCGCGGCGAGGTCGCCGAATCCCCTGCCGTGGGGCACGGTGAAGTACCGCTCGAGGTAGGGCGCGACATGCGGCTGGGAATGCTCGAGCCCGGAGAAGATCGCGCCGCCGTCGTCGTTGAGGACGACGATCGTCACCGCACCAGCCTCCTCCGCGCTGGGGGTGAGCAGGCCGCCGACGTCGTGGAGCATCGCGACGTCCCCGATGAGGAGGACGACGGGCTCCCCGAGTCCGAGGGAGAGCCCGGTCGCGGTTGAGACGAGACCGTCGATGCCGGCCAGACCGCGCGAGGCGTGGACGCGGGCGCGGACGTCGACGGCCTCACTGAGGTAGCGGATGGTGTTCGAGCTCGCGGCGAAGAGGGTGATGTCCTGTGCGGCGAGGTGTTCGGTGATCGCGCGTGCGGTCTGCGCGGACTGCGCGTCCCGGACGGCCCCGACGGCGGCGTTGCCCGCCTCGACCCAGTCGCGCACCCAAGCACCGCCGTCGCGCTGCTCGCCGGTGACGGTGAGGAGGTGCGCATCGATGTCGTCGGGGACGCGCTTGACGGACACCGAGGTGTCGGCGAGCAGTGCTGCCACGGGCCTTGTCAGGGTCGGTTTGCCGTGGACGATGACGGTGCGGATCGCGCCTGCCAGCTCCGGGTGGTCGGTGAGCACCCGGGCATGGGCGGGGACGAAGGTCGCCGAGTCCCGGGCGCCGAACGCGAGCGGGCTCGAGGGTTCGGCGAGCACCGGAAGCGAGTGCTCTTCGGCGAGCGCCCGCAGCGTATCGGCTGCGTGCCCACCGGCGTCACCGGCGACGATGACGGTGCCCTCGGTGAGGGTGACATCGACGGTCGGGCTCCCGGCCGACGGGTCCGCCTGCGACAGGGCGTCCGCGCGCGCGACGCTTGAGTCCCCGTGTCCGGGATCAGCACCGGCGAATCCAGCGATCTCGGAGGTCCACGCCTCGAGTTCGTCGGCGGTGGGCACGAGCGGGGTGTCGAACTGGACGTTGAGCTGGACGGGACCCGGGAGGGACGGTGTGGACCCACCCTCTGCGGTGCCCATCGATCGGGCGACCGCCTCGGCGACGGCATCCTCCACATCAGCGGTGGTGACCGCGTCACCGGCGGGGACGTCGAACCGGGCGCGGACGTCGCTGAGGACGTGGGCCTGATCGTCGATCGTCTGGTTCGCCCCGGTCCCGCGCAGGCGGGACGGACGGTCGGCGGTGAGCGCGATGAGCGGCAGATGACCGTAGGCGGCTTCGAGCACAGCGGGGTGGAGGTTCGCAACCGCCGAACCCGAGGTCGTCACGAGCGCGACCGGGGACTCGCTGCCGCGCACCCGCAGACCGCGGGCGAGACCGAGGGCGAGGAACCCGGCATCACGCTCATCGAGGCGGATGTGCGTGCGGATCACCCCCGCCTCGGCGAGGGGGGCGAGCGCGTAGACGAGGGGCGCCGACCGCGATCCGGGCGCGAGGACGACCTCCCTGACTCCGGAGGCGACCAGACTGCGGGCGATCTGCTGCGCCACTGCGGAAGAATTCGACATCACCCGATATTCAACCACTTGCCCACCTGAGGTTCACATTGGCCCACTACGCTCGACCTATGCGCCGATCGATCCTCATCGCGGTTGGAGCACGCGCCGTCCGATCCCTCACGGCGGCCCGCTCGTACCGCGGCCGCTTCCCCGCCCGTGACCAGAACAGCGCATTCCTCGGCCCCGAACCGCGGGGCAAGGACGCACGCAAGTGGCATATCCGCGACAAACGCAAGCTCTCGCCGAGGCTGAGGGAGTTCTTCCTCTACTCCCCCGCCCTCGGCCGCACCGTCGGGGTCCGCGTCCTCCTGCCCGGGATCCCCGCCGAGGTCAGCCCCGTCATCCACCTCTTCCACGGCGGCGGGGACGACTTCCGGTCGTGGACGGACTTCGGGGGCGCCGAAGAGCTCACCGCCGACTCCCCCTACCTCGTCGTCATGCCCGACGGGGGCGCCGGGACGTATTCGCGGGTCGCGGTCGGCAGCGAGGTCCACGACTGGCCGACCTTCCACACCAAGGAGATCCCCGAGTTCCTCGCCAAGACCTATTCGGTCGAGACCGACCGACACTCCCAGCTGCTCGCGGGGCTGTCGATGGGCGGGTACGGGGCGATGAAGTACGCGGCCTGGCATCCCGACCGCTATGGGGCGGCCGCGGCGTTCTCCTCCCCGCTCGACCCGCTCTCCGCGGTTCCCGCCTTCGACATCATCGCGATGCGCGAGGGCGCCCGGTCGATGACGCTCTTCGGCGACCGGGAGGCCGACCGCAGCGAATGGATCGCGAACTCGCCGTACGGTCTCGCCGAGAACCTCCGCGACATCGACCTGTGGTTCTCCGCAGGCTCCGGCAGCCTCGAGGAGTCGAAGGACCGCGACCTCCTCGAGACCATGGTCAACCAGCAGGGTGAACGGTTCTCCGCCCGGCTCAACGCGCTCGGCATCCGACACTCGTGGTTCCCGCGGACGACGGGCCTGCACAACTGGACGAGCTGGCAGCGGGAGCTCGGGGCGTGGCTGACGACGCTCGAGAGGCACCGCAACTACGAGAGCTCGCGACCGTCCCGGCGCCGGGAGGACTCCCGCATCGCCGACGGCGGCGAATTCTCCTACCTCACCGGCCATGCGCTCTTCGACATCCACGGCTGGCGGGTCGAGATCTCCCGGCGGCGAGCGCAGATCATCCGCTTCGGGTCCGTGAGCGCCGCCGGCTTCTCCCTCACCGGGACCGGAAGCTTCCGCGTGCGCACCCCCGGCCTGTTCCAGCCGGGCGGGAAGTACGACATCACCGTGACCGGTCCCACCGGGGTCAACGAGTACCCCCAGCGGGCCGACAAGAAGGGGCGGCTGACGTTCACCGGGCGGCTCGCCGCAGCCATGCACGACCCCATCATCCCTGGTCGGCGCACACAGCACTTCACGACGCTCGGTCAGGAGGAGGTGACGACCGTGCGCATCGCCTCCGCGGAGGAACCGGAGACGCCGATCCGAGAGGAGCACGACCACACGACAGGGCACCCTGCAGAAGGTGTGTCGGATGTGCACGACGATGTGCCCGAATCGGCACACCCGCGCGGAACGGACCCGTCAGCACTCGATTACAGTTGATCCCAGCCGCCACCCAGCGGACTACCAGGCACCCGCCTGAAAGCCGGGCGTGACGCCCCGCCGCTCCCCCGCTCCAGCCGCACCTGACGGCTGTACCCAGACTCGAGAGGTCGACCAATGAAACGCCTTCTGCCCGCCATCACCCTCACCGCCGTCCTCGCCCTGGCCGGATGCACCGGCGGCGGCTCCTCGGACTCCGCCGACTCCGGCCAGGACTCCGGCTCGCAGCCTGCGGCCGAGGAGACCCAGGCCGCGAAGCAGCTCGACGAGGCAGCCCTGACGAACATCATCGAGACCACCGATTTCGACGGCAAGACCTTCAAGCCGATGGACGCCTCCGCCGTCTCCAGCGGCGAGGCCGCGAAGGCCCTCGAACAGGCCGAATTCGAGCCCGCCGAGTGCAAGGACCTCGCCATGGCCGGCCTCAACGCCGCGCAGGCGAGTGCGGGGACCACCGTCGTCGGCGTCGCCTCCGACAACACGATGAGCGTCGGCCTCTCGAGCTTCCCCGACGAGAAGGCCACGACCGATCAGTTCTCGACTTCGAGCAAGATGGCCGAGACCTGCGGGGATGTGACGATGACGATGCAGGGCATGGAGATGCAGATGACCTCGGAGACCTTCGACGCGAAGGTCGCCGGAGCCGACGAGGCCGTGGGCACCCGCACCTCGATGGAGACCGGCGGAGCTCCGGCGATGTCGACGCAGAGTGTCGTCGCCCGTGTCGGCAACACGGTCGTCACCGCCGCCAACCTCTCGCCGCAGGGCGACGAGCAGGACGCGGTCAAGGTCGCCGAGGCCGCCGTCGAGGCCGTCAAGAACGCCGGCTGAGTTCAGCCCTCACTCGGTGGGCGAGCGCAGGACGTCCCAGCACGCCTGAGCCCGCCGCAGCCACCACTCCGATCGCCCCGGACCCGCATCCAGTGCCCTCAGGCGCTGCGGGTCCGGGGCGATCCGCGTCACGGGGATCCGACCGTCCGTGGGCACGAGGCCATCGGCGACGACATCCTCGGCGAAGAGACGAGCCGTGCCGAGACCGCACGCGGGCATCTCACCGAGGACCTCCCTGCTCGCCGCGGTGACCGGCAGGCTCGCGGCCAGCTGCGCACCGGCGGCCAGACCCACGGAGGATTCGAGCGCCGAGGACACCACCGCCGGCAGCCCACTCTCCGCGACGATCCTCCGGGCCGCAGCCACCCCACCCAGCGGTTGGACCTTGACGATGACGACCTCGGCGGCACCGAGCCCGGCCACCCGCAGGGGGTCCTCGGCCTTACGGATCGACTCGTCGGCGGCCAGGCGCACCGGCAGGCCCCGGGCGGCCAACTCCTCCCGCAGCCGCGCGAGGTCCTCGACCCCGGGCACGGGCTGTTCGAAGTACTGGAGACCGAACCCGGCGAAGGCCTCGGCGGCGTCGAGCGCCTCGGCGAGGGTGTACTTCGCGTTCGCATCGAGGCGCAGCTCGACGTCGGGGCGGAGTCGGCGCAGCTCGCGCAGGCGGGCGAGGTCCTCCGGCAGGGAGGCGATCCCGTTCTCCGCGACCTTCGCCTTGACCGTGCCCACCGCACCGAAGCGGGCGAGGATCGACTCGACCTCGGCGACGGGACGGGCGGGAAGGGTCGCGTTGACAGGGACGGACGTACGGGCGGTGGGACGGCCGGGTTCGGTCGAGGCCGGAGTCGGGGCCGTCGAGGTGGAACCCGGGCGCGCCTGCCCCGGGAGGGGGCGGTCCTGCCCTGACTCCGGTGGGAGGAGACCCGCGAACTCGAGTGCCGCCTGCAGCCACCGGGAGGACTCGAGGGGCCCGTACTCGAGGAACGGGGAGAACTCCGCCCAGCCTGCGGGGCCTTCGAGGAGCATGACCTCACGCTCGGTGATGCCCCGGAACCGCGTGATCATGGGCAGCCGGAGGACGTGGACGCGGGGCAGGAGGTCGGCGATGGAGGCGGGGAGATCCCGGGCGGTGGCGGTCATGGGGCCACCCTACCCATAGGGTGCGGGACCGCCCCATAGGACCCGTGACCGGCATGCACACCCTGACCTCGGCGCCACCTCGGCGCGCGTTAGGCTGGGGACCATGACCGTCTCCGAGATCTTCGATCCGACCCGCTGGCGCGAGGTCGCAGGCTTCGACTTCACCGACATCACCTACCACCGGGCGATCGACGCCGACGGTGACGACGTCGGTGCCGTGCGCATCGCCTTCGACCGTCCCGAGGTCCGCAACGCCTTCCGCCCGCACACCGTCGACGAGCTCTACCGCGCTCTCGACCACGCCCGCCAGACCTCCGACGTCGGGGCGGTGCTGCTCACCGGCAACGGACCGAGTGAAAAGGACGGCGGGTGGGCGTTCTGCTCCGGCGGTGACCAGCGCATCCGCGGCCGCTCCGGCTACCAGTACGCTTCGGGCGAGACCCGCGAGAGCGTCGATCCGGCACGGGCCGGTCGCCTCCACATCCTCGAGGTCCAGCGCCTCATCCGCACGATGCCCAAGGTCGTCATCGCCGTCGTCCCCGGCTGGGCGGCCGGCGGCGGACACAGCCTCCACGTCGTCTGCGATATGACGATCGCCTCGCGGCAGCACGCGAAGTTCAAGCAGACCGACGCCGATGTCGGCTCCTACGACGCCGGGTACGGCTCGGCGTACCTGGCGAAGATGGTCGGCCAGAAGAAGGCGCGCGAGATCTTCTTCCTCGGCCGCACGTACTCCGCGCAGGAGATGGCCGACATGGGCGCCGTCAACGAAGTCGTCGACCACGCCGAGCTCGAAGACGCGGCCCTGACGATGGCCGAAGAGATCCTCGGCAAGTCCCCGAACGCCCAGCGCATGCTCAAGTTCGCCTTCAACCTCGTCGACGACGGCCTCATGGGCCAGCAGGTCTTCGCCGGGGAGGCGACCCGACTCGGCTACATGACCGACGAGGCCGTCGAAGGCCGTGACGCATTCCTCGAGAAGCGCGACCCCGACTGGTCGCCGTACCCCTGGTACTACTAAGAACAGGTCAAAGCCCCTGGTCAGAGCCGAATTTCCGAGGTCGAGTCCGCCGAGAGTCCGCAATATCGGCCGAAGTGGACTCCATGAGGTTAGCCGCGGCGCTCCGTGTTCGATCCTCGGCCTTCGGCCACAGGTGCGCGTAAGTATTGAGCGTCGTGCTAGCCGACTCGTGGCCGAGTGCGCGCTGGACCGTCACCACGTCGCACCCCGCGGCAATCAGCCCCGAGGCGTAGAAATGTCGCAGGTCGTGTAGACGGACTTCGGTGAGTCCAGCTGACTTCCTGGTAGCCCGCCACCGCCAGATCACAGCGTTGTCGTAGAGAGGACCTTCACGATATGGAAAGAGCCACCTCGTAGGATCGTCGCCTGGTGCATGCTTGGCCACATGTTGGGCTAGGGCATGCACTAGGGCGTCGGGAAGGTAGACGGTTCGCTCGGAGCCATATTTTGGCGCACGTACGGCGAACGTTGAACCGTCACGCTGAACCTGGCGCCGAACGCGCAGTTCCCGGCGCAAGAAGTCAATGTCGCCTACCTGGACTCCCGCGGCCTCGCCCAGACGCAGTCCTGCAAACGCGGCCAATTGAACGTATGCGCCGAAGCCCTTCCGCGTTGAGAGTCGCCCGCTGTCAGCACATGCCACCAACCTACCCACCTGCTCAGGCGTCGGTATCCGCATAGCCGCCTCGCGCTTCCGAAGGCGCGGTAGGGCAACTCCGGTACACGGATCTTCGACAATGAACCTGTCGGCGACGGCGGCACGGAAGGCCGAGCGAACGACAACGTACCTCGTCTTGATCGTGGATGCAGCAAGCCCGTTGCCGACCAAACGCTTCACCCAAGACTCGATATGCGACTTCCGGATCGACTTGATCGGAAAGTCTGCAAGACCTGTTGACGCAATACTTAGGTCCGCGTTGGCGCGGGTCGAGTCAACCCAGACCTGCCGGTCTGCCCAGTCAGCATAGAAATTTCCAAGACTTACCTTTCCAGCCCCCGGGTCGACATACACCCCCGTAATGACTGATGCCGTGACCTCGTCCAACCATCGCTGCGCGTCAACCTTGCGCTCGAAGTGCCGCGCGTGCTCTTGTCCGGCCTCATCGCGATAGCGTGCTCGCCACTTCCCGTTCGGACGCCTCTTGATGCTGGCCACGACTTAGTGCCCAATCGTGAGGTTAGGGAGCAACTTCGCAATACGGAAGCCAGCCGCGAAGGCCACCCAGTCCCAGCGTCCGCCACGCACCACGGGCTCTTCGTTCTCGATCTTGTCGAGAACTCCTGGCTGCATTCCGAGCGACTGCAAGCCAGCACGAGCAGCAGACCGTTCGTTTCCGAACGCGACCTCCAGGAGATCTGCTAGATCCCGAGGCCAAGAAACAGGCTCAGTCCTTGCGCGACTGAGGACGTCAAGGGCCGCAGCTTGCCTTTGCCGCCGCTCGGCTTCTGCTGTGGCTTCCGAAGCCGCACGAGCGGCTGTCGCGGCTTCTGCGGAGGCTCGTGACATTAATGCCGTCAGTTCGTCGCCGGAGTCGGTCAGTTCGAGTAAGTCGAGATGCAAGGAAAGGACGCGTGCAAGCGCAACAGCCTCGGCGATCTTTACCGAGCGAGTTCCCACTTCCGCCTTCGCCAGGCTCGTGCTTGAGAGGGAGAGACCCTCGGCGGCCATAGCTGTAGCTACTTCCTCCTGGGTTAGCCCGATCGCTTCGCGTCGTCGGCGGATTACTTCACCGAAGCGCTGGTCAGTGGTCTGATCGCCATTTCTTATTGCCATGCACTCACAGTAATACACTCCTCTCCTGATTCGCAAATCGCTAGTTGCGATTTTCGATTTATGCGCTTATTGTGTTGATATGAGCCGAACAGTTTCGACACCACACGTAAACGTTGAGCGCGGGCCTCGCTTCGCACCTGCCTTCAACCAGCCCGAACGTCAGATCCTTACTCTCCAGGACGGCCCAGACTTCCTGACAGTCACTGAGGTATCTGAACTCCTTCGAATTCCGCAGGGAACGCTCCGCTATTGGCGTCACGCCGGGATTGGCCCACGCTCCGTGCGGTTCGGACGCCGAGTCGTGTATCGGAGCGATGACATTCGAATGTACATCGAGTCAGAAAGTTCACGAACGAGTCGCGGCGAAGATCCCACCGAGACAGCATGAGGAGCGCGTCGAAAGATAGACGCGCCCCTCAGAAACTCGCACACGGCAGTCGTTGCACCGGCTGCCGAAGTTGCCAGAACTCTTGCTCGGACCCTCAGTGTGAAAGAGACCTTGATGACTAGTCTACCGACGGTAGTCAGCGGAGCCAAGAGCCGTATTTCACCGTTCCACTACATCAACTGGCACCGCGCCGTAACTAACCTCAAAGCTGAACATCTTAGGGCGACGGCCAAGGCTCACGGCAGCAGTCCGACCATGATGAAACTCGTCGCGATGCTGGTTTCCGACTATTCCGACAAGTTTGGTCGCAAGGCTTTCCCCGGCCACGAGCGATTGATGAGTCACGCAGGTTGCAAGGAGGAAGCGCTTCGTAAGGCACTTCGTGCGCTAGAAGATTTCGGCCTGCTGACTTGCGTGTCGCCGGGCCGGCCCGGCTGGAACGCGGAGTATTGGCTGACGTTACCTTCAGAGATCGCGACCGAGCTCCACAACAGTTGGGGCAATTGGCTCCTGGAGCGTCGTCGAGACCTCAAGGACGCCCAGAGTGATCCCCTCTCACGAGAGGGGTCCCCTCTCGTGAGAGGGGATGCAACCCTAAATCAAGAGGGGTCTGCCCCTCCACCGGGAGGGAGTCTGCCCCTCCACCGGGAGGGGCCACCAAACCCTCACCAGACCAATGACCAGACCACCCACCACCGAGCGCGTAAACGGGCGGGCGGCGCTAGCAGGGACGTGGCTGAAGTTGCATCTGCCGCCGACTGCACACAGGCCGAAGCTGTAGCAATGATTGAGAGGGCCACCGCAGACCCAACGACGACTCGCTCTGCCAGCGGCAGACTCCTGAGCGACCCCGCCTACAGGGCGCGTGTACTTTACGGAGTCCGAGACAGGGCTGGTCAACAAGCACGGGAGGAGCGCGGGGAGATCACGCGCCTCCTCAGGACACTCCCCCGCGAGGTTGCGGAATGCGCGCACGGCCAACAAGACGGCTTGGCTCCCAACCGGAACGACGAACCGATGTGTCCCCAATGCCGACGTACACCTGGGGTTGAAGCTCTCACGCTGGCCGATGCAATGCAGCTGGGGATGGGCCCAGGTGCAGCTTAGCCATCACCCTGCCCGGACCCTTCATCATCTTTTCGGTACTCGTGACTATTGTGATGTCGCTACTTAACCTTGATCCACCGATGTGCTTGATGCCAGGGGCTCGCTCGGATTCGAGCGCGGAATCGGTGAGCGGGCAGGAGACATTGCCCCGGTCTCTCACCAGTCTCTTCCACGAAAGTTTCCGAAGGTCTCCTCCAGACCCCGCGGCATCGTGCTCGAAGCAAGAGCGAATCGGTCGGGACAATACTGTCCTTGGTGGGCTCAACGCTGCTTGCCAGAGGCGTGAGAATACATCTGCCCGCGGCCACTTCGTGGGCAGATGCATAATCAGTTTCCTGGCCCGATGAGTTATCCGAGCCGGAATGCTGATGAACCATGTCCGCAGCGTCGGAGCGCGGACTTTGCTCATCCGTCCACGGATGAGTCCGGCAGCAGCCCGCAGCAGGTTGTGAGTGATCGACGCTATCGTCACCCACGCAGCGTTGGCGTTGACCACCCCGGAGGGCATATGCGCCAGAGCACCGCTCTTCAGCTCCGCATTGATCTGCTCGATGATCGCGTACCTGCGGTGGACTTGATCAGCAGCAACAGTGTCGAAACGAGTCCGGTCGACGGTGGTGAAGAACGCGTGATACTGGAACAAGTCGAACAATGGGTCTTGCCCACTCATGCGTTTGGTTTCGTTGAGTTCAGGGATGCGGCGGACCAGCAAACGTCCCGTCGTTTGCAGTGCCTTTCTCTTCGAGGTGAACGCGGTGAACGGGATTTCAGCGACTTCGGCCTTCGAAATCCATGTCCTGGTCTCCTCGTCGTAGATCGCTTCAGAGTATTCGCTGCCCGTCCATGCGTCGTCGCGGATCGCCCCGATCAAAAATGACGGACTTGAACGACCTCGACGCCAGTCGCTAACTCATCGGCGATAGTATACAGCCGGGGTCATCACGCGTCCGCAAATTCCTCAACAACGGTGGCAAGGTCTACCAATACATCAAACTGTCGGACACTGGTGAATGACGTCATCGTGCTCTCCGCGTCCCGGCAGCATCCTCGGTGGAGTTAGCCGGCAGACCTCGACGACTTCGGATACCCTAAATTGACTCACATTCGCTGAAGAACAAGAACACCTATGACGCATTTTCACCTCGACCATCCTCCTCACGATTCTGATGCCGCCTGGCAGAGATTGGTCAATCGCCTAGCCGCGTCGATAGACGATCTGGTGCGCGAATACGTCGACGAACTCGTCGGCAGCCGCATCTATTCAGGCGTCGATCTGTCGCGAAATGACATGCTCGAAGCCGCCAGCCTGATCTTCCGCATCTTTGCTAAACAGCTCTCCGGGCAAGACGACGGCCAGAAGGCGATCGAAGCAGCACGAATGCTCGGCAGATCACGCGCGCAACGAGGAGTCTCACTGGAAGCTCTCGTCTTCGCCATCCAGCTCGACTTCCCGCTGTTCTGGCGTCGATTGGTGGCGCTGGCGGGCCCGGATGACCAGCAAGCCCTGATCGATCATGTTGATCTATTGCATAGGGTGATCGACAACTACGTACTGGCGGCTCGTGACGAGTTCCTCAAGGAGAAGTCCAGGATCAGTAGGGATCGCACCATCATTGCGCGTCAGTACTTGGGGCGGCTGTTCGGGGAGACAGAGATCTCAGGGTTCGAGCTCGAGAACATCGCTGTCGAACTTGGTATTGAGCACAACGAATCCCTGACCCTGGCAGTTGCCCACCCCAGCGCGGCCCGCGCTCTGCAATCGGTGACCGAGAGCTTCCAGGAAGCGGGGGAATGCTTCGGCAGTCCTCTGGGCAGGACGTCATGCGTGTTCTGGAGGACTGTTGAGACCCGGGTCCAGGAATCCATTGAGCTGTCCGGCCTCTCAGTGGCGCTGTATGCTCCGGCACACGGCCTCACCGACATTCGCAGTGCTGCCCAGGGAGCTGACGCTCTGATAGCGGGCCTCGACGAAAATGCAGGAATCGTGGCTGCAGAAGACCTGCTTCCCTCCGCACTCGGAGCGGCGATCGACTCCTACATGCCCGGCCTGCGAACGCAGTTGATGAAGAATGTCGAGATGTTGGCCGATGACGAGCGCGACAGACTCATCCGCACCGTCGAGATCTATCTGCTGACTGGTTCGACGAAACAGTCAGCACGGCAGGTGTCCTGCCATCGCAACACAGTCATCAATCGGCTGAATCATTTCGAGGAACTCACCGGCCTGGACGTCACCATCGGTCGCGATGCCGCGCTGAGTCTGATGCTGCTCAGCGCGGCCACGACTCGATGAACCTCATTTAATGAGTTCGACCACTGTGTTTGCGTACAGTCTGGCAGCGTCGAGCAGCGCGGGCCACGGGACGTGCTCGTCCTCTGCATGGGAAATGCCGCCCGAAGTACGCACGAACAGCATCGCGCTGCGTCCCACTTGGCTAAGGTGGAGGCTGTCGTGGCCGATGTCTCCCGTCAACGTCATTGTCTGAATACCGAGTGTCTCTGCGGAGCGTGCGATGACGGTACGGATGTCCTCGTCGAAGACTGCTTCCGGCATCCTCCAATAGGTGTCGATAGAGTAGGTGACTCCGAACTCTTCGGCAATGACTGCAAACTTCTCAGACGTGTCGTTCAGAAGATCGCGCAGCGACGACTCCTGGGAGGCTCGAAGGTCGAGATTGAATGTCACCCGGGAAGGGATGACGTTCGCCGAACCGGGGTGCAGGTTCATCTGGCCGATCGTAGCCTTGGCACCGTCCATCGCGCGAACATCCTCATCGACACTCGCCGCCATCCGGGCCGCTGCTACCAGCGGATCCTGGCGATCGACTTGTGCTCGACCGCCGGCGTGGCCCCCTGGTCCCGTCAGTGTGATTGTGCTCCAGGTGACCGGCCGGATCCCATCGACGATTCCGACACTGAGATGGTTGTCATCGAGATTCGTGTCCTGTTCGATATGCGCCTCGAGTGAAACGCTGAACTCACCAAGGCGGTTATGTCGATCCCCGGCGTATCCGATTCGTTCGAGCTCCTCGCCGAGTACCGCTCCTTCGGCATCTGTGCGTGCAACGGCGTAGTCGACATCATAAAGGCCGGTGGCGACCCCGGACCCCAGCATGGCCGGAGCGAAACGGGCCCCCTCCTCGCCGGTGAAGTTCACAAGCTCGACCGGTCTCGAACCGTGGACATCTCTTTCCTGCAGCAGGGCAATGGTCTCCAGTGCGAGGACGACCCCGAGGATTCCGTCATACCGGCCTCCGGGCACGACAGTATCGAGATGGGAGCCGATGACCACCGGCGCCGCACCTTCATTGTCGGCGTTCGCGTAGCGTCCGTACATATTGCCGATGTCATCGATCCGCGTTCGGAGCCCCAATCCGTCCATGATTTCGACCAGTCGTCGTCGAGCTTCAGCGTCCATATCCGAAGCCGCCGGTCGCGAGACGCCGCCAGACGTGGTTCCTCCGACTTCTGGGGACGTGAAAGCCTCGAAGTACGAGCGGAGCCGGCCCTCATCGGGTGACAGGCTCGTGCTCATACGTCCCTGACCGGCATGGCGACGCAGCGGATCGGAGACGCAGAGGCACCCCGCAGTTTGAGGTGCATACCGAAGAAGGCGAATTCGTAGCATTTGGCGATGTCAAGGCGTCGAAGCAACATGGGGCTCGCCGGCGAGCAGTCGAGCGAATGCCTCGGTGGGCGTGAGATAGCCCAGTCGGCGGCGGGGTCGATTGTTGATCTCCTCGGCGATGGTGGTGAG